>DASYAX010000205.1:0-3959 GCA_036501045.1 Bryobacteraceae bacterium
TCAATTCGCTCAAAGAGCCGCTGTGGACGGTCACGCCGTCGCGCAGCACTGTCACGCGATCGCCCACCGAGCGCAATTCTTCCAAGCGGTGGGTGATGTAAATGACTCCGATTTTGCGCTGGCAAAGCTCGCGGACGATGCGAAAGACCTCGCGCGTTTCCGTTTCCGAAAGCGAAGACGTAGGCTCGTCGAAGATCAACAGGCTCGATCCTTGAGCCACCGCGCGGCAAATCTCGACCAGTTGTTTGCCCGCCGGGCTGAGCTTGCCTACGCGCGCTTGCGGATCGAGGCGGAAACCGAGTTCGGAGATAACGTGCCCGGCCTTTTCCACAATCGCGCGCCGCCGCACCCAGCCGATTCCCGAGGTCACTTCCCGTCCCAGAAAAATATTCTCGGCCACCGAAAGATGCGGCGCGAGCAGCGATTCCTGGTGCACCATCGCCACGCCGTTGGCCGCCGCTTCGGAGGGTCTGGCGAAGGACGCCGTTCGTCCGCGCCACAGCATTTCGCCCGCATCGCGCTGGTACAGGCCGGCGACGATCTTCATGAGCGTGGACTTTCCCGCTCCGTTTTCGCCCATCAGCAGATGAACTTCGCCTTCGGAAACATCCAGGTTGCCGTCGCGTAGCGCGTGCACTCCACCGAAACTTTTTTGGATACCTCTGAGGGAAAGTAGCACCTCAGAAAGTGTATTACAGAGAGGAACGATGAGCGGCGTGCAAGGCGGCGAAAGAAGCGGCTCCGGCTCGGCCCATATAGCGATCGAGCACGGGCGGCGCGGCGTTCCGCAGGTCGGCTAAAACCAAGGCGTCGAGCGCGTTCGAAAAATGCGGATCGACGTTGAAACCGAGAATCTGACCGCCCACTTTCAGGTATTGACGCATCAGCACCGGCAAGCCCTTCCCGTCGCGCTCCAAATCCTGGATCGATGCGGACAATTCCTCCACGCTCACCAGCAGCCGGCTCAGTTGCTTGACGTGCTTGGGCAGCATCGCATGACCGCGGAAGGCGCGCCGCGGCCGTACCCAGCGGGACAGCTCGTTCGCCAGGCGGCCTTGGAGATAGTTCACGATGAGCGTGCGCGAGAGAGAATGATAATCGCTGCTGATACTGACCGCGCCAAACAGAACCGCGCACTCGGGCCGCCGCAGAACGTACGCCGCAATCCCCTTCCACAGCAGGAGCAAGGGCGCGTAGGTCTTTTGATATTCGCGGCAAATGAAGGAGCGGCCCAATTCGATGGCCGGACCGATGCGCTCAAAGAAAGCGGGCTCGTAGTGGAACAAAGTGCTCGTGTACAGGCCAGCCACGCCGCGCCGCGGCAGAACATCCTGGGTAGCCGCCAAGCGATAGGCTCCCGCCACCCGGCGGTCGCGTGAGTTCCACAAAAACATGTGCTGGTAATAACTGTCGAATTCGTCCAGATCGAGACTGCGGCCCGTGCCTTCGCCGATTTCGCGATACGTCATCTCGCGGGCGCGTCCAATTTCGTGAAGTACGCCCGGAATCTCGCTCGCGGACGCAAGCAACACGCTGAACTCGTCATTCGCAGCCAGGACACATTCGGGACCGAGAGCGTCCACTTCTCGCGCCAGTAAATCCTGGCCTGGTGACGCCGCAAGATTATTCTTGCGCGCGATCGGTCCCTGTTCGGGAGCGGGCCAAAGCGTAGCTGGACGATTCAGCAGCAAGTACGTGCGCGCGCGCAGGTATTCGGTAGCCGATTCGGCGTCGGGATAGCTCTGTAAAACGCTCGCGGCAATAGGTCTGCCGATGCGCACATCGATGGTCCGGCGGCGCATCTTTATCAGCTCACGCGGCAGATTGAGCGTACGCAGCCGCGGATGGATCGCGCCCATCATTTGAAACGGCAGGCTATTGGCCCCATCAAAGAACAGCGGCACCGTGGTGCATCCGGTTTTGCGGGCGAAGCGCGCTGATGCCGTGTTCCATTTGGGATCGGTCACCGGCTTCTCGCCCCAGTTCAAATGAGCCACTTCGCCGGCCGGGAACATGACCAGCAACCCTCCGCTCCCGAGCCATGCGAGCGAGGCGCGCAAGCTGCGCCCATTTTCTTGCGGCGCGGCGGAGTCGCCAAAAGGATTGACGAAGAAGACGCGCTGGCGCAGCGCCGGAGTGGCGGCCAAAAGCGAATTCGCCACGATGCGGTAATCGCTGCGCACCTTTTCGAGCAGGTCCACCAGGATCAACCCCTCTAAAATCCCAAACGGGTGATTGGCGGCGATCAGCACGCTGCCTGAGGACGGGATTCGCTCGAGATCGCTATCCTGCACGCGGTAGCGAATGTCCAGGTTCTCTAACATCCCGGCCACGAACTCGGCGGCGGTTTGCCCATCGTTTCTCGCAGCCGCGTAACTGCGCAAGAATTCATCGGGTAACAGCAAACGCAGCAGCGCCGGCTCGAGCGGGCGGATCCATTCGCCAAAAGGCGGCGGAAGAAGCGAAGAAGCGGAAACCTCAAACGGTAACTGCTTTGCCTGCATACCAGCAGCATCGCGTTACGAGGTTAAATACACATGAAGGAGCGGTTACAGTTGCGCTTTCCGCGCCCTTCATCGCGGATAGGGATGGCCTCGCAAGGTGGTAAGGGAGCGATAAATTTGTTCGGCCAGCATGGCGCGCGCCAGTTCGTGTGGAAAGGTCATGGGAGAAAGCGACAGCAACAGGTCGGCGCGCGGTTTCCATTCGACTGGCAGGCCATCGTGGCCGCCGATCAGAAAAAGCAAATCGCGGCCATCGCGCTCCGCTTGTCCAACGAGCTGAATGAAGCCCGCGGAATCGAGCGCGCGCCCGTCTGGATCGAGAAAAATCTTCCGTGCAGCAGGCTGCCGGGCGAAAATGTCAAAGCGCTTGGGGTCGATTTCGCGCATTTCGCAAGTAGCGTAGCGGTTGCTGCGCTTCAGGAATTCCGCCGCGATGCCATTGGCGTGCGAGTCCCTGGGCTTGCCGATAAAGTATACGAAGATCTTCATGTGGGGTCTGATGCGGCGCGAGCCCAGCGCCGGGCGATTGCAATTCTACCGGAATGCCTATTTAGGGTAATTATATACTTGACAAAAGAGACGATTGGCATTACGCTAGATTATGGTCAGCGAACCGAAGACGCTCCAGGAAGCAATCAAGTACTTTGCCGATCCAGTGAATTGCCGTGAGTACCTAGTGGCGCGGCGCTGGCCCAAGGGCGTCACCTGTCCACGTTGCGGAAGCGCGAACGTTCTCTTTCTGGAGAAGTACAACCGCTGGCACTGTCGGCAAGGACACAATGCGCCACAGTTTACCTTGAAGACTGGGACAGTGATGGAGGACTCCCCTATCGGTCTGGACAAATGGCTCACGGCCATGTGGCAAATTGTGAACTGCAAAAACGGAATCAGTTCGTGTGAAGTTCACCGCACCATCGGCGTAACGCAGAAGACGGCATGGTTTATCGATCATCGCGTGCGTTTCGCGCTCGGAATGGAGTCGGGTGAGAAGTTATCGAGTCACGTCGAAGCTGACGAAACGTTCATCGGCGGCAAAGCGCGGAATATGCATATCGGAAAACGTCAGCGCCGAATCACCCGGACAGGGACAAAAGATAAAACCGCTGTGATGGGCATTCTGGAACGCGGCGGCAAAGTCCGGACTAGCGTAGTTCCGAATCGAAAGAAGCATGCGCTTCAGTCGGAAGTCAAAAAGCATGTCGAGGCGGGTTCAGCGCTCTATACAGATGCGTTACTCAGCTATGAAGGAGTGGCTAGCGATTACGCTCACCAAGTCATCGATCACGCTCTTCAGTACGTGGACGGCAACATTCACACAAATGGCCTGGAGAACTTCTAGCTCCAAAATCTCTTAAGCGCAGTCTCTTGAAGTCCTGACGGCTGGCTACCGGCGCTTCAAGGATTCAGCGCATTAGAAGTTCCCGCTGCACGTGTGCCTAAAGGCCAGCATAACAG
>DASYAX010000206.1:0-3520 GCA_036501045.1 Bryobacteraceae bacterium
ATCGAACGGCATCGTTCCCTGGCTCAAAACGCTCGATTCCTCGGTCGCCGCGGTGAATCAGGGCGGGAAGCGCAAAGGCGCCTGCTGCGTTTATCTCGAAACCTGGCACGCCGATATAGAAGACTTCCTCGAGCTGCGCGATAATACCGGCGACGAAGGCCGCCGGACGTACAACCTCAACCTTGCGCACTGGACGCCCGATCTCTTCATGGAGCGCGCCGAAGCGGATGGCCTCTGGTCTCTCTTTGATCCGGCCAAGGTTCCCCATCTTCCCGACTTGTATGGCGAAGAGTTTCGCGCTGCCTACGAAGAAGCCGAGCGCGCCGGGCTGTACGAACGCCAAGTCAAAGCCCGTGACCTCTATTCGAGGATGATGCGCACGCTCGCCGAGACCGGCAATGGCTGGATGACCTTCAAAGACGCTTGCAATCGGAAATCGAACCAGACTCGTTCCAGCCAGAATATAGTTCATCTCTCGAATCTCTGCACCGAAATCATTGAAGTCAGCTCGCAAGCTGAGACGGCAGTCTGCAACCTGGGGTCTATCAATCTTGCTAGACATGTCGTCAACGGCGTCTTCGACTTCGACAAATTGGGCGCGACTGTGCGGCATGCCGTTCCGTTTCTGGATCGCGTCGTCGACGTGAACTTTTACCCAACAGCATCGGCTGGCGCCTCAAATCAACGCTGGCGGCCGGTCGGGCTGGGACTCATGGGTTTGCAGGATGCTTTCTTTCAGCTCAAGCTGCCTTTCGATTGCACGGCGGCGCGTGAGTTGTCGCAGCGTATTGCCGAGGAGATCTATTATTCTTCCTTGTCGGCGTCGTGCGATCTCGCCGAACTGTACGGGCGGCATCCGTCTTTCGCGGAGACGCGCGCCGCCGAAGGCGATCTCCAGTTTGATAGCTGGGGTATCACTCCGGCGAATAGTGACCGTTGGGATCAGCTTCGCGCCCGCATTCGGAGCAAAGGATTGAGGAACTCGCTGCTGATCGCCATCGCGCCTACCGCCACCATCGCCTCCATCGCCGGCTGCTATGAGTGCATCGAGCCGCAGGTCTCAAATCTCTTCAAGCGCGAAACGCTGTCCGGCGATTTTCTACAGGTCAATCGCTATCTGGTCGCTGACCTTAAATCGTTGGGCCTCTGGAATGAAGATTTGAGAAGCGGCCTCAAAATCGCCGAAGGCTCGGTCCAGGGAATAAAGGCAATACCGGTGGAACTGCGCGAGCTCTACAGGACGGTCTGGGAAATACCTATGCGCTCGCTGATCGATATGGCCGCCGAGCGCGGCGCTTACATTGACCAAAGCCAGTCTTTGAATCTGTTCCTTGAAAGCCCGAGCATCGGCAAGCTGTCGTCTATGTATATGTACGCCTGGAAAAAGGGCCTTAAGACCACGTACTATCTGCGATCTCGTCCCGCCTCGAAGATCTCAAAAACCACTGTGCCCGTTCCGCGGAGCGCATCGGTCGCGATTGCTTGCTCGCTCGAAAATCCCGGCTCTTGCGAGGCCTGCCAATGATTCTCGATCCCGGCTTTGACCTGACGTTGCGCCCGATGAAGTACCCCGTGTTCTTTGAAATGTTCAAGATTGGTATCAAGAACACGTGGACCGTGGAAGAGGTCGATTTCTCTACCGATGTCACGGATCTGCGCGCTCGCATGAAACCGTCCGAACAGCATCTGATCAAGCGGCTGGTTGCCTTCTTCGCCACTGGCGACAGCATCGTGGGCAATAATCTGGTGCTAAATCTCTATAAGCACATCAACTCGCCCGAAGCGCGCATGTATCTATCGCGCCAGCTTTACGAGGAAGCTTTGCATGTGCATTTCTATCTCACCTTGCTCGACACCTACATCACCGATCCGGAGGAGCGCGCCGCCGCCTTCGCCGCCGTAGACAACATTCCTTCCATTCAGAAGAAAGCGCAGTTTTGCTTCAAATGGATCGATTCCGTCCACGACTTGCAGGAAATTACGACCGATGAACAGATGAGGGCTTTCCTGCTGAATCTGGTCTGCTTTGCCGCCTGCATCGAAGGCTTGTTTTTCTTTGCAGCTTTCGCCTATGTCTACTACCTGCGCTCACGCGGCCTGCTACAAGGTCTGGCCACGGGAACCAGTTGGGTTTTCCGCGATGAAAGCGCGCACATCGAATTTGCATTCGAAGTCGTCGCAACCGCCCGCCGCGAACGGCCCGGTCTGTTCGACGAGCGCTTCGCGCGCAGTGTCACCGAGATGATTCGTGAAGCTGTCGATTGCGAGCTGACTTTCGCCGAGGACACGCTCAGCCAGGGCGTCAGCGGCCTGTCTGTCGCGAGCATGCGCGAATACCTGCAGTACGTCGCAGACCGCCGTCTGCAAGCCCTCGACATCGAACCGGTTTTCGGCTCACGCAACCCGTTCGACTTCATGGAACTGCAAGACATCCAGGAACTCACGAATTTTTTTGAGCGGCGCGTTTCTTCCTATCAGATGAGCATTAGTGGCGAGGTCGCTTTTTCTGACGATTTCTAAGCCACCACGTAGGGCTTGCGATAAACCCGCGTGAGCATCTTGTCCGCCTCGTTATCACCGGCGAATCTGGGTCCGGGCGTCAGTTTTAGTTGTCTTCCCAAGCGATAGCTGATATTGGCCAAGTGGCACAGCGACGCACTCAAGTACGCATTCGCAATCTCATCATGCAGGTCTTTATAGTTTCGCGAGTGACAGGCAGCCAGAAAATTCTGCATGTGCAGGCTCGTCGCGTCCGTCGCACCTTTTTCGGGACGCTCTTCCATCACCAGCTCGTTGCTCTCGCCCTTAAAGGCCTGGAATCCCGCGTCGCTCATCGCCGCCCAACCTTCGGTGCCATAGAACAGGTTGCCTACCATAATGTCGAGCGGTTTGCCAGTGGTCGGAACAGTGGCCATTGGCGCGGGTCCAGCCGGAGGCGCGGCCGCCCCAGCGGCAGGCGCGCGCAAACTGCGCTTCGTCGGTACTCCTTCCCCGCCGGTGAGCAAGCCACGCACTTCAAACACCAGTTCACGGCCGCCGAAGTCATAGCTCGCCAGCAACGTGTTCGGTGTTTGCTGGTCGTCGGTATAGGCGTACTTGCCGCCTTGGGCGTACGCCGTCTGCGGCCATGCCGGATCACCCAATCCCCATCGGCTGATGCCCATTTCGTGTACGCCCTGATTGCCGATGTCTCCGTTGCCGGTGTCCCAGAACCAGTGCCAATCATAATGGAAATGCATGCGGTGTTGCGGCTTCATTGCCGTCGGCCCGCACCAGAGATCGAGATCGACGGTCTTTGGCGTGACGGGTTCGCCTTCGAGTTTGCCGATGGTTCCGCGGCGTTTGTAGCACAAGCCACGCGCGACCTTGATCTTCCCGAGGTTCCCAGCCTGCACCCATTCGATCGCCTGCTTGAGCGAGCCGCTCGATCGGCTCTGCGTGCCGGCCTGAACGATGCGATTGTATTTTCGCGCGGCGTCGACAGCCTGACGCCCTTCCCATACTTCATGCGACGTCGGCT
>DASYAX010000207.1:0-29067 GCA_036501045.1 Bryobacteraceae bacterium
TGAGCACGGCGCGACCGGAGCCGAACATCTGTTCCCAGAAATGCGGGAACGGATGAGCGGGCGCGGCAGCGTCAATGGTGATGGTCTCCTGAGAAGCGGCGCTTTGCGCACAGGCGGGCACGACGAGGCAAAACGGCGCCACGCAAAAAACGAGGATGGTCAGACGGCGTTTCATTTTCGATTCTTAGCGTACTGGAGCGCCGCTTCGCGCACCAGAATACCCATTTTGGGGTGGCTTGGCTCCATGGACGGGACCAAGCCACAGGCCCGCAGCGATTCGCTGCAAGTTGGACCTATAGACGCCAAGAACAGGCCTGCTAAGGCTTGGCGCGCCGCATCACGCCTGCCCCGCTGGCCGGCAAATTCCAGGAAGTGCTCAATTTGCACTCCGGTTGTAAAGATAGCGGCTTGATAGCCGCCCGCTAACAGATTCTGTAATGCGTGTTCGAGAGGCGCCGTATCGGAAGGAATGCTCCACTGATAAACGGGCACCGGAAACACGCTGCGCCCTTGCGCTGCCAGACCCTGCAACAGTTCGGGATTACTGCGGCCATATTCCTGGAGCGCGACGGATTTTTCCGGATGGTTGGCGACGGCGGCCAGCAGTTCCCGCCAGGTATTCGGTTCGGGAACGCCGATTTCGATCGGAACCTGCCACTCACGCAGCACGGCGGTGGGCTTTGGTCCGCGAGCAACGACGGTCAGTTTGCGAAGCGAGTCCGGGAAGCGGTTTTCCGGATCGCGCGTGGCCAGAATTCGATAGAGCAACCGCGCGCCTACGCCGGTAAGGAAAATCATCATATCGAATTCACCGGAATGAAGGCGACCGGCAAAGGCGAACGCTTGCCGATTTTCCTCTAACGGGACCTCGACTAGTGCGGGCGCCAAGAACGCCTCGCCGCCATTCAGGCGAATCAGTTCGGCCATCTCCTTGGCGCGGCGGCTTTCAAAAGCGAGCACTCGAGCCTGACCAAAGGACATGATCACGCATCGTAGCGCAAAACAGGATTGATACGATACAAGGAGTTTCGGCAGTCAGGTGGAGATATGAAGTTGACAAAGCATTTAGTCTGGATGGCGATTTGCGCGGCAGGTTGCCTGGCCTTCGCGGCCGGCGGCCAGACTACAGATTCGAATCCCGGGCATTCGCCAGATGTGTTCCTAGACAATCATCGGCCGCTGATCGAAAAGAAGGGCAAGGCGCCGACTACGAGGACGGCCACCGGGCAGGTGGTGGACGATTCGGGGCAACCGCTCGAAGGCGCGCTCGTCACGCTGACCGACACCAAGACCAAAGAGAAAACGACCTTCTTCACCAAGAAGGATGGGCGGTATCGATTTGAGGACCTCAGCTTTTCGATCGACTATCAACTGCAGGCGCGCTGGAAAACGCTGTTAAGCGACGAGCGCAAGCTGAGCCAGTATGATCACGCGGCGAAGATTGTGCGCATTTTGGAGGTGACCACGCCCGAAGGTGTTCCGGCGGCTCCGAAAGCGCAGGCCAGGAAGGAAGAAGCTAAAGCCAAGCCGTAGCCGGCTTATCGTTTGCAGAACTGCGGATATTCCTTCTTCAGCGCTGCCAGCTTGGGCATGTCGTTGTAGACGATATACGGGTACGTCGGATTGTTTTGCAGAAAGTGCTGGTGATAGGCTTCGGCGGGATAGAAGCCTTTCAGCGGAACCACCTGCGTCACGATGGGATGGCGGAAGACCTTTGCTTCGTCAAGCTGCTTGATATAGGCCTCGGCAACCTTCTTCTGTTCGTCGTTTTCGTAGAAAATAGCCGAACGGTATTGCGTTCCGCTATCGGGACCTTGGCGATTCAACTCCGTCGGATCGTGTCCCACCGAGAAATAGATTTTCAACAACTGGCCGTAAGTGATCTGCGAAGGATCGAAGGTGATCTTTACGGATTCCGCGTGGCCGGTGTTGCCCTCGCTCACCATGTCGTAATGCGCGGTAGCTTTCTCGCCGCCAGCGAACCCGGAAACGGCATCCTTGACGCCCTTGACCCGTTCGAACAGGCCCTCGATGCCCCAGAAGCAGCCTCCGGCGAGAACCGCAGTTTGCTTTTCGTGGGTAGCGCTGGCGGGCATATCGATGGCCGGATCGGGAAACGACACCTTCGATCCCGCAAACGCCATCCAAGAAGCAGCCAAAAGGGTGGGCATAACTAAGAAACTCGAACGATTGAGCATGACTCTCTATCTATTCTTACGCTCGAAATGGCTGAAAAGTTATTACTTCCATTCCGGGTTCTTCCCTAAGCTGACCAAGTTCGCCAGGATGCGGTAAGCGCCCGGAACGCCAGACGGCAACTGGCGATATAACGCAAACGCGTCATAAACATAGATACCGCGGCCGTAATGAGCGAGCAGAAGCCCTCCCTCCTGGGGGTCCTGCTCCGGATCGTGGGTTTCGACTAGCGGTTGATAATGCGGATCCCACTTCTGCATGAAGCCGTGGCCGCGTTCTTCTTCCCAACCTTCGAAATCGGCGCCGGTAATCTTGTTGGGCCACGAGAAGGCGGGATTCTGCGGCGCAAGAACCTTCACTTTTGAGGATTCGTCGACGACTTTCTGCGGATTGCCGCCAAGCGTGAACGAGTAGGGGCCATAGTCGCCGTCGAAGCGTTGCAGGTTGTACTGCACAATGAGCACGCCGCCGTTCTTCACATATTCGAGCAAGCGATTGTTGGCGGCGCGAAGATCGGGGCGTACAGCATAGGCGCGAACGCCGAGAACGATGGCATCGAAGCCGCTTAAGTTGGCCGTTTCGAGATCCCCGCCGGAAAGAACCTGCACGTGCAGGCCTAAATCTTCGAGCGCTCCGGGGACGTCGTCACCGGTACCAGGCAAAAAACCCACATGCAAATCCGGAGCGGTTTTCACGTCGACGCCAACCGCCTGATAAGCGGCCGGCCGGTAAAACGGATAGGGCCGCAAACCCGGATAGCCCACCAGGCGATAACCTTCCTCGTAGGTTTTCCCTTGATAAGCGGCGACGGCGCGAATCTCATACTTCTGCGCTTTGAGCGCGCGGGGCGTGACCTGAAACGTCATCGTTTGGCCGTCTCCATCACGCGCAAATGTGAAGGGACTCTCCTTGGGAGACGATTCCCAACCTTCGGGCAGACGCAGATGCAAAGTGCCGGTTGCCTGCCCCTTCACATTGCTGTGCAGCGTACACGAGAAGGCAAATGCCTTGGCACTGAGCGGGACCGCGCCGGCCGAAGGCGAGACCGAAACGGAGATAGCGGGCGCCATCAGCAGCGGGTCTTCGAGCATGCCGATTCCTTCGACACGCTGATTGGCCTGGACGACTTTGCGGATTTCCAGATCCACGCCACGGTAGTTAAGGCGCGCGCTGGCAGCCAGCGGATAGGGCGCAAGCGAAAGGTTACGGTAGCGCTCGTCGGTCAAGTTGTAATAGGGCTGCTCGCGGTCCGGCCGGGAAAAATAGGCGCGTGTAATAGTCGCGTCCGGGGGCGCGACCACCGAGAATTTCAGCTTGCTTTCTTTGCCGCTCGCGAGAGCCGGATCCTCCGATTTTTCGGGGCGGATGTTCCAAGCCTTGCCGTCGGACGCAGAAACCTCGATCTTTTCAACATTCACCGTCTCGGCACCTTCATTCAACAGACGGGTTTCGACCGCGAAGGACTGTCCTGGAATGGCAATGGTAAACGTGGCCGCCTGTCCACCGCCGAAGCGGTTATCCGCAGCATGCTCGGGAGCGACCGCCGCATTGAACGAAATGCCCAGGGCCAAAATCAGCGCCTTTTCAAACTGTTGTTCTTTCACCTGCAGCTCAAAAGCGACGTCGCTTTTGCCGGGCTCGGCTAAATTGCTCGCGCGCACCTGCTCGAGCAAGTCGCGGGTTGCTTTCACGCCATCGGCCAGCGCCGGAGCGATGGCTGCGGGAGCGCCAGGCTGGTAACGGCGGCTTGCGTCATCGGCTAGTTTTGAGATGCGTTCGAGACCCTGCTTCAGGAAAGCCGTATCGCCGCTAGCCAGAGTGGCGATGCCCGCCAGCGAAACGTCAATGCCGTCATAAAAGGAATTTTCCTTGTCGGAGGCGGGCACGCGCGAACCGTAGCGGTGATAGGGCGCATTGTACGGCGAGGGAGGTGGCGTGGTGCCGCCACCGTTCTGGCTCTTTTGGAAACCCCAACCCGTGCGCGAGATCTGGAGAAAGGTAAACCCCGTGGCCGGGTCGAGAGTTCCTTCGGAAACTTCCAGATTGGTGGCCGGCCGCTGCGTCATCCAGGTCTTGTTCACGTAATCGCGGAAGCGAATCGGCACATATTTGTCGGTGGCGTAGTCGTAGATGGTCTTGTCTTTGGTGGGAGCAAAGAAAGGCACGCGGGCATAGACCTTCAGCGGCGACCACGGTCGCAATCCTTCGCGAAGCTGCTCTGGAAAACGGTTGGGATCGCCGGCAGCGAGGTAGGCTTCCTGCGCCATCTGACCAGCAACCTGGTGATTGCCGTGGCCATCGGTGGAGGCGCCCACAAAAACGGAAGTGATCACCAACGGGCGCGTCATGCGGACCACGCGAACGACATCGGAAAGGACGCGCTCGTAACCCCATTTATCGAGAGCCTCTTCGCGGGTCTTCGAAAAACCGTAATCGATGACGCGGCTCCAAAACTGATCGACACCGTAATAGCGATCGGCCTGCAAAAGCTCTTGGGTTCGCAGAAGGCCAAGCTCGTCGTAAAGATCCATCGACATGGCATTCTGGCCGCCTTCGCCGCGATTCAAGGTCAAAAGCGTCGCACGGGCGCCACGGCCGCGAGTTTCAGACACGAGCATGCCGCCATCTTCGTCATCCGGGTGCGCCGTCACCATCAGAATGCTGGCGCGCGTGCGGATGGCCGCCAGCCAGCGGGACAAACCCGGTGCGCCACGATTGATCCCGATGGGCATGGCATTCGAATTTACGTTGGCGGCTTGCTGCGGCGTTTCGCCGGTGGCGCGGGCCCAGATGGCGGCCGACAGCAGTCCTACGGCGGCGGTCGTGAGGAGATATCGTTTCATCGATCTTATTGCTATGTTACGCCAGCGGACACTGTCTACTATCTCGATTGACTTACTTGATGTCCTTGCGAGAGAGTGGTACGAGAAGGGGCTCGAAGCAAATGAGATGGATTGCAGCGCTGCTATTTTTGACCACCATGGCAGCCACCTTCGCAAGCGCCCAGACGCAAGCGATCAACGGTAGCGTTCGTGGACGGGTAATCGATCAAACCGGGGCTCCGATTGCGCAAGCCACGGTTTCGGTAAAGAACGCGCAAACGGGCTTCTCTCGCTCGCTGGTTACCTCTGACGACGGCTACTATGTTTTTCCGAATCTGCCTCTAGGCACTTATTCGGTGAGCATGGAGAAGAGCGGCTTTGAAACGGAAAGCCACACCGGCGTTACGCTCGACGCGGGAACCGAAGCGGTGATCGACGCGCAATTGAAAGTCGGGGCTACCAGTACGTCGATCGAAGTAACGGGCGGCGCTCCGGTGATCGAGCCATCGCGCACGAGCATTGGGCGGACGATTACCCACGCGGAAGTCGATAACCTACCGCTCACTTCGCGCAATCCCTACAATTTCATTCTGTTTCAGCCGGGCGTGAGCGGACATCCGAATCCCGAGCTTGGGATTCCGCGGACCATCAATACGAACGGCCTGCTCGACCGCATCAACTACCAGATGGACGGCATGGTGGATACCGAAAGCGATCGCTATGGCTTGCGGCTCTTTCCCATTGCCGATATCTATGTGCAGGAGATTCAGACCGTCTCTAACAGCTTCGCTCCGGAATTCGGATTCACCTCGGGCGACATCTATAACGTGATCACCGGATCGGGGACAAATCAGTTTCACGGCGAATTTCAGTACATTGGTAGGCCAACCGACGCTAGCGCGCGGCCACCGCTAACGCCCGCGACCGCGGCGAAGCCCGACCTGACGCTGGACGACATCTCGTTTAATGTCGGCGGCCCGATCGTCAAGGACAAACTTTTCTTTTACGGCGCGTTCGAGCATCTGAAACGCGGGCTGCCCGCGCCGGTTACGATCAGCCCGGCGAACGCGGCGCTGATTGGCCTACCGTCGAGTTTGCTGGCGATTGCCCCTTCCGTCCAACATGCGGATTTCGCCGACATCCGAACGGATTGGCAGATCACTCAAAAGGAACAGTTCTTTGCGCGCGTGAATTATTTCCGCAACACCTACCCGTTCAACACCAACGTGGGAGGCCTGAATGCGCTCGACGCCGCGTCGGATTTCCGGGACCGCGCCTACATTGCGGGAGTGCAATTACTTTCGACTTTTTCGCCAACCGTGCTGAACGAGCTGCGCTTGTCCGACCCGTTTCGCAACGAGCGCCATGTGGCCGATCCGTTGACGGGGAAAGGGCCGGTGATTACCATCTCGGGCGTCGCGACGTTTAACGGATCGACCGGCGTGGGTGATGTTTTCGCCGAAAAGATTCCCAGCCTGAGCGATAACTTTACGGTGATCAAAGGCACCCACACCATCAAAGCGGGCGTCAGCGCCCAGCACATTCTGGATGTTCAACTGGGCGATACCTACAGCCAATACACGTTTCCCACCATCCAGAGCTACCTGAATGCGGAATCGGGAGCGGATCCGTTCGGCTATTCGACCTTCAAGTCGAGTATCGGCACCGTAGGAGCGGGCTATCATTCGCTGTTCTGGGATCTGTTTGTGCAGGATAGCTGGCAGATGCGCCCGAATCTTGTGGTCACCTATGGAGTACGCTATGACCGGTTCCAGGCTCCGGACGCGCCGGCGAACGAGCCCTTCGTTTATTCGCAAACGTTTCGCACGCCCGGCGCGAATTTTTCGCCGCGTCTCGGCATTGCCTGGACAGTCACGCCGAAGACAGTCCTGCGCGTGAACTCGGGGATTTTCTATGAGGCCCCGCCGACCAATCTCTGGTACAACGCGCTAAGCAATAACGGATCGAATCAGGCGTTCATTGCTTCTTTTTCACCAACCAGCCCCGGCGCGCCGGCCTTTCCGCAGGTGTTCAATGCTCTCTCGGCTTCGTTCACGCGCATCCCCAGCATCACTACGGTCACGCCGAATTTCAAGAATGCCTATACCTTCAATTCGAGTTTTCAATTGGAGCAGCAATTGACGGCCAATGACTCGCTGACCGTCGGCTATGTCAACACGGGCGCCCGCAATCAGGAATACCTGCGCAACATGAACCTGATCAATCCCACCGGCTATCTGGGGGATGGCCGGCCGATTTTTTCGAGCGCGATCAATGCAGCTACGCGCCTTTATCCGCAGTTTGGGGATATCACGCTGCAAGATATCGGCGCGAACGCGGATTACAACGCCATGATCGTCAACTATAAGCACCGTTGGTCTCAGGGATATCAGACCAGCGCTTCCTACACTTGGTCGCATTCGATCAGCGATGCGCCGGACGTCAATAGCTTTGAGCAAAACCTGCCGATTGAAGACCCAACCAGCCGGGCGCGCGATCGGGGCAACAGCGTGATCAATCGCCCGCAAGCATTCACCATGAGCACGGTGATTGCACCCACGTTTCAAATCGGCAATGGTTTTCTGCGGCGTCTGGCGAACGACAATCAATTGACGGCGCTGGTGACGCTTTCCTCCGGCGATCAACAAAACATTCTGGCGAACCAGGTATTGAACGGCGACAGCACGACATCAGGCGTGACACGTCCGCTGTACGTCGGCCGCTACACGGTACGTGGGCCGAGCATCTATCAGCTCGACTTGCGCTACACGCGAACGCTGTTCACATTGTGGGAGCGGGTGAAGCCGAAGTTCTGGGCGGAGGCCAACAATGTGTTCAACCATCCGAACATCACTGCCCTCAACACGACCGCAACAGTAAACTCGGCGGGAATTATCACGAAGCCGGCTAGCTTAGCCCCAGTATCGACGACGCTCGAGGGGCGCATCCTTCAATTGGGCGTACGGGTCGATTGGTAGTGGTAAACGGGATTTAATCCGCGGCGGCCAGCGCCGAAAGTATCTTTCAAGTCGCGGTCCGCGTCCATGTAAGCAGGAGATTTGCAAAAATGCGAACCACGCAGTTTATTGCAGTGCTATTGGGATCGATATTAGCCGCGAGTTCCGCGGCCGTGCCCATGTTTGGCCAGCAGTATCCGGCCCCGCAGCAATATCCACAGCAGCCGCCACCACCGCAAGGGTATCCGCAGGGGCAATATCCACCACCACAGTCACAATATCCGCCGGCGCAGCAGCAAGGCTATCCGCAGGGACCTTACGCCCAGCCGCCGCTATTGCCCCCGCAGCAGTTGGACCAATTGGTCGGACCAATCGCGCTTTATCCGGACGGTCTGCTGGCGCAGATATTGACTGGCTCTACGTTCGGCAACGAGATCCCGGACGCGGCCGGCTGGGCGAGTCAACATGCCTATATCAAAGGCCCGGCGCTAGCGCAAGCCATCCAGCAAGACAACCTGCCCTGGGACCCGAGCGTGCTGGCCCTGCTTCCGTTTCCACAGACGCTGAGCTACATGGCGCAGAATATGGGCTGGACCGAACAACTCGGCAATGCTGTACTCGCGCAGCGTGGCGACGTGATGGATGCTGTGCAGCGTCTGCGCCAACAGGCTTATGAGTACGGTTACTTGCGCGATCCTTCTTTCTCCCGATATGAGCGGGTGGAATACGGCGGACCGGGCCAGATCGCAATCATACCCGCGGCGCCGGACGACTATTACGTGCCTTATTACAATCCAGTGGTGGTTTTCGCGCGGCCCCGCCCGGGGTTCTTTATTGGCGGAGCCATTCGCTTTGGCGGCGGCATCACGTTAGGCGCGGCGTTCTCTCCCTGGGGTTGGGGCGGCGTCGGTTTCGGCTGGCGTGAGCATAATATCCTGATCGACCGGCGACCCTGGGTCCGCACCTGGAACAATCGAGCGGCGTACGTGCATCCTTACGCGTATCGCCGAGTCGAAGGACCGCGCGTAGAGCACCACGAATATCACGAAAACCGCCCTGCAGAACGAGGCCATGACGACCATCGCGACCATGGACATGACGATCATCACAATTAAGCGATGATCGAGCAATGAAGCTTTATCGCACGTCCAAAGGGTACGTGGTTGAAGAGGGGTCGCGTTTTTATCGCGGCCCCGAGCATGTTTGGGACGAGCTGGTCACCCAAGACAATCTCTATGAACACCTCCTGAATTCCCTTAGGGATTTGGAGCAGACCGGCAACGCGCTTAGCGGTCTGGTAAAAGCACCCATTGGCAAGCAAGAGGTCTGGGCGGCCGGCGTGACGTACTATCGCAGCCGCGATGCCCGCATGGAAGAGGCCAAGTCGGCGGGCGGCGGAGATTTCTACGATCGCGTCTATTCGGCTGCGCGGCCCGAGCTCTTCTTCAAGGCGACGCCCCACCGGGTGGTTGGGCCGAATGGCAAAGTTGCCATTCGCCAGGATGCTTCCTGGTCAGTGCCGGAGCCGGAGCTGACGCTGTTGATTACGCCTTCCGGCAAGATAATTGGCTACACCATCGGCAACGACATGAGCTCTCGCGATATCGAAGGCGAGAACCCGCTCTATCTGCCGCAAGCCAAAGTCTACGACCGAAGCTGTGCGCTCGGGCCGTGCATTCTGCTTGTGGAATCGCCGCTGCCCGCCACGACCGAAATCCGACTGGAGATTCAGCGCTCGGGCAAGGCGGAATTTTCAGGCTCTACCACGCTAGCGGCGCTAAAGCGCGAGCCGGCCTCTCTGGTCGAGTATCTTTATCGCGACAACAGTTTTCCGAATGGCTGCTTCCTGCTCACCGGCACAGGCATCGTTCCCCCGGATACCTTTTCTCTGCGCGCCGGCGACGAAATTCACATTACGATTGCGCCGATCGGCACGCTGATAAATACGGTTGGTTAGAGAACGCGGAACGGTTGCGCGTAACAAGTCATCTGTGGAATCCTAATGCTGGATCGGCCGCGATCCACTCTTCTAAAACGAGGTCACCGATGCCCTGCGATCCGGAAATATTACGAAACGTCCCGTTCTTCGCTCTCTTAGACGATGAAGAGACCGCTATCTTGGCGGCCCAGGTCGAGATGCGGAAATTTGCCGTTCGCCAACGCATTTACAAGATCGGCGAACCGAGTGGACGAGCGTACGTCATGGTGTCGGGAAGCATCCGCGTAACAACCGTCGATGAAGATCACCAGGAAGTGGTGGTCGACGAACCCAAAGCAGGCGATTTTTTCGGCTTTGCCTCGATGCTCGACCAAACGCCTCACCAAACCGACGCCACCGCCCTCGAAGAATCGGTCTGCATCGAAGTGGATCGCCACGACATCGCGATCCTGTTGGAACGCAAACCGCATTCGGGGATGGATATGCTGGCGGTGCTGGGCCGCCAGTTCCACTCCGCGCAGCAATTGGTGCGTCTTCGGTCCACCCGCAATGCGAATGAGGTAATCGAAAAGGAAGCGACGTTTGGCGAGCACATTGCCGATGCCGTGGCGGGCTTCGGCGGTTCCTGGTCTTTCATCATTTTGTTCGGGACCGTTCTCCTGATCTATAGCGGTCTGAACATTTTGCTGGGAAAGCGTGCCTGGGACCCTTATCCGTTTATCCTGCTCAATCTGTTTCTGTCGATGCTGGCGGCCATTCAGGCGCCGGTGATCATGATGAGCCAGAATCGCCAGGACACGAAGGACCGCCTGCGCGGCGAGCTCGATTTCGACGTAAACCGGCGGGCGGAATCCGAAATTCAGGGTTTATCACGGAAGCTGAATGCGTTGAGCGAAAAGATGGGCGATATTGAAGACCTTCTGAGGACCGCGCCGCAGGAGCAGCACTCGGCCCAATAAGTCAACCTATAACTCAACCCAGCTCGAATCCGGCAATCGCATAGATCTTCTGTTCCGGTTCACGCAGCTCTCTGCCGCGATACATGCGAACCAGCGTTCGCTGCGGCTGAAAGCCGCGCTCGGCCGCGATGGCGACCGCTTTCGAATTGCCTGGAAACAGGTCCCAGAACCACGGTCCTTCCCTTTCAGCGAGACAGCACTCAATTAGCTGCTCCGCCGCTTCGGACGAGGCCGAAACGCAGGGACCCAGATAGGTCGCCAGATGGCCAGGCCTTTGTAAGAGGTATCCCTGCGGCGAAACGAACGCCTTTCCATGGCGTAATAGCGATCGCAAGACTTCAGAACGATCGACCGGGAACGCGTCACGGTCGAGCAGCAGTTCAATACTCGCCGCCGAAGCGGGATAATCGTTGTTCGCGCGCGGAAGAGCGCGTGTCTTCGTCGACCACCGCTCAATCGGTCTTTCCGCTTTAAACCCCAAGCTCTCATATAGCGGCTGCCCTTGTTCGGTGGCATCGAGCTTAACGGTTTCGATTCCTCTAGCGTCGGCCAATTCGAGGGCACGCTTTACGAGGCTCCGCGCGAATCCGCGGCGCCGATACTCTGCGCTGGTCAACACCATGCCCAGCCACGCCAACCGGTGCCCGTAACAGAGGAGCGTTGTGGTTGCCGCTAGCCGTCCGTCGCACTCGATCGCAAAGCAGCCTTCGGGATCGAGCTCGATCAGCATGCGCCAGTCTTCGAGCGTCTGATTCCAACCCGCCTCGCGTGATAATTCAAAGGCGGCCGGAACATCCGCGACGGTCAAGCGCCGGCCGTCATCTTTCTCAGGAACCGGACGCCTTCAAACGCAATCAATTCGGGTGAGCTTTCGATGTCGCGCCAGATCGAAGCCGCCGCGCTGAGTTCGCCGAGCGCAAATCCGAAGCTCTCAATGGTGAGCCAACCGTCATAGCGCAAATCGCGCAGTGCTTGAAACACGGCTTCCCACTCAACGTGACCGCTGCCCGGAATACCACGGTCGTTTTCACAGGTATGCACATGCTTCAGGTGCTTTCCCACCGTCCGATACCCGGCCGCGATGTGCTTTTCTTCGATATTTGCGTGGAATGTATCGAAGAGAATTCCCACGTTCGGGTGGCCGATCCGATCGCACAACGCGGCGGCATCGGCGGCGGTATTCAGAAAATACGTTTCGAATCGATTCAGCGGCTCGATGGCCAGCGTCACGTCGTTCGCGGCCAATGTCTCGGCTAGGGATTGATAGCCTTCTAGGGCCCAGTTCCATTCGTCGCCAGTGCGGCGCCTGCCGGGCAAATCGCCGACTGGACAATAGAGCGGCCCGGCGATCATTTTGACGCCGGCGTCTGAAGCAGTCTTGATGCAGTCGCGAAGGTGCGATTGGGTCCGGCGGCGCACACCGGGATCGTCACTGATCAGACTCAATCCCTTGACCAGCACGGAGCAAACCGTGCATTCCAGGCCATGCGCCGCCGTGTCTTTCCGGATATCCGCCGCCGGAAATTCCGCCGGCCGAAACAACGGAACTTCCACTCCGTCAAAACCCGCTTCCTTGATGCGAGGCAAAAGCGCCTGGACAGACCGGTCGTAAGCGATCGACCAAATAAATGTATTTACGCCGAATTTCATACGCGGTGTGAAGGCGCGGACGGATTGCCGGGTCCAAAGTGCTTCAACATGACCAGGTTTTCACGGTCACTCCGGTTCGTAATCGCGACGCCATTTTTGGCGGCATCGACGCTCACGAACAATTCGTCCTTGGTCATTTCGCCAAACCGTATCATGCTCGGGGTTTCGATCTCATGCTTGCCCAGGGTGCCGTGCCCCTCGACAACAATCAGACCGTAGGCAGCGGCATCGGTGATGGTCACTGATTTCCGGGGTAAGACCATCAACTCCTTGGCTGAATAATCGCCGGTAGAATAAACAACCCAATTTTCGAAGTAACCCGCGGCTTTCATTTGTTCGGCTGGCGCCACCGGCGTGGGATGGAAAAGCCGGTTTGCGGAAAAGTCAGGATCCACATTTCCTTGCCAATCCAGCATGTCGACGAGGTAGTCGAGGTCCTGATGATGTTCGACGGGAACATCCTTTACGAGAAGTTCCCACGGGACCGCCCGCCCTTCCACGAGCGATTGATACATGGCGAAGACATCGGAGTTTCTCTGCGGCTCATAGGTGACCAGCGATCCGGGAGCGTGCAGAATGCCCGGAGGAATCTGCCAACCGGTACGGGGCTGAAGCTTGTAAGCGCGTGAAAGGTAGAGAATGCCGTTGTCGCCTTCATTCCAGCGCTCGAGACAACGCCGCACGTCGTCTTTCGTGGTGCCCGGATTCAGGCCCATGAACGTATACGGAAAATTATTGCCGGTGAAGTTGTACTGCGGCGGGAAATAGTAAGCTTCGGGCTTGCCCTTCTGCCCAACGCGCGCGGCGAACTCATCATTTTGATGAAGGTGATGCGGAATCGGGCCGAGATTGTCGAAAAACTTGCACAACAGATTCCAGCCGCCGTAGCGCTGCATGACGTCCGTACCAAGAAACTGGTCGCCCGCCGTCTCGATGGCTTCTTTCAGAAGCGCCTTCGTGCCGTTGAACTCGAGGTAACTCAGGCCCTCGTCTTCGTTGGTGAGCGGACCGTTGGCGGCTTTGGTAGTCGACGAAAACCAACGTTCGTCGATCCCGCCGCGATGCGCTCCTAATGCATAGAGATCCCGTGGATCGAGCTTCAAACGCCCTCCCGGCATGAGAAAGGAACGCGGCACCCAGCAGGGTGCAAGCCGTACGACGCCGTCGCCCGCTTTGAGGGCCTCGAGAATCAAATTTTTGTTGGACATGACCGAATCTGTTATTGTGCCTCAGCGCAGGAGGTCTTCGAACTCCTCGAGCGTCTCTGGAATGGCGTGAGCCGGCCCAATGGCGGCATAGTAATCCACGCTGAGCCGTGCTTTGGCTGGAAGCCAGCGGTAGGCGGGCGTGTCAAAGAGCATACGCCGTTCAATCATTTGGCGGCGGCTTTCCGGGAACGGAGATACACCGAACTCCATTCCCAATGTCATGGTGCGGCCGTTCCAGGGCGCGTTCGCGCGGCTGTGATTCTCTTCCCAGATACCAAGCCATGGGAAATCGCTTCTTCGCCAGACGTAACCGCACAACACTTTGGAACGCGGCGAGTAGGCGAAGAACCAGGCGTTCTCCCGGCTTTTGTCAAGAAGCTGCGTCGTGAAACCGGCTGAGGATTCAGCGCTGTTATAGAGCTGCAGATCTCGCGGTGGCGCCCCGGCATGAAGGGGCAGCAAGGGCCAATCAAAATCCAGTTCTCCGCCGAGCACTTGCGAACGGGTAGCCGTGGTTCGAAATTGCGTTGAGCCGCGCTCGAGGAACGGCGGCCCCAGGGTTACATGCTGGGTCCAAGCGATGGGACGGTCCAGCGCGGAAAGATTTTCCACCGTTTCGTGAATCCGAATTCGCCGCGCTTCTAGTTCGATGTGTCGTTCGAAGGCCAGTTGCGCCGTGGGAAGCGCGCATTTCGCAGTGAGCTTGCCCGGCTCCGAAGAAATCTCATGAGGCATGATGCTCGCTTCGCCATGCACGGTCATGCCGGCTTGTGCCTCGTCGGTGGACGGAGGACCGAAAAGATCCAGGCACAAATTATGACCCATGATGCCCGCAAGCAGCTTGCTTTCGGCATCGCGGCCATACTCGGGGTGTTGGTCCACGCGATAAAGGCTGTGCTCGATCGAGGGCCAGGGAGGAATCCACAACGGGCTTACACCGCTTGCCTTATCGAAAATCTCCGCGATGTGCCCGCCTTCCGCGATGACCGTCACGTGGAGCGCATCGTTTTCAATCTGTACCGCGCGGCGATTGTGAAAGAGATCGCTCGTCAATTAGCCGCCGCCTTTGTGTTGTAGCATCACCTTGAGCTGCCGGAAAGCGGTGGCGTCCAGGTGGGACTTGAGGCGAGGCGGAGCCAGCGGCGGTCCGCCAGGTGGGTTGTTCTCGCGGCTACGCGCGCGCGCGAGCAGATCCGCGGCCGCACTGTCGTCGGGCGAATGGTCGGTGACGGCTTCGAGCCTGCGGGCAGCTTCGTCGAAGGAGTTGTTTCGCAGCAGCGCGGCGCCGAGATTGAATAAGTAAACCGGGTCATTTTGATCGCCATCAAGAGCACGGCGGAAGTCATCGAGCGCAGCCGGTTGGTTCAAGCGGTCTTCGGCGGCTCCCAAATCGTTATACACCTCATTCAGCGGAATGAGCTTAGCGACTTCGTGAAAGTAATTGGCGGCGGAGTTATAGTCGGCCGCGCCATAAGCGCTCAGGCCCATGCGAAAACGCGCTTCCGAATAGCGTGAATCGGACGCTGGAATCCGCGTGAGCCAGTGGAGAGCCTGGCGGTAATCTTTGCGCTCCAGGTAGAGCTTGCCGAGCTCGTAGGCGGGACTCATAAACTGTGGGTCTAGCGCAACGGCCTGCAGAAACCATTTCTGCTCGTGTTCCTTGTCAGAGGAAAGTAAACCGCGAATGTAGCTCTCTTCGGCATCCACGCGAGTGAGCTTCGCCGGCGCCATGAATTGGTCGAGCGCCAGAGTAGTACTGGGATCTATGTACTTAAGCGATTCCCACGCCAGATGTTCTTTGAAGCGCGCCAGGTCGGCCAGCTTGCCCGCTTCGGAAATATCAGGCCCATTCTTCAATTTTCTGAGGTCGATAAAATGCGCCGTAACGTCGACGGAGCTGTCTTTAAGTTCGGAATCGCCGGCCGGCAAGCTCACTTCGTAGCTTCCAAAAATGGCGAAGTCCGCATCCAGGCTCTCCGCCAGACGAATGATCGTGGCCTTCGTGAAATCCGCGTCGGGGCGAAGCGAAAGCCGCTTCATACCTTCCGTGCGCGAATCGCGGTCGAGGACGATCTGATTCGCTTGGGCGAACTCGGAGTCAAGAGTTTCCGAAACGCTTTCACCGACCCAATCGAGATCGGGATATTGCGAATTGTTGTGAAAACGAAGCACGAGAATGGTAGCGGATTGCAACGGCAGGGCAGCTAACAGGGCTCCGGCGAAGAGCACGGCACGCAACGGCAGCACGCTTACATCGTAGCTTGTCGAAGTGAGCTATTGTAACGCTACCGGGGTGACCGGCAGCCAGATCGCGCTCGCGTGGCCTGCCGAACGGAGCACCGATTGCGTAGCCTTCACGTAGTCCGCCGGTTTGGCGAAGAAGATGTTTTGGACGTAGGTCTGTGGATTGCGGTCGTAGAGAGGGAACCAGCTAGATTGGATCTGCACCATGATCCGATGGCCAGGTTGAAACACATGGTTCGTAGTCGGCAGCACGAACCTATAGCGCTGCGGCTTGCCCGCGGGAATGGCCGAGGGATGTTCAAAGCTCTCACGGTAGCGGCCGCGGAAGATGTCCATGGATACCGAGAGTTCGTAGCCGCCCATTTCCGGCTGGCTTGGAACCTGATCCGGATAGACGTCGATCAATTTCACCACCCAATCGCAATCCGTACCGGTAGTGGCGGCAAACAGATCCGCGATGGGCGCGCCGCTGATGCGTAAAGGTTCGCTCAGCACGGACGTTTGATAGGTCAGCACGTCCGTCCGATCCGCCGCCGTGCGCTGGTCAGCGACGAGCCACTGCTTCCAGCGATCGGAATCGGCGAAGCGCACTGGCCGCGTCAGATAAGGTACGGGCTTCGCCGGATCGGCGACGTAAGAATCGGCGGCCTTGGTATCAGACTCGGCCGCGGGCTTCGAGAATCCCAGGCCGAAGTTAGCTTCGAGATAAAGCGGCTTCATCGGCGACGCGCATCCCCGCTCACAGGAGAGCGGCCAATTTTTCAAGCGATCCCAATGGTTTTCTCCCGTGTTGTAGATGAACACTGGCGGTGTATCCACCTTAGGCGCGCCCTCCTTCAAATACTGATCGAAAAACGGTTTCAGCACGTCACGGCGGAACTGCAGCGCCGTATCGCCGTCCCATTTCAGCGGTCCAAGATTATAGGCGTCGTAATTCACTTGGCTGTGCCGCCAAGGACCCATCACCAGATGATTGTGATCCGCCTGCCCCTGGGCCTTCAGCGCCAGATAGCAGTGGATTGCACCCCACATGTCCTCCTGGTCCCATAAGCCTTGGATCCACATAGTGGGCACTTGGGAAGGATGCAGCGCTACCAGCTTGTCTAAGGCCTGGCCTTGCCAGAACGCATCGTAGGCAGGATGGTTCATCATGCTTTGCGCCCACGGCAATTGATTCAGCCCGTGTTCTTCGGCATAATTGCCCGCCGAGCCGGCGCGCCGGAAGGTCTCGTAATCGTCATAGGCGCCGCGCGCCACAGACTCGCCAGCGCCCCGCTTGCTGGTTTGCGCGGCCGTGTAATCGAAGTTGGTTTGGCGGAATGCGCCGTAGTGAAACCAGTCGTCCCCCATCCAACCGTCCACCATGGGACTCTCGGGCGCCGCTACCTTCAGAGCCGGATGTGGGCCGAGCAGCGCCATCACGACCGTGAAGCCTTCATACGATGAGCCGATCATGCCTACGCGCCCGTTTGACTCGGGCACGTTCTTCACCAGCCAGTCGATGGTATCGTAGGCGTCGGTCACGTGGTCAGTCGCGGTAGGGTTCAGCGGACCTCGCACCGGCCGCGTCATCATGTAAACGCCCTCCGAGCCGTATTTCCCGCGCACGTCCTGAAACACCCGGATATAGCCGTCTCTCACGAACACCTCATCGCCTTCCGGCAGCGCCGCAAGCATGTGCGGGCTGTGATTACGCTCCACACGCTTCGAGGCGTTGTATGGCGTGCGCGTCAGCAGAATCGGAGCGTTTTTCGCGTGCTTCGGCACGATGATCACGGTGTGAAGTTTCACGCCGTCGCGCATTGGAATCATCACCTCGCGCTGGTCGTAGTCGTAGCCGGCGCTCGGAGCGACGAAATTATTTGGAATATCGCCGCGAGTTGGTTCGTCCTGGGCCTGCGCCCGGGCCATCGGCTGCGTCAGCAAGACGCCGGTTGCCACCAGCAAACTTATTCTCAATGCGTTCCATATTTTTGGCATGATCCCCCACCGGCGGTTCAAGCCAGCTCACCGCCATCTTTGGATGGTACCGAGATGCGTTGGGAGTTTTTGGGCTGCCGCGTTAGAAGTGGAAACCGATCGTCGCTGTCACGGTGCGCGGCGTGACGTAGTGCGTGCCGCTGAAGGTCGAAAGAAAATTGTAAAGTGCGTCTTTGTTCGTCAGGTTGACAACTGTCAGGCGGGCACTCCACTTGTATCGGTCGCCGTGGAGAATATTATCGTCTCCAATGGCGATGTCGAAGAGATTGCGAGCCTGAATGCGGGGCGGGTTATGATCGTCGTTCTCGGTGCCCGCCCCGGGAATCTTGATGAGCGTCGACCCGTACTGCGACGCGGCGCACACGCCGGTGGCGCTGATTGGAGTGGTCGGCGTGGCGTGCACGCCTCCGCAGAAGAGGCCTGCCTCATACTGCTGATCCGGCGTCAAATCGGAAACGTCCACTGTGCTGTCGTCCCCGTTCGCGCCGTTAGCGCAATTGCCGCCGGCGCAGGGCACCGGGCCCGCCACCAGGCCGCTATCGTAGCGCCAGTTGAAGCCGAACCACGGTCCTTGCTTATAGGGTTGGTATTGCAGATGGGTCGTTTGATTGAACACTTCGTCGTGGTCGATGCGGAACACCGCGGTGTCTCCCAGCGAAGAGGGTGTGGTGCCGATTCCGCTGACCTGCGGCCCAAAGAAGCGCGCCGCCACCGACGAAAAGACGGTGAAAGCCGTTAATCCATGGAAGTTCGGCACGCTGGCGCGCACCGCGTAACCGGGAATTTTCGACTTCGCCCATTCGATTGGATAAAAGATCGGCGTGTTGCCAAACACGCTGAAGTCATAGGCCCTGTCGGTATATTTCCAAATGTATTCGGCATCCACCACGGCGTACCGGCCAAAAGCTTGCTGAATGCCGACGTGATATTCATTGCGGGTGCTGGGGCTCAGCGGCGACGTGAGACAGGCATAACCTTGCGTAATCGTCGAGATCGCGTTTATGACAGGATCATTGCAGCCATTGCTGGCAAGGACCAGGTTCTCGTTGAACGGCGTCTCGAGCGTGCGCGCATACGACACTCGAAACACCGTATTGGTTGCCTTCAGATTGTAAGCAACGCCCACCCGAGGCTCCGCCTGGCTAGCACTGCTAATGCCGTTGTAGAGATCACCCCGAATTCCCAGGTTGAACGTCCAGTTTTTAAACGAAATCGCGTCCTGAACGTACAGGGCCAGCTCCTTGATATCCGCATGACCCCGATAGTTATAAAGTCCGGCGCCCGAACCCGGCCTTGTCAGGTCGTAAGGAGCAAGAATAGGCACAAACCCGCTGTTTGCCTGCAGCGATCCGCTGCACTGTGATGGATCGGTCAAAGTCGGGTCCGTGTCAAAGCTTCCGTCGGCGTTCAAACAAGGAGCGTTGAAGGTCGGATCCACGATCCCCAAACTGTCTTTCTCTGTTAGAAAAGTGTGCGAATAAACGATGCCCGCCTTCAAATTGTGAATGCCTTTCACGTACGATAGGCTGGCGCGGCCGCCGGCATTCGTCAGCCGGCGATTCTGACCGATGGTCTGGAGTTGCAGACCGGGCGAGAGGTCGGCGAAGGGATTGGCGCTCGGGTAGTAGTTGTATTGATCCTGCCGTACGAAGCCACCGAAGGTGAACACCGTGTTTGCACCGATCACACGCGTCCACGTTGGCGCGACATTGAAGGTTCTGATCTTCGACCGTTGATCCTGCGATCCGACCGGCAAGCCGTCGGGACCAAGGCCTCCGTTGTCCACCACCAATCCGGACCAGGCCGTTGCGTTTTGTGCGTCGTAGGAATTCGGTGTTTGGAACCAGGACCGCGTAAACCCGAAGTTCAGGCTGAGTGTATCCACTTGAGAAGGCTTAAAGTCCAAGCGATCGAATATGTTTTCCTCATTGCCATGATCGTGGAAAACCTGGAACTCCGGGCCATCCAGAAAGCGGCCGGTATTCATCCCGTTGGCGGAAATGAAATTGCCCCAGTTCTTTCCGCCGTAAGCGAGATTAAATCCTCCATTCGAGCTGCCAAACGTGCCGTACGAGGCGGTTACATCTCCGTGCGGCTGGCTGATGCCGAGACCGGAGCGCGTGGTGACATCAATAACCACGCTAGTCTTATCGCCATATTCGGCTGGAGGAGCGCCTTCAATCACCTCCATCGATTGCACGGCGTCGAGCGGGATTTGATTCGAGAAGATTTTGCTTTGCTGATCGGTGATAGGCTGGCCGTCTAAAGAGAAGGAATTCGATGCGTGATCGCCCAGGCCATGAAACAGACCGTTTGAATCGGCAGAAATTCCGGGCGAGGATAAGGTGACAAGCGAACTAAGTGAGGAGGTTTGACTTTCGAGAGGAAGCTTGTCGAAGAGCGCTCGATCCACATCCGTGTGCGTTGTGGGATCGTTCTCCACCAGGTCTCCGGCCTCGGTCACAGTCACGCTGGTAGTGGAAGTGCCGAGTTTCAGGTTGATCTTTAAAGCGACCGGTAGGGGCGAACGTACGTTCACATCCTCGCCAGAGGCCTGAAATCCAGGCGCAACCGCAGTGGTGTGGTAGTTGTTGTAGGGAATATTATCGAATTGAAAGTTTCCCTGGTCATCGGTCTGCGTGCTCCGCGTATACTCCGACACAGGATTCTGAATCTCTACCGTGGCCCCCTTGATGACTGCGCCGGAGGGATCTAAAACCGATCCGCGGACTGTTCCACTGTTGGTGGATTGAGCATAACTGAGAACGGCGCCACTCACCGGGAGGAGAAGGCACGCAAGAATGACTGGGACCGGCTTTGTCATTCCACAATTGTGGGGCCGTTGGGCCAAAACCCCGATGAAATTCCGGCAGCCGATCTCAACTGGCTAATGAGCGGGCTGCGTCTTGCAATGAGCGGACGGCGCTACCAGTGGAGCACGTCGCGAACATTCCTGGCTTGGCGCTTGCTAACGACGAATTCCTCGCCGTTATTCAGCGTGATTAGCCAGCGCTGGCTGGTGATCATGCTCATCTTCCGGATTTGGTTGATGTTCACCAGCGCGTTTCGGTGAATTCTACGAAACGAACTGTGTTGCAGCCGGTCCGAGATGGTTTTCAAGTTCTGGGTGGCGAGGTAGCGGTGTTTTCCCGTAATGATCCAGACCATGTCTCCGCTCGCCTGAAAAGCGAGCACCTCTTCGGGACTTAACAGGAAGTACTCTTCCCCAATCTTCCCCACAATTTTGCGGATCCGCGGTTCCTCCGGGCGCAAAGCGGGAGCAATCTCCTGTAAGTGCGCGACGTTCTCGACAACCGCCAGCGGATTGCGGTGCATGCGGTTGGCCCGCTCCACAGCTTGTATAAGCCGCTGCTGGCTGACCGGCTTGAGCAGATAATCAACCGCCCCGGCTTCGAAAGCGCGGATCGCGTGCTCGTCATAAGCGGTCACCATAACGATCACCGGCATGCGGCCGCCGGTGAGATGTTCCAGCAGCTCGAAGCCTCCCATGACCGGCATTTGGATATCCAGGAATACCAAGTCCGGCTGTTTGGCGGAAATCTCGAGAAGCGCCGCTTCCCCGTTCTCCGCTTCGCCCACCACCTCCACTTCGTCAACGGACTCCAATTCCTCACGCAGAACCTTGCGAGCCACAGGTTCGTCGTCCACGATGAGCGCGCGCAGCGTGGGCGAGACGCTAGCGTGACGCCGATCGGCCGGCGGTGAAATAGCGTTAACTGGCATGGGGTCCCCGCTCTTCCTCACGATACTTCAGGTCTCGATCATTCGCTGACGAAACGCCTATAAACGGATCGTGTTTGCCGGTAAGCGGGCACAATCCTCCCACGAGCGACTCGTCCATTCCCTACCATAGTTCTGTTATGCGCCTCCGTCTCGTTGTTCCCGCTGTCGTGGTGGTCGTTTTGCTGGCCTGGGCCATCTGGCATTTCCGGTCGACGAAGAACGCCACCGTTTCTACCGACTCTATAATTTCCTCTAAGCCCGCAACGGCTGCCGGGTCTTCTGGCTCCGCCACCGAGGTCTACGCCCATAATCTGATGCTGCGAAAAGGTCCGGACTTCCGCGTCTACGTGCGCTGGCTTCGCGGCCAGATGACGCGCGCCCACCAAAACGTCAACCCGTCGTTCGACGATCCGGACTCTTTTTTCCTCGACATCAAGACCGGCGTTCTACGGGCCAACGTCGGAGATCTGAGCCATTATCTGAACACGAGTGGCGTCGCGAATTCCGCGCTTAGCAATATCAGTCTCTCGGGCAACGGAGATCAGGTCAAGCTCCATGGCACGTTGCACAAAATCGTCCCGCTGCCTATCGAAATGACCGGCACAATCGCCGCGCTTCCCGATAATCGCATTCGGATGCGTGTCACAAAAATCAGCGTGATGAAAATTCCGGTCAAGGGTCTGCTGAACGGATTTCACATCGGCATCTCCGATATCATTCATCCCGCTGGGATCTCGGGAATTCAGGTCTCCGGTAACGATATCTTTTTCGATCCGGAGAAGCTGCTGCCGCCGCCCCATATCCGCGGACAATTGAGCAGTGTGCGAATCGTGAACCCCGACTTCGAAGAAATTTACGGGAATGGGAAAAACGACGTGGCGCGCGTCGAGCAATGGCGGAATTTCTTACGCCTGCGCGGCGGCACACTCGATTTCGGAAAGCTCAGTATGCACCCCGTAGACCTGATCATGATCGACGTCTCGAGCGACGCGTGGTTTGATCTCGATCTCACGCACTATCAAACTCAACTGGTGAATGGCTATACCCGGATGACTCCTGACGCCGGTTTGCAGATCTTCATGCCCGATTTAAGCCAGATTCCTCAAAACAAGGCGAATCGGAATATCAGCATCCAGTGGCTAAAGAATCGCAATGCGCCGCCCCCAGCCGATGTCGTCTCTAAATAGGATTTTCGGAGTGCTCCGCGGTTCCGGGGAGTTCCTGCATTTCCTTCTTCTGTCTTCTCAACTCTTCGATCAACCTGGCGTCGCTGCGCCGCGCCATTCCAAAATAAGCGGTCGCGGGATACACGATGCCCAGCGCCACGGCTAGCCATAGGCTTCTAGTAGACGTCCAGAGACCGAAAGCCAGAACCAGGAATCCGATGGCCCGCAAGCCATTTTCGAAGAGAGACAAGCGCTTCACAAAAGCTTCCTCATCATCGAACCAAATAAGCGGCGCGACGCGGCCGGCCGCGGCAAGCTTATGATTGCGATACCTGAGGATCAGCCCGCTGCCGAGTTGCCCGATCAGTAATATCACCAAACCGGGCCGCAAACTCAGCCATTGCGTCCACCACAACAAAACTGCGATCAACAGAGCGATAAGAAATGCAAATCGCATACGCTTGGCGTTGCGTTGGCGCGCTAAAGCCGCGATTTGCTTTATGTCCTGGAGCATCGCGATAGGAACGCACAGCCGGAATGGTTTAGCCGATCTGACGGCTCATCGCGGTGGTGGTATCGATGCCCATCTTTTCGATTTCGCTGAAATCGACGCGCCGATTTTCATCCATGGCCAAGTTGGAGAGCATGACCGCTGTGGAATCCGCCAAGCCCACCTCCACGTCCGCTTTGGGCCGCGCGCCGGTCCGCGAATCGTTCAAGAAGCTTTCGAGCTCCGTATCGACCGGGTTGCGGTCTTCGGTGGGCAGCATGACGCCTTTGTTGTAGAGCCAGCGCCGCGCCAGTTTCTGTTCGCGCGTGAGGAACGAATCGTTTTTCCAATCGACTTGCGTCTCGGGCGTCAGGATTGGAATGCCTTTTTGCGGACCGGCCTGCGCAAAAGTGGCGCCCGCCGTGGTTTCGGTTTTCTGCGTGCCGGGTGAGACAGTGGTGGGCTGCGGCTCGCGGAACCAGAGCGCCGTAGGAAGCGCGTTATCGCTGCCGAGCGTCATCTCGACGGCGCCCGCTGTTCCCATTACGACAATGCCGAACTCAGGCCGCTGCGAACAAAGGATGGGCAAGTGCTGGCATGTGGTAATGGCGCTGTACATCAGCTTGCGGCCGTTCGGATAACTATAGATGAGCTGAATGTTGTCGTTGATATCGCGTCCGTCGTGCCAGGTATCCAGACCGCCCAGGCCAAGCACGAAATCGGGGGATTTACCGAAAAACCAGTTCGCGACATCCACCTGATGCGAGGCCAATTCGGCCGTGAGCCCACCCGAGAAGTCGCGAAAGAGACGCCAGTTTTTGGGATTGCTCCTCCCGCCCGGTTTCATGGTCCAGCCGGGATTGCGATGCCATTGCGCGTGCATGTGCGTGACGTCGCCGAGCACGCCCTGATCGATCATGCTCTTTACGGATTGGAAATAAATGCTATAGCGCCGCTGCAATCCGACCTGCAGCGTTTGCTTGGGATGTTGCGCGGCCAGGGCGCGAAGAGCGTGCACCTCGTCCGGCCTGAACACCAGGCTTTTCTCGCAAAACGTATGTTTGCCGGCAAGGAGCGAATCGCGCGTGACCGGAAAATGCAGGTACAGCGGCACGGCGATGAGTACCGCGTCTACATCTTTGTCGGCCAGCAATTCGCGGTAGTCTTTGTACTTCTTGGGGTTGGGTTTGATCACCGCGGCTGCGCCGTCGAGCGCTTCCTGGTTTACATCGCACAGCGCAACGCAATGGCCGGTGTCGAGCTTTGAGAGATGGTCGAGCAGATACGTGCCGCGGCTGCCGGTGCCGATCATCCCGAACTTAACCGGATCGGCGGCGGCGCGGGCGGTCAGGATGGCGGGCCCGGAGGCAATTTTCGCGGCGGCGCCAATGGCGGCCGCGGCGGTCCCTGCGGTCGCGCCGAGCTTGATCAGCTCGCGGCGCGAAACGGCTTCGGAGTGATTTGAACGATCCGGCGGAGGCATGGAATTTTAGCTTCTCTTATTAGACAAAATTTTCTCGGGATCCGGCGCAGGGTCGTCTTCGAAGCTCTCCACTTTCACCCGTGCGGACCACTCGGCGCCGGCCAGGATAATCAGCGTGGCGCAAAAGGCCCACAGCACGATGCTGATGGATTGTACGAACGGTGGAACCTCGCTTTCGAGTTTCGCGCGCAGCCAAGGCCAGGTCAGGATATTGAGGTACTTCGAAACTTCGATGAGGATGGCCGCCGCCGCAGAAGCCGGAATCAGACGCTTGACCGGTATCTTCGCGTTGGGAAGACGCCAGTAAATAAGGAAAATCATCAGCATGGTTACCGGCACCGCCACGACGCGGAATGCGAAGGATTGAATGATGGCGCTGTGATGGCTGGCGCCGAATTTCGAGCTCAGATATTGCACGTTGAGCGTCGTGGCGCTCACCGATATCAGCACCAGGATTCCGCATATGAAGATTAAGCCAAGACTGATTACCTGATTGCGCAGAAAGCTGCGATTTTGTTTCACGCGCCAGATTCGATTCAGCGCAACTTCGAGAGGCGTAAAAATGCCGTTGGCGGTGAAAAGCAGTAGAAATACCGATAGCCAACTGAACTTCTGGTACGTGGCGCCCAACAGATAGCTGCGAAAATTGACGCCGAAGCCCTCCGGGAAATAGTTATTGACCGTCTGAATAATAATGGCGACGGCCGCCTTCCAGTGGAAGACGGAGCTGCACAATAGGATCATCGCTACGAGAAAAGGGAAGAACGAAATCAAGACGTTCACCGCTACCGCGAACGCGTAGACGTGGACTTCGGTTTGCACGAGGAAGCAGAAGGATGTCCAAATACTCAAAAGCAACGCCTGCCAGGTGCGGACACGCAGGTGCGGCGCGGGATGAAACGGATCTTTCGCGCGGGCGTGAATCTGAAGCGGGCTGGGGGGCGTTTCAGACAGGAGACCGTTTTCCTGCTTTGGAGATTTTTCGCGCGGGACTATGGGACGTGCCCCTCAATCTTTATATGCGAAAGATCATAGCCGCCGTCCGCGCTCACGTCGACCGTTGCGGAGATTCGATCGCCTACGTGTAACGAGTTGAATTCGGATTTGGATTTGATCGGATAATCCATCGTCATTGCTTCCATGAAATTCGGGATCGCGGCGGCATCCACCGCGGCGGTCTGCTCATTCGTATTAAGCGAAACCACTTTGCCGGTAAGTGGATACTGGCGGCCGGCGCGATCTTCCACATTTCGGCTGCAAGCTCCAACGAAGAGAATGAGAACGGCGGGGAAGATGAGCCTCACTGGGTCCTAACCACAAGAGTAGCTTGCGGTGATACGGATGTTTGTATAATCTGGGGCGTAATAGAGAGATCACATGGCAACCATTTCCCCAGATCTGCCCGTACCGCCCGAGAGCTTCGCTGATGACATGGCCGGAATGCCCAGCTTCTTTATCGATCCCGCCGGCGCGGCGCGGCGGGTTCACAGCAAGTGGTTTTGGATAGGGCCATTGGTGGTTTTCTCGATCGTCTCCGTGATTGTGGGCATTATGCTCATGCCGATCGTGCAGCACGCATTGGAGATGAACCCGCCGCGGCCAAATGTGACGCCGGAGCAATATCAGAAGGGCCTGGCGATTAGTGCGGTCATTCAAAAGGTCTTTATCTACCTGGCGCCAGCATTCAGGGCGTTGCTGTTCGCCCTTCAGGCGGCCATTCTGCTGGCGGCTTCCTCGGTCATGAGCGTGGGCGCGAAGTTCCGCCAACTGTTCAATCTGGTGGCTGGCTGTGGCTTGATCCAGGCGCTCGCGGCCATTGCCGCCCTGGTTGTCCTAAAGGCAAAAGGTGAGATTACCAGCGTGGCGGAACTGCAGCCGGCGCTGGGTCTGGACATTTTCCTGCCGGAAGGAACGAATAAGTTCGTGATGGCCTTCCTCGGCTACTTCTCCGTATTTGAGATCTGGTGGATCGTGATGTTGGTGCTCATCTTTGCCGCAGCTTTCCGCGTGAGCAAAGGGAAATCGCTGGCGGCGGTTGCGCCGCTAGTGCTGCTCAATCTGCTCTGGAAGGTAGGAGCGGCCGCCTTTCAGCGCTAACCGTGGCGTTCTACAATTGAGATTGAAAGCCGTGACCTAGAAGGAGTTCCGATGAGACTTGGCGGTCCGGAGATATTAATTATCGCTCTCGTGATCCTGGTGCTGTTCGGTGGAAAGAAGATTCCCGATCTCGCCAAAGGCTTGGGCGAAGGGATTCGGAATTTCAAAAATTCCTTCAAGACCGAGGAAGAAACGAAAGATCAGAAGAAATGATGAAACCCCGCGAACGGCCTCGCGGGGTTCTGTTTTCTTAAGGAAAGGCGGCCCTTACTTGGCCGTTTTCTTCGGCGGCACGATCGAATCCTTGACGGATTTCGCGACGCGGAACTTCACTACCTTCTTGGCGGGAATCTTGATCGCCTCGCCGGTGGCGGGATTGCGGCCAATGCGCGCCTTACGGTCGGCGCGAACCAGCCGTCCGATTCCCGGCAGGATGAACACGCCGTTCTTTTTGGTTTCACGTATCGCCAGCTCCGCCAGCGATTCCATAAATTGCTTGGATACGCGATTGTTGACGCCCGTGGTCTCCGCAAGTTCTCGGATAATCGCGGTCTGGGTCATTCTTTTAATTTCAGCCATACTCAAGTCTCCCTAGTTGCGTTGCTGATTTCGGAAGAGCGCTTCGCATATTCGCCCGCTCATCGGGGAGTTTTTGCCCGAAAACAAAACGATGCAGAAATGTTTCTGCCCTTCGTAGTCAATCCGATAATACGAGAGCGCGCATCACTTGTAAAGGAAAAAAGACGGGAAAAGGCGCGTTTTTCGGGAGTTTTTTAGCATCGATGGCTTCTAAGGCCCGTAAAACGGGCTGGTAGAACAGGGAGTGGCCCTTAACACCCCTATTTGGGGCACCGTCAAGCTTCCTCAATAAAGACCGCGCAACTCTCAACGGCGAGCGCATAAACTGATGTGGTGAACCGACGCGAGTTTTTACGAAGTACCGGCGCAACGATCGCTGCCGGACCGCTAGCCGGGTACGCTGCCCCCTATGCGGATCAGAAGAAGCGCAGAGTGGGCCTGATCGGCTGCGGTTGGTACGGCAAAATCGACCTGCTCCGGCTGATACAAGTGTCGCCGGTCGAAGTGGTCTCGCTGTGCGACGTGGATCAGCACATGCTGGCGGACGCCGCAAATAAGGTAGCGGCGCGGCAGGCCAGTAAGAAAACGCCGCGCACCTTCAGCGACTATCGCCAAATGCTGAAAGAGCGCGACCTGGACATCGTGCTGATCGCTCCGCCCGATCACTGGCATGCCCTGATCATGATCGAAGCCGTGAAATCGGGCGTCGATGTCTGGGTGCAGAAACCGATCAGCGCGGACGTAATGGAAGGCGCCGCCATGCTTGAGGCGGCGCGGGCGCAGGACCGCGTAGTGCAGGTGGGCCTGCAGCGCCGCAGCACCCCGCATATTGTCGAGGCGAAGGAGCGCTTTCTGGATGAAGGAAAGCTGGGCAAAATCGCGATGGTCGAAATTTACTGCTACTACCATATGCGGGCAACCCAGAACCCGCCGGATACGGATCCGCCTCCTTACTTCGATTACGAAATGTGGACCGGGCCGGCGCCCATGCGTCCCTATAACAAGCTGGTGCATCCGCGCACCTGGCGCGCCTTCATGGAGTACGGCAACGGAATCGTCGGTGATATGTGTGTCCACATGCTCGACATGACGCGCTGGATGCTGGGGCTCGGCTGGCCGACGCGCGTTGCTTCTACCGGCGGCATTCTGGTGGATAAAGCCAGCAAAGCAAATATTTCCGACACCCAGTTGGCCACCTTCGATTTCGGAGGTTTACGCGTGGTTTGGCAGCACCGTAGTTGGGGCGAGGCACCCGACCCGAAGTATCCGTGGGGCGCCACCTTCTACGGCGATAAGGGAACGTTGAAAGTAAGCGTCTACAGCTACGATTTCATTCCCGTGGGCGGCGGCCAGCCGGTGCACCGCGATGTGACGTACGAGTTCGACCGCTATCCGGAAGACCGCACCGAAAAGGATCTCGAGACGCACGTGGCGCCGGCGATCCGCTATCACATGTTGAATTTCCTGAAGGCCATCGATACCCGCGGCCGGCCGATTTCCGACATCGAGCAAGGATACATTTCGACCGCCTCCTGCATTCTCGCCAACAACGC
>DASYAX010000208.1:0-2755 GCA_036501045.1 Bryobacteraceae bacterium
CTGGACGAGATTCCGAACGATATCACTAAGAAAACGCCGTGTTCCTTTGAGCCGACGATTGATTACGTGGTGGCGAAGATCCCGAAGTGGCAATTCGAGAAATTCCCAGGTAGCGACAACACGTTGACGACGCAGATGAAATCGGTGGGCGAAGTGATGGCCATCGGGCGCACCTTTCAGGAAGCGATCTGCAAGGCAATTCGTTCGCTCGAGCCGAGTTCCGCGTGGCGACCGCCCGCGGAAGTCACAACCGTGCTCTTGCGCGAGAAATTGCATGTGCCGGGCCCGGACCGGTTGCACTGGCTTTTTGAAGCGCTCGAACGCGGCATGTCTGCCGAAGAGGTCTGCGACCTGACCAAAATTGATCCGTGGTTCATTCGGCAGTTGCAGGAAATGCTGGCGGTAGACAAGCGCGTGGCGGCGACGGCGCTGGGAAAGTGTCCACCGGAATTGTTCCTCGAATCGAAGCGATCGGGTGCGAGCGACGAGGAAATCGCGAAGCTCTGGAATGTGAAAGCTTCCAGCGTGCGCGCGCGACGGAAAGAATTGGGCATTCAGCCGGTCTTCAAGCGCGTGGACACTTGCGCGGCGGAGTTCGAGTCGTTTACGCCGTATCTTTATTCGACGTACGAGGAAGAAGACGAATCCGACGCCGTGGAGCGTCCCAAGGTAATGATTTTGGGCAGCGGGCCGAACCGCATCGGGCAGGGAATCGAATTCGATTATTGCTGCTGCCATGCGGCGTTTGCGTTAAAGGAAGACGGGTACGAAACCGTGATGGTGAATTGCAATCCGGAGACGGTTTCGACGGATTACGACACATCGGATCGCCTGTATTTCGAGCCGCTCACTTTGGAAGACGTTTTGGCGATTCTCGACCGTGAAAAGCCGCAGGGCGTGATCGTGCAGTTCGGTGGGCAGACGCCGCTGAATCTGGCGCTCGAGTTAAAACAGAATGGCGCGAAGATTATCGGCACGGCGCCCGAATCCATTGATCTTGCCGAAGACCGCCGGCGATTCGGCGCGCTGCTCGATGAGTTGAAAATTCCGCAGCCGCGCAATGGCACAGCTTTTGCGCCGCAGGAAGCCGTTCAACTCGCAACGGAAATTGGATTGCCGGTGCTGGTGCGGCCGAGCTATGTGCTGGGCGGCCGCGCGATGGTGATTGCTTACGATTTGAAGACGGTGGAAGAGTATGTGGCGCAGGCCGCGCTGATCGGCTCCGGGACTGATCCCAAACGCCCGATTCTGATTGACCAATTTCTGGAAGACGCGACGGAAGTGGACGTGGACGCACTCGCGGATGGCGAAGACGTCTTGATCGCTGGAATCATGGAGCATATCGAAGAGGCCGGCATCCATTCCGGGGATTCTTCCTGCGTGTTGCCTTCGGTCACTTTGAAGCCTTCGGTGCTGGAGCGCATACGTGATTACACCACGAGGCTGGCGCGCGCGCTGAAGGTCGTCGGCTTGATGAACGTGCAGTATGCGATTCAGCGCGACACGGTCTACGTGCTGGAAGTGAATCCGCGGGCTTCGCGCACGATTCCGTACGTGAGCAAGGCTACCGGAGTGCCGCTCGCGAAAGTGGCGGCGCGTTTGATGACCGGGCGCAAGTTGCGCGACCTGCATCTGCCTTACACGGAAACGAATGGCATCAAGGAACTCGTCGTCCGCAATTTTTATGCGGTGAAGTCGCCGGTGTTTCCGTTCAATAAGTTTCGCGGCGTGGATACGATTCTGGGGCCAGAGATGCGCTCGACCGGAGAAGTGATGGGGATTTCGTCTACCTTCGGGCTGGCTTTTGCGAAAGCGCAGCTGGCCGCGGGGCAGCGGTTGCCTCAACGCGGGACGGTTTTTCTTAGTGTGAACGATCACGATAAGCGGCATGTGGCCTTTGTGGTGCAAGATTTGCTGGCAGCGGGACTGAAAGTTGTGGCTACTCGCGGTACCGCGGCGGCGTTGGCTAGCGCGGGAATCGAAGTGGAGACGGTTTACAAGGTGAATGAAGGACGGCCGAACATTGTGGACTTGATCAAGACGGCCAAGGTGGACTTGGTCATTAATACGCCGCTCGGCCGCGAATCTTTTTACGACGAAAAGTCTATTCGCCGGGCGGCGGTGCGTTACAACATTCCGTGCATTACTACGCTTTCGGCAGCTAGCGCTGCTGCGCGCGGGATGCGCGCGATGGCGGGGCATTCGGTGGATGTGGCGGCTTTGCAGGATCTGCATCAGCGCAAATCCGCGGCGTCAGCTCCCGCTGCGCCGGCTGAGAAGTAGTTTCGCCGCTACCGCAAGGCTTTCACCGCAGAGGCGCAGAGATAAACCCGGCAAGACTTAACACAGAATCCACAGAGAAAACCCTGAGGTCACGGAGATATCGTGCCTGGTGCGTTCGTCTACCGCTGCGCATCTGGGTGATATAAAATAACGCGATGAAACTTCACGGCGTTCTCGCTCCTCTGACTACTCCTTTCGAGGCGAACGGCAACCTCGCGCTTACTCGTTTGCGCGACAACGTGGCGCTGTACAACAAGACCGGGCTGGCGGGTTACGTCTCGAACGGCTCTACCAGCGAATCCGTGCTGTTGAAATGGGAAGAGGTGTACCACGTCTGGGAGACGGTGCGAGATTCCGCGGCACCGGAAAAAATTCTGATCGCTGGGACGGGCGCTGAATCCACCGCCGAAACGATCGAACATACAGATCGGGCTGCAAGAATCGGTTACGCCGCGGCGTTGGTCCGCACGCC
>DASYAX010000209.1:0-1798 GCA_036501045.1 Bryobacteraceae bacterium
AAGTACCGGCCCGAAGATTTCTTCTTGCGCCAGTTTGCTGTCCCACGTGACGTGGTCGAACACCGTCGGAGAAATAAACCAGCCCTGGTCGTACTTCGGGCCGGTCAATCGGGCGCCGCCGCATAGCAACTTTCCTTCCTGTTTGCCGATTTCGAGATACTTGAGCACGGTGTTGAACTGGTCTTCGTCTACCGACGGTCCCATGTCCGTCCCGGCATCCAACCCGTCGCCCACCGCGAATTTTTTCGCCCGCTCAACCAACATGCCGACGAATTTGTCCGCCACGCTCTCTTCGATCACCACGCGGCTCGTCGCCGTGCAGCGCTGGCCCGTGGACGCAAACGCTCCGGCCAGCACCGATTCCATCGCGAGTTGCAGGTCCGCGTCAGCCAACACGACCACCGGGTTCTTGCCACCCATCTCGCATTGGACTTTCTTTAGCCTCTCGGCTCCCGCTGCATAGATCTTGCTGCCCACGGCTGTTGATCCGGTAAACGTCACTCCCTGGACGTGTGGATTCTGCACCAACTCATCACCCACTTCTTCGCCCGCGCCCAGCACTACGTTCAAAACACCCGGTGGCAGGCCCGCCTGCTCGAAAATTTCGGCAATGCGAATCGCGCAAAGCGGCGTCAATTCAGCCGGCTTAAGCACTACGGTGTTGCCGCACACCAGGGCTGGAGCGATTTTCCAGATCGGGATCGCCACCGGAAAATTCCACGGTGTGATCGCGCCCACTACCCCGAGCGGTTGGCGGATCGTATAAGAAAAATTCTTGGGCAGCTCGCTGGTGAGCGTTTCGCCATTCAGCCGTCGCGCCTCGCCAGCCGCGAATTCCAGAATATTGATCGAGCGCTGCACTTCGCCGAGCGCGTCCTTAAGCACCTTGCCTTCTTCGCGCGTCAGCAGCCGTGCCAACTCCTCTTTCTGTGCCTGCATGATCTGTGTCGCTTTGAAAAGGATCTTCCCCCGCGCTGGCGCTGGCATCTCGCGCCAGGCAGGGAACGCAGCCTTCGCCGCGACGATGGCCTGCTTCATTTCTTCGCGCGTCGAGAGCGCGATCCGTGCCACGACTTCATCCGTGTTCGCCGGATTCCGCCGCTCGACGATCTTCGCCGACTTCGATTCCAACCACTCGCCGTTAATGTAATTCCGGCAAAGCTGATCCGTCGTTGTTGCCGTGGTCATGTTCCGTTTCCTCTACCTCTAGAGCTTAACTTCGCTGAACGATTTGTCGAGCAGCCGAACGGCTTCATCGACGTCAGTCTTCGAGATATTCATCGGCGGCGCCATACGAATGACGTTGGCATACATCCCGCCTTTGCCTACCAGCAATCCATTGGCGCGCGCACGTTCCAGCACCTGATTGGTTTCCTGCGGCGCGGGTTCCTTAGTCTGCCGATCTTTCACCAGTTCGAGCGCCTGCATCATGCCCATCCCGCGGACCTCTCCAATCAGCGGATATTTCTCCTGCAGCTCCTCGAGCTTTTTGCGGAAATAGCCGCCCACGACAAACGTGTTCTCGCGCAGGTTTTCTTCCTCGATCACTTCAATCACCGCGCGCGCCGCGACCGAGGTAACGGGGTTTCCGCCGAATGTCGCAATCGTCAAACCCTGAAATTTGTCGGCCAGTTCCGCGGTTGTGATCGTCAATCCCACCGGCACGCCATTCGCCATGCTCTTCGCCGAAGTAATAATGTCCGGCGTGACCTCCCACTGTTCGATGCCCCACCATTTCTTGCCGGTGCGGCCCCAGCCGGTCTGCACTTCGTCGGAAATGTACTGCCCGCCGTAATTC
>DASYAX010000210.1:0-57374 GCA_036501045.1 Bryobacteraceae bacterium
GCCGGCGGTACTCAAGCGGAAGAGAGAAGTCGTGGAAGAGTTCCGCTCTGGCTGGTCGAAGAAGTTCGATGGGAAGGTGGACGTGCATCGCGCGCGAGCACGCTTCATCGGCCCCAAGCAGATTGCCGCGGGCGAACGGACCTTGGAAGGCACCCGAATTTTCATCGATACCGGATCAGCGCCGGCGATTCCGCCCATTGAAGGATTGGACAAAGTCCCATATCTTACAAACTTGAGTCTGCTTGAGTTAGCAGAACTCCCCGAGCACTTGTTGGTACTGGGCGGCGGCTACGTAGGGCTGGAGTTTGGCCAGATGTTCCGGCGCTTCGGAAGCGCGGTCACTGTGGTCCAACGCGCCGCGCGCATCCTGGCGAATGAAGATGACGACATCACCGCTGAGCTGCAGAAGAACTTAGAGGCGGAAGGAATAAAGTTCTTGCTGAACGGGCGCGCGACAAAGGTGACGCGCAATGGCAAACAAATCCGCCTTACGGCGCAGGGCGCGGGCGGCGAGCAAACCCTCTCCGGGTCACACCTGCTGGTGGCCGCGGGCCGCACGCCGCAAACGAAAGATCTCGATTTGGAGAAGACCGGGGTCAGAACCGATTCGAACGGATACGTCGTGGTAAACGACCGGCTGGAGACCACGGCCGCGGATATCTGGGCACTCGGCGACGTGAACGGCGGCCCTGCTTTCACGCACATTTCTTACAACGATTATCAGATCGTGTACGGCAACCTTTATGAGGGCAAAAACCTCAGCACGAAGACGCGGCTGGTGCCCTATGCGGTTTACACAGACCCAGCACTCGGGCGGGTCGGTCTTACCGAGAAGGCCGCGCGGGCGCAAGGCAAAAGATTAAAGATCGGCAAAGTGCCGATGACTCACGTGGCACGGGCGATCGAGCGTTCGGAGACGGCGGGACTGATGAAGCTTGTGGTTGACGCCGATACCGATCATATTCTGGGCGCGGCGATACTCGCGGTAGAAGGCAGCGAAACGGTGCAGGTTCTCAGCACGTTGATGTTGGCCGAACGGCCCTACACGCTGCTCAAGGGCGCCATTTACATTCACCCGACACTCGCCGAAGGATTCTTCGGATTGATGGACAGCGTGAAATAGCGGTCGCTCATGGAGCGCAGAAAGGCAATGGATTCGGCCATCTCTTCCATCCCGTTCATGCCGTCTTCAATGCTGACCCAGCCGCGATAATCGTGCTCGGCCAGGATGCGGAAGATCGCATCGTAATCGTTGAGGCCTTTGCCGGTCACGCCGTGGCGGAGATTGGGCGAGTAGCCCAGTGTGCCGTCGTTTTGGCGGAGTTGATCGAGAGTAGTGCCTTCGGCCAAATAACGATCGCTCGCGTGCATGCTGACCACGCGGCCAGCCACGCGCCGCAACAGCGCGATGGGATCGTCGCCCGCCACAATGGCGTTGGACGGATCGTACTGTACGCCGAAGTGATCACGCTCAAACACTCCATCGACGATGTCGACGAAATCATCCGCTTTCTGAGCGAACTCGGGATATTTCCAAAAGCCGTCCTTATAATGATTCTCCATGCCGAGCACAATGTCATGCTCTATGGCGACGGGTATCAGCTCATGAAAAGCCTCGAGCACCCATTCTTTTCCCTGTTGCCAACTGACTTCGGGATAACGCTGACCGCTGAGAACGCGGCAAACCGCGCGCGGGCCGCCTAAGCGGCGCGTAATGCGAATCATATGTGCTTCACGTTCGATTTCGCGTTTGCGCTTATTAGGGTCGGGCGCGGTGAAATCGGGTGAGCAGCAAAGCATGGGCATGGCGAAGCTGGCCGTGTGGATGGCCTCGCCTATGCAATCGAGGTAGCCGTTTTCAAAGCTGGTGAAAAAGCCTTCGTACATTTCGAGGCCGTCGGCGTCCAGTTGTTTCGCCATGTCGATCCACTCGAAGACGGACATTTGTCCGCTCGCGATCTGCTCGAGATAGCATTTGGGAAAAGCAGAGATGTTGAGAGGCATTTATGGTGTTAAGACCGCTTTGACGTGGTCGCCGCGCTCCATTTTCTCGAAACAATCGTGCCAGTCGCTAAGCGGCGCAACACGGCTGATGACGGGATCGAGCGAGATCTGGCCGGACACGATCATCGAAATGACCCTCTCCCAGACCGGCCAATTGTGCGAGAAACTGCCGGAAATCGTGATGTTTTTCTGCACCAGCGGATCGAGGCTGAACTGGATCGGCTGCGGACCCCAGCCGACTTTCACGATTTGTCCGGCGGGACGAACCGCTTGTAAAGCCATCTGAAGAGTGACAGAAGCGCCCGAGGCATCTACCGCCACATCGACGCCGAAGCCATCGCCGAGTTGCGCCACATATTCCGTCACGCCGCCCTGAAGCGTCACGTCGGCGCCTAATTGACGGGCGACGGTGAGACGGAATGCGTCGCTAGGCAGACCGGCAACAATCACACAGCCTGCGCCGCTGAGCTTCGCCATCATGGCGCAGAGCAGGCCGATCGGCCCGGGACCGAGAACGAGAACATTGTCGCCGGGACGCACGCGTCCATTCACGCAGACGGCATTATAGGCAACGCAGCAAGGCTCGGTTAAAGCCGCTTTGTGAAAGCTGAGGCTGGACGGGATGCGATGCAGGCAGCGCTCCGGCACGCGGACATATTCGGTCATGGCGCCGTCGACGCCGTACCCAAAACCGCGGCGTGCGGGATCCAGATTGTAAAGACCGCTGCGGCTGAGCGGCGAAGATTCGTCGATCACGGCGGCCGTTTCGCTCACCACCCGGTCGCCTTCTTTGAAACCCGTGACTCCCGGGCCAGTCTTCGCGATGGTACCCGCAAATTCGTGGCCGAGAATGCACGGATAATTCACGCGCCATCCATGCGAGCCGCGCCACTGGTGCAGGTCGCTGCCGCATACGCTGACCGCGCCCACGCGGAGGAGGACGTCGCGGTTGCCAATTTCGGGCACCGGCACATCGCGCATTTCGACCGACAGGGGCACCCGGGCGTAATTTACCAGGCCCGGCATGTTTGTGCTCATGCCAGTGCCTCTTTTCCGACTTTCACGTCGCCATGCGCGTGAACCTTTTCACAAATAAGGCGCAAGGTCGCTTCGAGGTCCCCCCGCGCGGAGCGGAAGGCGTGCGCGTCGATGGCAAGCGGAGCACCGATCACCACGAGTGGCGCTCCATATTTCGGTGTATCGGTGGCTTGTTCCAAGGTCAAACCGCCGACCGCCTGGACCGGAATGGAAACGGCTTCGACAATTTCACGCAAACGGTCGAGAGGAGTAGGCGCGTGTTGGCCGCGTGAGCGGCGTACGGTTCGCATGTCATAGCCAATGTGGTGAATGACATAATCGCAACCCAGCTCTTCCAGCCGTTTGGCGCCCGCGACTTCATCGGGCATGGCCATATTGTCGCCCATCACTTTAACGCCGAAATCGCGGCCGGCTTTGACTACCAGCTCGATGGTCTCCTCATGCGCCTGTCCCATTACGACGACCATACTGGCGCCAGCCTTGGCCATCATTTCCGCTTCAAGCCAGCCGCCGTCCATAATTTTCAGGTCGGCGACGATGGGAACTTCGGGAAAACGTGCGCGCAGTTCCCGGACTCCGCGTGTGCCTTCGGCAATGATCAAAGGCGTTCCGGCCTCCAACCAGTCGATGCCCACGCGGATGGCTAGATCGGCGGTGCGAAGCGCTTCATCAAGATCGATCAAATCGAGAGAGAGTTGAACGGTAGCTTTCATCGTTTACGAGGCCGTCGCTTTGGAAGGCCGTCATTGACAGAATACGATGGGAGGTCGAAAGTATGATAATCGCGCCTCTTTTTCTCGTGCTGGCAGCGGAACTGACTCCACTTGCGAAATTCCCAACCCCGCTGAATTCGCTCGCGATCGTTGCGCCCTGTATTCCCCTTAAACCGTGGACGGTAGCCGGCGAACATGGCGCGCTGTTTGGCCGGCAGAATGGCCGCTTCGAGGCGTGGCAGTGGCCGGTCAAAATCCTGAGCGACTTTCACATTCGAGCGGAACTCGAAAACTACCCGGTGCCGATAGACGTGAACGCGCTAGCGGCGGAAATCCGGGTGACACCAGGCGAAACGATTATCACGTACTCGCACGCGGCCTTCACCGTCCGGCAGCACATGTTCGCGGCGCGGGGCTCAGAAACACCGGCGACCGGTGCTGTAGTTTTTTTCGAGATTGATTCCGCCCGCCCGCTCGAAATTACGTTTTCGTTCACTCCAGAGATGCTGCGCATGTGGCCCGCGCCAAACTACGGGCGGCCCAACGGTGAGTGGGTTCCCCGCGGCGATGGCGGAATGTATATCTTTCATACCGACAATCCGCAATTTTCGGCGCTTGTGGCCATGCCGCGGACGCAGCCAGGCATTCTGGTGCCCTATCAGGAACATCCGCAGACCTATCCGCTCGAGCTGAAACTGGCATACGATCCAAAGCGGGACAAAGACTTGGTATTTCCGCTGATTCTTGCGCTGCGAAATGGCGATTCGCCCGATGCGCAAGCGACGGCGATTCAGTCAGCCATTCCGGACTTTTTCGCGCAGACGGCAAACTATTATTCCCATTTTTTCGATCACCGGACGGTGGTGGAGACGCCGGACCGGCAGGTAAACGAAGGCTTGATGTGGGCCGAGATTGCAGTGGATCAGATGCAGGTTAAATATCACGCTGAGACGGGCATGGTGGCGGGCTACTACGAGTCGGCAGATTCGGCGCGGCCCGGCTACGCCTGGTTTTTCGGCCGGGACACGCTTTGGACCGCTTACGCCATCAATAGCTATGGCGATTTCGCGCTCACGCGCCGCGCGCTCGATTTCTTGCTGCGCCGACAGCGCTCCGACGGCAAGATCATGCACGAGTATTCCCAGTCGGCGGATAGCTTGGATTGGAAAACGACGCCGTATTTTTACGCCTCGGCCGATGCAACTCCGTTATTGGTGATGGCAATGTGGGATTACGTCAAAGCCAGCGGGGATGTGGCTTACTTGAAGGCGAATTGGCGCGCGGTGCGCCAGGCATATCGGTTCACACGCGAGCACGAAGGGAATGACGGCATTTACTCCAACAAGGAGGGAACGGGTTGGGTGGAGTCGTGGCCTCCAGGCATGCCGCAAGAAGAGATCTATTTGGCGGCGCTCGATCAACAACAAAATGAGGCCATGGCGCAACTAGCGAAGTTAGCGGGAGAAGGCGCGCTAGCCAATGATTCGGCCAGGAAGGCGGAAGAGATCGCGTCCAAAATCGAAGCCGAATACTACGAGAAGACCGACGATTTTTATGCTTTCAGCCGGAACGCGGATGGCTCCCTGGATCGTACGGCAACCATCTATCCGGCGGTAGCGTGGTGGGACGGAACGTTCGGACTCAAGCGGGGCGGCCCGATGCTTACCCGCTGGGCGTCGAGTGAGTTCTCGACGGATTGGGGTACGCGCGACATCAGCGAGCGCACGGCGTTCTACGATCCGATCAGTTACCACCAGGGCTCCGTTTGGCCGCTGTTTACCGGTTGGGTATCACTCGCCGAATATCGCGCGGGAAGAAGTCTCGCGGGCTATTCCCATCTCATGCAGAACTTGAATTTGACGTGGGAACAGGATCTGGGCTCGGTAACGGAGCTGCTCTCGGGCGAGTTCTTTCAACCGCTGGGGCGCAGCAGCTCGCATCAGATGTGGTCGTCCGCAATGGTGATCACCCCGCTGCTTCGCGGCTTGTTCGGGATCGATTGGAATGCGATTACTCACACGCTGCGTGTCACGCCTCACCTGCCCGCCGGCTGGGACCGGGCACAACTGCGGCATTTGGCGCTGGGTTCTACCGAAGTCAACCTCGATATGGAGCGCAGGGGAGCGAAGTTGATTGTGCGAATGAACAGCGCCAAACCCGGCTTGGTTTGTTTGAACGGCACGTGTGGCGCGGACAGCGTTGAGATTCCGCTGCCACCGGTTGAATTGAGTATTCCTGCCGTTCTTCCAGGCGAAGGATCGCGCACTAGCCAGCTAAAAGTATTGAATGAAGAATCCGGTGAAAAGGAAGCCAAATTTTTGCTAGCGGCGCCGGGTGGCGCGGAGTATGATCTTCAGGTGCGCCTGCACCGGCCCAGTATTCATGTGGAGGGCGGCGTATTAGCCGGCGACAAGCTGCACGTTCAATTCCCGAAGGGAACGGCCTATCAGAGCAAGGCGCTCCGCTTCTCCTGGTGACCCATTGCGAGCTCGCAGAACAGTTACGATTGGCGCGGCATTGGGAGCGCTACTGGTATGCGCTCAGACGCCATCGATTCTTACCTACATCCAGCAGACCTGGAGTACGCTGACCCGCTCAAATGAAAACTTAGCGAAGGCGGCGGTCGATCCGAAATTTCACGCGGAGCCCGACGGGCGATGGCCGGTCTATATTTCGCGGAGTGAAGATGCCCAGTTGGTGGAGGAAGGCCTGCGGCGCCAGATGCCCGCGGCGGGATTCAAAGCCATCGACATCCGCCAGCTTCCCGCTGATATGGACGCGCTCAAAACGCAAGGATTGCTTTATCTTCCGAAAGCGTACGTGGTTCCGGGTGGGCGCTTCAACGAAATGTACGGCTGGGATAGCTACTTCATCCAAGTCGGTCTGCTGCAGGATGGCGAGAACGAAATGGCCAAGAACATGGCCGACAACTTTCTATACGAAGTAAAGAACTATGGGAAAGTCTTGAATGCGAATCGCACGTATTACTTGACTCGATCGCAGCCGCCGTTCCTGACGCAGATGGTGCTTGGTGTCTTCGGGAAAACGCACGATCGTCGATGGCTCGAAGACGCGCTGCCGCAACTCGAAAAATATTACCAGCTTTGGGTGACCGCACCGCACCTGACCCCCGAAACCGGACTATCGAGATATTGGGATTTCGGCGAAGGGCCGGCCCCGGAGGTGCTTTCGGCCGAGCGTGACGCGGACGGGCGGACTCACTACGATTTAGTGAAGCAGTATTTTCGGACTCATCAAATCACTGCTTACGATGTGAGCCAATACTACGATCGCAAAACGGATCAGCTTACGATGCTTTTCTATAAGGGCGATCGCTCTATGCGCGAATCGGGATTCGATCCATCCAACCGCTTCGGGCCATTCAACATCGACATCATTCATTACGATCCGGTCTGTTTGAATTCGCTGTTGTACTTAATGGAAACGCAAATGGGCCAGATTTCACAGACGCTCGGGCGCGCGGACGCGGAGACCTGGCGAAAACGCGCTGAGACGCGAGCCGAGCGGGTGAATCACCTGATGTGGGACGAGAAGGATGGACTCTACTACGATTACGATTTTGTCGAAAAGCGCGTACGGCATTACCCATTTTTGACCACCTTTTATCCCTTATGGGCCGGCTTCGCAAGCAAAGAACAGGCCGTGAGAGTGGTGCGGAATCTTCCACTCTTTGAGCGCGCAGGTGGACTACAAACCAGTACTTACGTCAGCGGCAATCAATGGGACGCGCCATTCGGATGGGCGCCGTTACAGATGATTGCGGTGGAAGGGCTGAGACGATACGGATATAACGCAGATGCAGAGCGAATCTCCATGAAGTTCTTGTCGTTGGTCCGGCGTGAGTTTCTGCGGCAAGGCTACATCGTCGAAAAGTACGACGTCGTCAAGGGTGGCTCGAATGTGAGCGCGAATATCCATTTCGGATATAGCGCCAATCAGGCCGGATTCGGTTGGACGAACGCAGCGTTTCTGGAACTCTACAATCGGCTTTCCCCGCGGGACCAACGGGCGGTGCTGGGCAAGTCCGCGAACTAGAATGAAGCGATGCCACACGATCGAGCAAGCGGCGCCGAGCCTGCGGGACCCTGCTGCCTGGTAATTTTCGGCGCGGCGGGTGATTTGACCAAACGGCTGGTTGTGCCGTCGCTTTATAACCTGGCATGCGCCAATCTACTGCCTCAGGAATTTGCGATCGCCGGCGTGGATCTTGCCGAACATACCGATGACGATTGGCGTGCAGCGCTGTTCGAAATGACGGAGCAGTTCATCAAGGCGGCGAGCGGGGATGCGCAGATCGATCAGGAAGCGTGGAAATGGCTTGCTAGCCGGATGTTTTACGTGCGGGGAGATTTGAACGACGCTTCGCGCTACGAAGAACTCAAAGCAAAGCTGAGTGAGGTGGACGGAAGCCACCACACCGGCGGGAACTACCTTTTTTATCTTGCCGTCGCAGACCGGTTCTTTGGGACCGTCATTGAAAATCTGGGGAAGAGCGGCTTGTCCGTCGAGAACGATGGCCAATGGCGAAGAGTGGTTGTCGAGAAACCGTTTGGCCACGATTTGGCTTCGGCAAAGGCGCTCAACAAACAGATACTCTCCGTGATCGCCGAGAGTCAGATTTACCGGATCGATCATTTTCTGGGCAAAGAGACGGTGCAGAACATCATGTTGTTCCGCTTCGCCAACGGCATGTTTGAACCGGTTTGGAATCGCGACCGGATCGACCACGTGCAGATTACGGTGGCCGAGACGGTCGGCGTGGAGAAGCGCGGACGTTTTTACGAGACTACTGGCGCCTTGCGAGACATGATCCCGAACCACGTTTTCCAGCTCGTCGCCATGACGTCGATGGAAGCGCCGAATTCATTCAGCGCGGACGCCGTGCGATCGGAGAAGGCCAAAGTGATTGAAGCCATCCGAATCTGCCCCGCCGATGAGGCTCCCCGCACGACGGTGCGCGGCCAATACGGCGATGGAACGATTGCCGGCCAACCGGTGCCGAAATACCGGGCTGAGCCTGACGTTTCGCCGGAATCGAACATCGAGACGTATGCGGCCATGAAGCTCAATATAGACAATTGGCGATGGTCCGGCGTGCCGTTTTATATTCGCACCGGAAAGCGGCTCAACAAGCGCAAGACATCCATCGCCATACGGTTCAAAGAGACGCCGGCTCGGCTGTTGCGCGATACCCACTCCCAAAAGCTTGCGCCGAACTGGCTGTTGCTGCGGATTCAACCCAACGAAGGAATCGCCTTGGAATTCGGCGCCAAGATTCCAGGACCGGCCATGCGGCTGGGTGACGTGCGGATGGATTTCAAGTATGAGGACTATTTCGGGAAAGCGCCGGAAACCGGCTACGAAACCCTGATTTATGACGTAATGATTGGCGATGCCACGCTGTTTCAGCGAGCCGACAACATTGAGGCCGGCTGGAGCGTGGTCGAGCCGGTGCTCGAGTATTGGGGCGCGCACGCTCCGGAAGATTTTCCCAATTATCCGGCCGGCTCTTTCGGACCGCAGAGCGCCGACGAATTGCTCGCGCGCGACGGCCGCGCCTGGCGGCCCATCGACTGACCCCGCCGGCTAACACAGGCTGCGATATTTTCTAAGCAGCTCGTACATGACGATGGCGCCGGCGCTGGCAACGTTCAGCGAGTGTTTCAAGCCGAGCATGGGGATGCGCACATGGGCGTCGCAGGCCGCCAGAAGATCCGCGGCAAGACCATCCACCTCGTGCCCGAACAGTACGCACACCGGGAAGTGCGGACGCCAATCGAAGATATCGACCGCTCGGTCACTCGTCTCGATTGCTGCGATCTCATAACCGTTCGCGCGAAGGCCGGCGAGGGTGATGGCGATATCCTCCACCGGCTCCCAAGATACACGCGCTTCTGCTCCCAACGCTGTTTTCGCAATGGCGTTTTTCGGCGGGCGGGCGGTGATGCCGCTCAGCAGCAGGCGTTCGACGCCCGCGCCATCGGCAGCGCGAAAGAATGCGCCGACGTTATACATGCTGCGGACGTTATGCAGCAAAATACACGCCGGCAATCGCAAATCCTGGTACGGTTCGGACGCCTCACTGGCGCGGAAGGGCAAGCGCTCCATCGCTTATTTGCGATCAAGACCGGCGCGTTTCCATAATTCATCCACGCGCTCGACGATTTCGGGTGACATCTTGATCACGTTCGGCCAGCGCCGCGTAAATCCTTCCGCCGGCCACTTAGTGGTTGCATCGACGCCCATTTTGGAGCCGTAGTTTTCCATGCGGCTCGCGTGATCGAGGGAATCAATCGGACCCATGGAGAATTCGATGTCGCGCTGCGGGTCGATATTGTTGAGCGCTTTCCAGGCGACTTCCGCAACGTTCTGCACGTCCACATCTTCATCGACCACCACGATGCACTTACTAAACATTGCCTGACCGAGACCCCAGATGGCATGCATCACTTTGCGGGCCTGACCGGGATAAGTCTTACGAATGGAGACCAGAATCAAATTGTGAAATATGCCTTCGGCAGGCATGCAGATGTCGCGTACTTCGGGAAGCTGGGTCCGCATGAGCGGTAGAAAAATGCGCTCAATGGCCTTTCCCATGTAGAAGTCCTCCATGGGCGGCGGACCCACGATAGTGGCGGCATAGAGCGGATTCTTGCGATGAGTGATGCATTCGACGTGGAAGACCGGATACTCGTCGTCGAGCGAGTAGAAGCCGGTATGATCGCCGAAAGGACCTTCGCGGCGCAGTTCGCCCAGATTGAGATAACCTTCCAGCACAATTTCGGCATTGGCTGGGACTTCGATATCGCAGGTTTTACACTGGACCATCTCGACGGGCTTGCCGCGCAGAAAGCCGGCAAACAGCATCTCGTCGATGCTAGGCGGAAGCGGCAGAATGGACGAAAAAATGGTTGCTGGATCGGCGCCAATGGCAACCGCAACAGGCATGCGAGCCTGCCCTTCGGCGCTAAGACGCCGGTAATGGTCCGCGCCTTGTTTGTGCTTTTGCCAATGCATACCGGTGGTCTGGCCATCGAAAACTTGCATGCGATACATGCCGCAGTTCCGCTTCCCGGTTGCCGGGTCCTTCGAGAAAACCATCGGCAAAGTAATGAAGGGACCGGCGTCCCCAGGCCAGCAATGCAAGATCGGAAACTCGTCGAGCGAAAAGTTTCGGTCGCGGACAATCTCCTGGCAGGCTCCGCTCGAGACATTTTTGGGAAATGCGGCGCTCAACTCTGCCAACTTGGGAACCAGCTTAAGCTTGTCCAGCAGGCCTTCGGGCTTCTGCATTTCGAGAAAACCCGAAATGCGCCGCGCAATCTCCTCGATGTTATCGACACCGAGCGCGATTTCCATGCGCCGCATGCTGGCAAACGCGTTGATGAGCAGCGGCACTCTGGAACCCTTCGGCTTCTCGAATAGCAGAGCCGGGCCGCCGTTTTTGACCGCGCGGTCGGCGAACTCGGTAATTTCGAGATACGGGTCTGCTTCGAGCGCAATGCGCCGCAGTTCCCCCCGTCTCTCCAGTTCGCGGACGAACTCGCGCAAGTCATCAAAGGGCATGGTTCACGTACACCCATTATCATGAGAGTGAATTATGGGTGTGCGGACAGTGTTGGTTACGGGGGCGAGCCGCGGGATCGGCAAGGCTTGCGCGCAAGCGTTGGGGGCGGCCGGATACCGGGTGATTCTCGCGGCGCGAACACCGGAGAAGTTGCGAGAGACTGCTGCAGCAATGCGTGAAAGCGGCTCTGAAACATTTGTGTTGGAGATGGATTTAGGTCAGCGTGAATCAATTGCCGGCGGAATCGCCAAAGCTGCTAAGGAATTTGGGCGAATTGACATTCTGGTGAATAACGCCGGGATCGCGAAAGATGGCTTGGCGATCCGCATGAAGCAAGCCGATTGGGAGGCGGTTCTCGGAACCAACTTGAGCGGCGCTTTCTATGCGATTCAACAAGTGCTGCCAGGCATGCTGCGGGAGCGCTGGGGACGCATTGTGAACATTTCTTCGGTAGTAGCAGAAAGCGGCAACGCAGGACAAGCGAATTACGTGGCCTCTAAAGCTGGGTTAATTGGTTTGACGAAATCCCTGGCGCAGGAGGTGGGCAGCCGCAGTATCACAGTGAATGCTGTTGCGCCAGGCTTTATTGGGACCGATATGACGCACGGTTTGAGCGAAGAGTTAAGAAACAAAATGATCGAACTGACGCCTCTGAAACGCATGGGCACGCCGGAAGAAGTTGCGGCAGCGGTGAAATTTCTGGTGAGTGAGGAAGCGGCGTTCATCACCGGACACGTGCTGGATGTCAACGGCGGAATCTACATGTAATGCGGAAAGGTTGATGAATACGAGCGCCTCAGAAGCAACACGCGATTGCAAGTTCACGATCGGTTTGGTGCAGATGTCTTGCACTCCGGACCCGGGAGTGAACCTCGACAAAGCGATTCAGCGGATTCGCGAGGCGGCGGCCCAGGGCGCCGAGATTATCTGCCTGCAGGAATTGTTTTGCAGCCAGTATTTCTGCCGCGAAGAGAACGCCGCCCTGTTCGATCTGGCCGAGACCATTCCAGGCCCATCGACGGAAGCAATCGGGTCGGTAGCGAAAGAATTGCGCGTATCGGTGGTGGCGTCGCTTTTTGAGAAGCGTGCGCCAGGCCTGTATCACAATACGGCCGCGATCATCGACGCCGATGGATCGCTCGCAGGCATCTATCGGAAGATGCACATTCCCGACGATCCACTATATTTTGAGAAGTTCTATTTTACGCCGGGGGATCTCGGTTTCCTGAACTTCGAGACGCGTTATTCGCGCATCGGTGTGCTGGTTTGCTGGGATCAATGGTATCCGGAAGGCGCGCGAATTGCCAGCATGCAAGGCGCGAATGTGCTTTTCTACCCAACGGCAATTGGCTGGCATCCTTCCGAGAAGGCGCAGTACGGCGAGGCGCAGTTGGATGCGTGGCGCACCATCCAAAGGGCGCATGCGATCGCGAACGGCGTTTTCGTGGCGGCGGTAAACCGTACAGGCTTTGAAGGACCGGCCGAGAGCGGTCTCGAGTTTTGGGGCAATTCTTTTGTGGCCGATCCGTTTGGCCGCATAATCGCCCAGGCAAGCGCGAGCGAAGAACAAATCCTAATCGCCGAGTGCGATCCCAAGCAGATGGATGAAGTGCGGCGGAACTGGCCGTTCTTGCGAGACCGGCGCATTGACGCGTATTTACCGCTTACGCAGCGCTGGCTTGCCTGAGGAAATGACCGCGCCCGCACCAACGCCGGCATCGTTGGGCTTTCGCATGCCTGCGGAATGGGAGCGGCATGAAGCAACCTGGCTCGCTTGGCCGTACGAAGTCAGCGATTGGCCCGGTAAGTTTGCGCCGATTCCGTGGGTGTACGGCGAGATTGTGCAACATCTTTCGCGTGTGGAGAAAGTCCGTATCCTCGTGAAAGATGTGGAGGCCGAGCAGAAAGCCAAGCGATTGCTAAAGAAGTGCGGCGCGGAATTAGCGGCTGTCGAATTTTTCCATGCGCCTACCAATCGAAGCTGGACGCGTGATTTCTGCCCTATTTTTGTCAGTAATGCGGAAGAGCGGCGCATCCTGAACTGGCAATTCAACGGCTGGGCGAAGTATGCGAATTGGCAGTACGACAACGCCGTTACTCCGTTTCTGGCGCAGCAGCTCGGTTTCGATTTTTGGACCCCTGAATGGAACGGCAAGCGCCTGGTGCTCGAGGGAGGCAGCATCGACGTCAACGGCGCGGGTACGCTTCTAACCACCGAAGAATGCCTGTTGAGCGAAGTGCAATCGCGCAATCCGGGACTGGGCCGCGAAGATCTGGAGACGGTCTTCCGCGAATATCTTGGCGCCAGGCATACACTCTGGCTGCGCAACGGCATTGCTGGAGATGATACGCATGGTCACATAGACGACCTGGCGCGGTTCACGGACACGCGCACAGTGGTCATCGCAGCCGAGAACGATCCCTCAGAAGCAAATTATGAACCCCTCAAGGAGAACCTGGCGCTGCTTGGCGAGATGCGGGATCAGGACGGACGGCCGCTCCGCGTCGAAACGCTGCCGATGCCCGAGCCGGTGTTTTTTGCCGGCCAGCGTCTGCCTGCAAGCTATGCAAATTTCTACATCGCCAACGATCTCGTGCTGGCCCCGGTATTCAACGATGCGAACGATCGCCTGGCGCTGAATAAGCTGGCGGAGCTTTTTCCCGGCCGGAAAGTGGTCGGGATCGCGTCAACGGATCTCGTGCTGGGCTTAGGCACGCTGCACTGCATGACGCAACAGCAGCCCGCCTGAACCCCTCGTCGTGCTGCTTATCACGATAGCCACGATCCCGGTGTTGATCTGGCTCTATCTGCTCACAGGCCGGGCCGCATTTTGGCGCGTCGAGAAGAACCTGTTACCGAAAGGCTTGCCGAAGAGCTCCAGCAAGAGTGTGGCCGTGGTCATCCCGGCTAGAAACGAAGCGGCGGTCGTTGGCGATACACTGGCTTCTCTCCTCGCGCAGAACTTCCCCGCCCCGCTATGGCTTGTGGTGGTCGACGACGCCAGTGAGGATGGCACCGCGGATGCAGTGCGAACAGCCGGCAATGTTATCCTCATCCGCGGCGAGCCTCTGCCTCCCGGTTGGACGGGCAAGCTTTGGGCGCTCTCGCAGGGCGTCACCAAAGCCCTCGAGTTTTCCCCAGACTACTTATTGTTTACCGACGCCGACATCCACCACAGTAGCGAGAACGTTGCGGAACTGGTGAACATCGCCGAGGCGCAGCACCTGGATCTCGCCTCCTACATGGTGACGCTTCACTGCCGCACGCTCCCGGAAAAGGCGCTCATTCCGGCATTTGTCTACTTTTTTATGCAACTCTACCCGCCCGCCTGGATCGCGGCGCGGCGCCACAGGACCGCTGGCGCCGCGGGAGGTTGCGTATTGATTCGCCCCGCGGCACTCAATCGAATTGGCGGCTTCGCCGCGATTCGCAACAAAATTATCGACGATTGCGCGCTTGCACAAGCCGTGAAACACAGCGGCGGCCGGATCTGGATGGGCCTGACTCCGGCAACCCACAGCGTTCGCGGTTACGGCGGTTTCTCCGGGATTGGCGGCATGATCGCGCGCACGGCGTTCAGCCAGCTTCATCATTCGGCGCTATTGCTGATGGCAACGCTGCTTGGGCTGTTTTTCGTTTATCTACTGCCCGTGGCGCTGTTGTTTTCCGGTGAGAAGGCACCGGCGATACTCGGCGCGGCGGCATGGCTGTTGATGAGCGTGAGCTATGCGCCCACGTTGCGATTCTACCGGCGCTCGCTGCTTTGGAGCATGGCATTGCCGCCGATTGCATTGTTCTATCTCAGCGCTACCGTGCGCTCGGCGCTGCAATATTGGCGTGGGCAGGGTGGCGAATGGAAGGGCCGCGCTCAAGACAAGGATGGGTCTTGATCGTTTCGCAGCAGCACCTTTAAAACGCCACGGCGCGCCGCTTCAGCGAACGCCACAGGCGCGTCGGTGAGCGGAAACTCGGCGGACAGCATGCTCGATACATCGATTTTGCGTTGGCACAGCAACTCGATGGCCGGCTCAAAGCGGCCGCAACGCGAACCAACGAGACTAATCTCATTTACGATGATCGGTGCGGTGTCGAGCGATACGGCGCCATGCACGGTCGATTTCATGACCACCGTTCCTCGCGGACGCACCATGCTGACAGCCTGTCGCAAACCCTCGGCGGAGCCGGTGGAATCGACCACGAACCGATACCTCGTGTGCGGCGCCTCGAGGCCCAAGCTAGTCTGCGCGCCCGCCCGCTGGGCGATCTGCAACTTCTCCGGATGCCTGCCATAGACGGTGACGCGGGATCCGTGAGCCAGCAAGACCTGCGCGATGAGTAACCCCAGCTTGCCGTCTCCCAGCACCGCCACTTCCTCGGTCTCTGGTAAATCCACCTGATCGAGAATTTCGCAAGCGGCAGCGATGGGTTCCACAAAGACAGCCTGCTCAACTGAAATTTCATCCGGAATGGCGTGCAGATTCTCTTCGGGAAGAGTCAAGTATTCGGCGAATGCTCCCGGATGCCTCACGATTCCCAGAACACTTCGATTCGAGCAGTGACGCGGCAAACCGGCAGCGCAAAACTCGCACTGCCCGCAGGCGAGATTGATTTCGCCTACAACCCGCAAGCCAACGAGCGAAGGCGTTTCCGCTTCGACAACCACGCCCGCAAATTCATGCCCGGGCGTACCGCTGAAACCGTAATAGCCCCGCTGCAGTTCCAGGTCGGTATTGCAGATACCTGCGCACAGCATTCGAATCAGCGCAAAGCCTGCGGGCCGCGCATGGACCGCAGTCTGCCTGATTGAAATCTCTCCAGAACTCAGATGAACGGCGATCAATTACCAGCGATTCTTGCTGCCGCCGAAATCTCGCTGGCGGCCTCCACCGGCGCCGCCACCACCCGGAGTGCGCTCGCGCTTCTCAGGCGGACGAGCTTCATTTACGACCAACGCCCGCCCCATCAACGCACGCCCATTGCAGGCCTGCACCGCTTGAACGGCGGCCGCATCATCGTTTATTTCGACAAACCCAAATCCCCTCGCCTCACCACTAAAACGATCACGTAGGATATTCACGCTGTCGACATGGACACCCGCTTCTTCAAAAAATGCCTGTAAGTCGGCTTCGGTAGCTTTGTAGGGCAAATTGCCTACGAACAGCTTTGTCACTGAATACTCTCCTAACTGTTGGTTCGGAAAACTGGCACCTAGGTTGGGCGATCTACGAAGGGTCACTACCTGGGGAAAGACCGAGAGCTCCAAACTTGACTTTACCTATCGTCCCACAAAGCGGCCTACCGCACTAGCGCGGGGTAATCAGACCGCCCAACTTGTCCTGTTCCGTAGCGGCGTGACGCGGGAAGCGGGTGGAATAGGCTTCCAGGTACTTGAGTCCCGAGCCGGTGTTATAAATTACAAGGCGCTCTTCCGGTCTCAGGAAACCGCTTTCGAGCAATCGCCGCGCAGCCACCACGCAAGCTCCGCCTTCTGGAGCCACAAACAAGCCTTCGCGCTCGGCAAGCAGCAGACCGGCGTCGATCATTTCTTCATCAGAAATCGAAATAGCCGTGCCGCCGCTCTCCCGGAGGGCTTGCAGAACCAGAAAATCGCCCAACGCCTTAGGGACGCGAAGGCCGCTCGCAATCGTCCGCGCGTTGGGAAAAAATTCACTGGTTGGCGCATTCCGCTCGAAGGCGCGGGTAATTGGGTCGCAACCTGCGGCTTGCACAGCGATCATCTTCGGCCGCTTGCTCCCAATCCAGCCGAGTTGCTCTAATTCGTCGAACGCCTTCCACATGCCGATTAGCCCGACCCCGCCACCGCAGGGATAGAAGATCGCATCGGGAAGCTGCCAATCGAACTGCTCGGCTAGCTCATAACCCATGGTCTTTTTGCCCTCAATGCGGTAGGGTTCCTTGAGGGTGCTGACTTCAAACCAGCCCTCGCGCTCTTTCCTCTCGGCAACCAGGCGTCCGCAATCGCTGATCAAACCATCCACCAGCGTCACGTGCGCGCCAAAGGCCCTGCACTCGATAAAATTGGCTTGCGGAACATCGCGCGGCATGAAAATGTAGGCTTCCATGCCACCCTTCGCCGCATAAGCGGCCAGTGCGCCCGCGGCATTTCCCGCCGAAGGAATAGCCAACTTGCGAAGACCGAATTTCTTCGCCATCGTCACGGCGCAGGAAAGACCGCGAGCTTTGAAGGAACCAGTCGGGTTACGTCCTTCGTCCTTGATCCAAAGATTTTGCGCGCCTAAGTCCCGTTGAAGAGCAACGGCTTGCATGAGAGGTGTCCAGCCTTCGGCGAGCGTAACCGCCTCTTGGGCCTCGGCCGGAAGAACCGGCGCGTATCGCCACATGGTGTTGGCGGAATTTGCCAAGTCCTTTTTTTGCCAGCGGTTGCGAATAGCGGCCAGATCGTAGTGCACCAGCAGAGGCGCGCCGCACTCGCACAGATTCAAGGCCTCATTCGGAACAAAACTACGTGTGCATCGGCTACAGGCGAGCCCGGAAGATGTTCCCATGCCTTGCCCATGGTAACTCCTAGGCAGCCCCACTATTTTCCGTAGCAAACGGAATAAGGTTATGCCACAATATGGGATAAAGAACCCAAAGCTAGCAAGGAGCGTACGTGCAGTATCCGTTGAGTCGGGACGAACACGCTGCTATGGCGAGATACCTATCGGGTCTTAGAAAACAGTTGCAGGATGTCTCTGATCTGTTCACGGCACGATATGGGAAGAACAGCAGCATCGCTGAGATAGCGGTAAAGGCGTTAGTGTCTTCGACGTTGCTCGAACATGAATTGATGCTCCTCGAGGCAGATAGCGGTGGAGCAGTGGATTCCGAGTTTGAGGAAAGCCTTACAATAGCTTATTAAGATCCCATGGTGCCCCGCCGCCTTCCCGCCTCCGCTTGTTTTGTGGTTGCCGGGCTGACGGTCTTGCATCCCCTTCTGGCCAAGGAATCGGTTTGTTTTCGGACCGGTTTTTGCATGCAGGCGGATTCACACACCCAGCAGGGTCAGACATTTATCTTTCAGAGCGGCAGCGGGACGATGGAATTTCCGGCCGACCAGATTTCACAAATTGTGCCGCTTGCCGATGAACCGGCGGCGCAAGCCGCCAAGAACAGCGGAAACTCGCCGCAGGCAGCGGCCGACTTCAACAATTTGCTGCGCCACGCGGCGCTCGATCAGGGACTGACGCCCGAGTTTGTGCGCAGCGTAGCGCGGGTGGAGTCCGGTTTGCACCAGGAGGCGGTATCGTCGAAGGGTGCAATTGGACTCATGCAGTTAATGCCTTCCACCGCCACGGAATTGGGCGTTGACCCGAAGATAACGGAACAGAATGCGCAAGGCGGCGCCAAACTGCTGCGTGAACTGCTTCTACGCTATCGGTACGACCCGGTGCTGGCGCTGGCGGCGTATAATGCCGGACCGGGCGCCGTCGAGAAGTTCAAAGGCGTTCCTCCGTATCTCGAAACCCGGCGCTACGTCCTGCGCGTCCTGCGTGAATACAACCGTCAGCAGAAGTTAGAAAGCCCAGCGCCATAAGTTGACTCCGGCCGTATAACCGGCGCCCACCGCGGCAAACAACACCAGGTCTCCCTTTTTCAATCGTCCGGCCGCAATGGCATCGTCGGTGGCCAGCGGGATGGTGGCGGCGGTCGTGTTGCCGTACTTATCGATATCGATGACCACGTTTTCCTCCGGCAGGCCCAAGCGCTCGGCGGTCGCGGTAATGATGCGCTTGTTGGCTTGGTGCGGAATCAGGAGCTTCACATCGGAGGGAGAAAGTCCGTGTTTTTGGAGCAGGCGGTCGCATAGCCCATACATGGTGCGAACGGCGAATTTCATGACTTGCTGGCCGCCCTGTTTCACATAATGCAGGCGATTGGCCACGGTCTCGGCGCTGGCGGGCAGCCGGCTGCCACCTGCGGGCATGTTGAGGAACTCGGCTCCTGATCCATCGATCTCATTCAAATGACCGGCAAAACCCAATCCCGGATCTTCGGAAGGCTCGACCAGGAAAGCGCCTGCCCCATCGCCGAACAGGACGCAGGTAGCGCGGTCGGTATAGTCGATGATCCGCGACATGGTATCGGCGCCGATGACCAACACATAGCGGTGAGTGCCCGCCGCGACCAGATGGGCCGCCACCGTCAAGCCATAGACAAATCCCGAGCAGGCGGCAACCAGATCAAAGCCCCATGCTCCGGTAGCGCCAAGCGCATGCTGCACCAGACACGCGGTGGAGGGAAACAGCATGTCCGGCGTGACGGTACAAACGAGAATGGCGTCAAGTTCGGTTGGCGCAATGCCCCGGTTGGCGAGTGCGAGACGCGCCGCGGCGATCGCCATATCCGAAGTGGCCACGCACTCGTCCGCAATATGACGCTCGCGGATACCCGTCCGCTGGAAAATCCATTCATCGCTTGTCTCCACCATTTGAGATAAATCGTCGTTCGTTAGCACCCGAGGTGGCACGAAGCACCCCAAGGCGCTGATTTTTGCTACTGGCAAGGGCCCTCTTCCCGCGCGCCTTATTGGCCGCATCACCATGTTACAGTTGGGGAAAATGCATGTCGAGACTGCGCTATTTTTTGAGTCGATAGAGCAGATTTACGCGCGCATATTCCGAGCCGCGAAGCCGCGCACGCCGTTGCCCGACATTACCATTCGCTTTCGCAAATACGCCAATGCAAACAGCCGCATTCGGCTGGCGAAAGATAGCCTGCGGGTAGACATAAGCGACCTGCTCGAGACCGCGCCGGCGCCGATTCATGAAGCGTTGGCTTCGATCCTGATTTCCAAACTCTTCCGCAAAACTCCGGATCAGGCGTTTCTGGCGCGCTACCGGCACTATCTAAACCGCGCGGAGGTCCGCCGGACACTTCATGCGGTTAAACAGCAGCGCGGACGGAAAACGTACCGCCAAGCTCGCGGACGAACTTACGACCTCGACCGGCTCTTCGAGGAACTGAACTTTGCTTACTTTGACGGTCTCATGGCACGGCCGCAATTGGGTTGGAGCGTCCGGCCGTCGCGCACCACCTTGGGGCACTACGATCCGTCTCACCATGTGATCGTGTTGAGTAGCGTGCTTGACTCCGAGGAAGCTCCCGAGTTGATCGTGAAGTTTGTGATGTTTCACGAAATGCTGCATCTGCGCTACCCGGCGCAGCACAGAGGAATGCGCCGTTGCGTGCACACTGTGGAATTCAAACGCGCCGAGCGGCAGTTCCGTGACTATCAAACTGCTAAGAAGGCGCTAAAGGCTTTCGTCGAATCCGCCGGATCTCAGCGGACGTAAGAGGGTGAAGACGCCAACCGATTCGCGGATAGGGCGTTGAGCTGTCTGCTCATTTCGTCCAGACGGGCGATCAGGCCGCTCACCACCACGGCGTGGAATCCGAAGCGGCAACACAAATAAGCAGCCTCGACACGCAAGACGGAAAATGAGAATCTGACTCTTAACCAGATCAAGCGGCCGAGCAAAGCGGAATGATCTTCTTGACTCGCCGCCACGAACAGGCGCGCCACCTGGTGTAAGCGGTTGAAATCTCCAATCAACCGGTTCAGATATTGACGGAAAATGCGCAACCGGTCTCTCCGTAATTTCCGGTAAAGGAGAAAGTCGAAACCGGGCTGGCGCGACAGAAACCGGAAGTCCTCATCGCTAAGAAGGCCCGCCATTGGAAAATACGTTGCGGTACTAAAATTCTCCAGCCACTCGGCAGTGATTTCATCTCCGGTCCCGCACCGGAGCAGACGAACGATCACCGGCACGACAAAGATAAGAAAAAATACAGCAAGAATCACCGGGAGGTATAGCGGCGCGAAATTCAAGGGGTTCTCCGTAAAAACTACGGTACAGGAATACTAGAACTGATTCAAGTCTAAACTCTCAGATTTCGGGCAGCTACCGGATTTTGGGGGCCAAATATGGGATATTTCCCAGGTCCCAGGGTCCAAAGGGCCACGTTTAAAAACGATGGTACTGGAACCAACGGTTAGTTAAGCTACCGTCGGGCACCCCTCAGCAAGGCTGCATTCATCGATTCGAGCTGCCCCACGAGCCTCTCCTGCTCAATTGTTCTCCAACTGTGTCCGAGCCGGACTTCCCTGGTCTGACCTTGCGGCGTAAGAAAGACGATCCAGTAGACAAAACACGCTGCCAGGACAAAATTAATGGTATTGGTTACGAGCGTCACGCTCTCATCCGGCGCACTCTCGTGCGAGAGATAGGTTCGTAGGAGCCATAAAGCCGTCTTTGACCCAAAATAAACCACCAGCCCCACGCTGAAGACCGCCAAATTTCTGGGCATTTGCACCGGAAACCATAAAATGAAGGCAAGAATCACCAGCAGTACAAGAATGGCGGCCATTGAGATGGCGCGGTCCAATACGTACCAGGTAACGACCATCCGGTCAATGGGAGCGGTAAATTTGTCGACGCCTGCAGCCGAAAATTCCGGCCCGATAGTCAAAACCGCCGCGACTAATGAAAGCAGGAAGATGACATTCAGCAGCATCTTCGAAAAACGCAAAATGCCGGGAAACGATTGCAGGATCGCGTCGAGAAGTGCGTACACGACCCAAAGCGAAAGAATCCAGGCGATCACACGGAAACTCATCCAACTGATGCGATAATCGACGAGATGCCGGTCGCGATATACGTATTCGGCCAAACTAACCAGGGAATCGAGAATGTCAAAGCCCAAAAAAGCGCAAAAAACTCCGTAAACGCTATGTAGGCGAACGCGAATGGCAAGCAGGCGAAGAATTAACAAGAGCCCACATACGTCGGAGACGTACTGCGCCACGCGACTCCATTTCATACCTTGCTCATAGGCTTTCTTGAATAATATGGCAAAATTGCACTGCGAGCAACCAATTAGAGTCGCCTCTTGCGAGCCAACCCGCAACAACGAGCGCGAACGGTAAAACCGCTGTTAATTTGGGAACGCCGCTGGCGCCCCACCGGGCACAGCCGGAACGGCCCCGCTTAGTCGTCGTAAGGTGGGTTTGGATTGCCGGGATGAGCGGCTGCTGCGTCGTTCGTGGTCACCACCGGAACGGTAATTCCCTTTTCCGAAGCGGGAGCCGGCGAATTCATTGCTGACATGGTAGCCGCGAGCGCGAAAACCATTAATGACAGAGAGAATAGCTTTTTCATGGTCTGATTTTCCAGTTTTCCTTGAGTAATTTCGTGAGTATTCAATACGATGCTCACGAAACGTACGATAGCCTAGGACTGAGGATTAATCTGGACCAACTAGGATGTTTTCTAGCAACAGAACGGTCCTCGTCCTATAGGTACTGGTCTGACCTTGTTTACAGCAGGTCTCTGTGTATGATTGAAGTTATTGTTGATGCTACGGGGCCGAGCGAACACCACCGAGACTGACGGGACAGAGGCGCTTTGGATTCGAGACCTGTCTCAAATCGAAACCTCCTACGGCCGTCTTGTTTATCTCGCCGGTTTGCGAAACCCCGACACGGGCAGATATGAACATTATGGGTCTACCGCTGGATCTCCTAGCAATTTAATTGCCAGTCGAACCCTCAAGCGAATTCACGAAACAATCTTCAAGGAGTGGGTGAGCTACTCCCTGGAGCGTAAAAAAGCGGACGTTGAGTCATATATCGCCAGCATCGATCAAGTGGATCAAGCTGAGCTTATCGATGCATGGCTGAGGCTTACACCTTACAAGAATCTGGTCCCGGCGTCAATACAGGGTCCGGAGCGGCAGCGGCACGTATCGGACTTCGAGGCGATCCTCGGCTTGCTCAGGAACGTGTATGGCGTCGCTTCCCCAGATCAAGACGCATAGCGACCCCGACAACCTGTCCAATAATTTCCGCTTCTCCTGGGTATTTATACAGCTCAGGTGATGCCGGTGAGGCGGAGTGGGAACGCACGATCAACAATCCCTTGTGCTCAGAGCACCAGCCGCAACGGAAACCCGTTCGGTGTTCCACGAAGTAAATTGGCTTTTCGAACTCGTGGATCCATTCGTCGTTCTTCAGGCGACGTTTCGTTTCGTCGATTTGCACAAACGAACCCGGACGAATAACGGGGTGCAGGAACCAATCGTCCGTTCCGATAAACGCATAGCGCTGAGATCGCAAGTCCAGCGAGTTGAGTAAGAGCATCGGCAATTTGCCCCAACGGCGGATGTGCCGGCTCACGTAGGAGGTACGCCGGAAGTCCACCTCATTTTCCAACCCCGCCGGAAGCTCGATTTGAATCCGCTCAGGAACGTCTAAATCGACGGTCCGCGTTTGACCGACGGGAAGCGTTGCGGCATCACTTACCATTTCCTGTAAGTCGACGCCGTACCATTGAAGAACGGCGCCGAGATCGAGTCCGTAAATAGCACATAGCGAGTACAAACGGTAGATGGAAGGAACAGTGCCTTTATTTTCGATATCCGCCAAGCGGCTCAGACCGATGGTAAACTCCTGATTCCCATGCTTACTGGCAATTGTTTGGCTGGCTTCCTCCACGTCCCGGTATTTCAATCGGAGCCGTTCTCTTGTCTTCCTAAGATATCGGCCTGGTTCGTGCATCGCTATTTTAAAATGCTTAGGAACATTGACTTATCCACCCGCGGCGAGGCTTTGCGGATAAAAAAGCTGGATACCCGAGCGATAGAGCGTCTTGTTCCGTTTTCAGAACAATTTTCTCACACTCTCACCGAAATCACTAAGTTATCAATGGCCTGTGCCATGGTCACTCGAAAATGCCCCACCACGCCAACTGGTGTATATATATGATAGAGCTTCGAAAACACCTGCAAACGGTAAAGAATTCAAAAGAGAATTTTAGTACCAGGGTTGTTCCGGGTAATAGATTGGAGCCATAGAGCGTGCGCAGCAGAACGCGGAATTCGGTCGCTTTTCAGGGGGAACTGGGGGCCTTTAGCCACTTGGCGGCCCTGCGATTAGTTGGTAACAGCACCAAACCTGCACCCTTCCCGTCCTTCAAAGATGTCTTTGACGCTTTACGGCGCGATAAAGTCACACATGCAGTCATTCCCATTGAGAACACGCTTCATGGCAGCATTCTCGAAAACTACGATCATCTTCTTGACTACAAATTTCCCATTCGCGGGGAAACAAACATTCGAATTTCGCACCATCTGATCGCCATGCCAGGTCTGCGCCTGCGCGATGTACGCCGAGCTTTCTCCCATCCGGTGGCCTTAAATCAGTGTCGGCGTTTTTTCGAGCAGCATAAAGCGATTGAGCCAGTCTCGTTCTACGACACCGCCGGCAGCGTTAAAATGCTGCGGGAACAGACTCCTCCCGGAGGCGCGGCCATCGCCTCAGAAGCTGCCGCTGGAATCTACGGTGGCAGAATCCTAAAACGCAACATCGAAGACGACCGGGAAAATTTTACGCGATTTTTTCTGTTGACGAAACAGACAAGCCCGCTCAAAGGAGCAATCGGGGAATGGAAAACCTCCGTCGCCTTTTCCGCGGCGAACAGCCCCGGGGCGCTCTTTAAAGTAATGGCTTGCTTTGCGTTACGGGACCTCAGTCTAACGAAGATCGAATCCAGGCCGCTACCGGGAAAACCCTGGGAATACCTGTTCTACGTGGACCTTCTGGGCTCTGACAAGGACATAAACGTTCAGCGAGCCTTGGCGCATTTGGCCGAAGCCACGCAATTTTCCCGGGTTCTCGGAAGCTACCGGCCCACACCATAAACCGCTCGCCCTGGGCCATTTACCTGGCAAATCCCGGATCAGATGTCATAGTACAGCGCAAACTCATAAGGGTGCGGACGCAGGCGAACCGCTTCCGCTTCAGACTTCCGCTTGTAGGAAACGAACGTCTCGATCAGTTCCTCGGAAAAGACATCGCCCTTCGTGAGGAAGACATGGTCTTCTTCGAGACAAGTCAGTGCTTCATCGAGCGAAGCCGGCATGGACGGAACTTTCTTCATTTCCTCAGGTGAGAGATCGTAGATATCCTTGTCCAGCGGCTCGCCCGGATCGATTTTGTTGATGACGCCATCCAACCCGGCCATCATCATCGCCGCAAAGGCCAGATAAGGATTGGAAGCCGCGTCGGGGGGCCGGAATTCCACTCGCTTGGCCTTGGGACTGTTCGAGTACATCGGTATTCGAACGGCAGCCGAGCGGTTACGCCGCGAGTACGCCAGGTTTACCGGCGCTTCGTAGCCTGGGACCAAGCGTTTGTAACTGTTAGTAGTGGGCGCAATAATGGCCGACAAGGCCCGCGCGTGCCGCAGCAGGCCGCCGATATACCAGAGCGCCAATTGGCTAAGTCCGGCATAGTTATCCCCGGCGAAAAGAGGCTTGCCCCCGGCCCACAGGCTCTGGTGGGTGTGCATGCCGCTGCCGTTGTCCCCGAACAGCGGTTTGGGCATGAACGTTACGGTCTTGCCGTATTGGTAGGCGACATTGCGAACGATGTACTTGTACAGCATCATGTTGTCGGCCGATTTGATCAGCGTGTCGAACTTCTGGTCGATTTCGCATTGACCGCCGGTCGCGACTTCATGGTGATGACATTCAATGGTCAGACCGCACTCGATCATGGTGGCAACCATTTCGCTGCGTAAATCCTGGTAGTGATCGGTGGGTGGAACCGGAAAGTAGCCCTCTTTGTAGCGTGGACGGTAGCCGAGGTTATTATGCTCGCGTCCCGAATTCCAGCGGCCTTCTTCGGCGTCGATAAAATAAAAGCCGCTGTGCTGATTCTGGTCGAAGCGAATATTGTCGAAGATAAAGAACTCAGCTTCGGCGCCGAAGTAAGCGGTGTCGGCGTGGCCGCTATTCTTCAAATGAAGCTCCGCCTTTTTCGCGATCCAGCGCGGGTCCCGGTCGTAATGCTGCCGCGTAATGGGATCTATGATGTCGCCGAGCATGACCAGCGTGCGCGTCTCGGCAAACGGGTCCATGAACGCGGTGCCGCCATCCGGAATGATGAGCATGTCGCTCTCATTGATGGCCGCCCAGCCGCGGATACTGGACCCGTCGATCCCGAAACCGTCTTCGAATGAGCCCTCATCCAACATGCTAATCGGATAAGAGATGTGCTGGCTCAGCCCGGGAAGATCAGTAAATCTCAAATCCAACTGCCGCGCGTCGTTTTTTTTCGCAAACTCCAGGACTTCCTGGGGGGTCATCGCAATCCTCCATGGTGGGCACCAGCTAGATGCCGGAATTTCAATTCGCTAGAATATCGCACTCCCGGTCCGGAAGTGAATAGTCGAAACTATCAGTAACGATGTTAGGACACCCGAAGGGCGGACAGATGGCCCTGACCCTCGATTTCGAGCGGCGCATCTTTCAAGTGAGCGAACTGAACGCCGCGGTGCAGCGTCTGTTCGAGGCGGATTTCCGCAGCATCTGGGTGGCAGGCGAGATTTCAGGCTGCCGCCCGGCCTCGAGCGGCCATTTCTATTTCTCCCTAAAGGACCGGCAGAGCCAAGTCAAATGCGCCCTATTCAAAGGAGCAGCGCGCTTTGTAAAGTTCCGGCCCCAGGATGGGCTGGCTGTGCTCGCGCGCGGGAACCTGGAAATTTATGAGGCCCGTGGCGAATACCAGTTGATCGTAGAGCTGCTCGAGCCGCAAGGCGCCGGCGCGCTGCAGCTCGCCTTTGAGCAGTTGAAGAAGAAACTAGCCGGCGAAGGCTTGTTTGAGCAGACACGCAAACGACCCCTCCCCCAATTTCCGCGGCGCGTGGGCATCGTCACCTCTCCCGCCGGCTCCGTCATCCGCGATATTCTGCATGTCCTCGAGCGCCGTTTCCCAGGGCTGCATATCCGCGTGTTCCCGGCGCAAGTACAAGGGGAAGGATCAGTTGAGCAGATCTGCGCAGGCTTGAATTTTTTTGGCCATGGCGCCTGGGCGGAAGTGGTGATTCTGGCACGCGGCGGCGGATCGCTCGAAGATTTATGGAGCTTCAATGAAGAAGCGGTCGCCCGGGCCATCGCCTCCTCGAGAATCCCGGTGATTTCGGCGATCGGGCACGAAACGGACTTCACCATCGCCGATTTTGTAGCCGACCTGCGAGCGCCCACTCCTTCAGCGGCCGCGGAATTGGTAATCTGCACCAAGGAAAGCCTGCTCGAGCAGGTCGCCGCCTTCCAGGCCAAATCCCAGCAGGCCATGCGCTATCGCATATTGGTCGGAACCCGTAGTTTGCATGAGCGCGGAACGGAGCGCGCCGCCACACTAATGCATCGTGCCATCGCGCGCCGTGGACAGCAAGTGGACGATCTCGATTTTCGATTGCGACGGCTTCAGCGAAGTCTGCTCGAGAAACAAGGCCGGCTTCTTGCCGGCTTGAACAGCCGTCTCGCGGGGAACGATTTGCGCTTACGATTCGCCGCCAATCGCCACCAGCACGAATTGCTTGGGGAAAGACTGCTGAAAAGAATGGAGCATCGCTTGTGGCAGGCCCGGCGCCGGCATGAGTCGCTCGCGCTGAATCTGCAGCAGATCAGCCCGTTGGCCGTCCTCGAACGCGGTTATTCGATCGTCGAGAACGCGGCCGGCCAAGTCTTGCGATCGTCCGCCGGGGTCAAGCTTCATGAACAGCTCAAAATTCGTTTGCACCGCGGCGAGATCGATACCGCGGTGGTAACCATCCGAAACCTATACTGAAATTTGCAAAACCCACTGGAGCGTCCCGCTATTTGCCTGTTGAGCGGAGGGCTTGATTCGTCCACCTGCCTCGCGATCGCGCTCCGGCAAGGCTTTCTCTGCCACTGCCTTTCCTTCGATTATGGCCAGCGGCACGCGATTGAGATCCGCGCAGCCGAGCGAATCGCCGCGGCGCTGGGAGCGAAAGAACACCGCATAGCGAAGATCGATTTGCGCGTCTTTGGCGGATCGGCGCTGACCGCTCAATTGGCCGTGCCCAAAGATCGCGCTGAACAAGAGATGGCAACCGGCATCCCGGTGACCTACGTGCCGGCTCGTAACACGATCTTTCTTGCTTTCGCTCTTGCTTACGCCGAGGTCAGCGGAGCGGCGGATATTTTCATCGGAGTGAATGCTCTCGACTATTCGGGTTATCCGGATTGCCGCCCCGAGTTCATCCATGCTTTCGAGAGCATGGCAAACCTGGCCACCAAAGCCGGCGTGGAAGGCGCGTCGCGGTTCACGATTCATACGCCACTCATCGCAATGAGTAAAGCTGACATCGTTAGAAAGGCCATCGAGCTTGGCCTCGACCTCGGCCTTACGCATAGCTGCTATGATCCGGAACCGTCGGGCGCGCCCTGTGGCCGTTGTGATTCGTGCGCTCTCCGGCGCAAGGGGTTCGCGGAGGCGGGCATCGTCGACCCGCTGATCGGATAACTGCCGTGCAGATTGCCGAGATTTTCTATTCGCTGCAAGGGGAAGGCATCCTGGTTGGAGTTCCGTCGGTTTTCATCCGAACCTCCGGCTGCAATTTACGCTGCACCTGGTGCGACACTCCCTACACCTCATGGCATCCGACCGGAGAGGACGTTTCGCTCGAACGGATCATGCAGGCCGTGACCGCTCAACCGGCCTCACATGTCGTCCTCACCGGCGGCGAGCCCATGATCTCGCCCGAGGTCGTCCCGCTTTCGCAACTCCTTCGGCGGGCCGGGCTTCACGTCACCATCGAGACGGCCGGAACCGTGTTCGCCGAAGTATCCTGTGACTTAATGAGCATTAGCCCGAAGCTTGCCAACTCCACTCCGAGTGAGCGCGAAAACGGCCGCTGGGCGGCGCAGCACGATCGCTTGCGCTGGCAACCCCACGTTTTACGAAGACTCATCGAGCGCTTCGCCTATCAGCTCAAATTTGTGATTGCCGCACCCGAGGACCTGGACGAAGTAGAACGCATCCGCCGGGAGCTGGAAGCGCCACGCTCGCTGGTCCTGTTGATGCCGGAGGGAACAAAACGCGAAGTGGTGCAAGAGCGCGGATTGTGGCTCGCCGAGATTTGCAAGAAAAATGGCTACCGGTACAGCCCGCGTCTGCATATCGATCTCTGGGGCGATAAGCGCGGCGTTTAAGCCGGCGCTCCGATAGACTGAAGTGTGGGCCCGAATTCTGCAACGTATCGTATCGGGGCGGTCAGTTACCTGAACACGGTTCCGCTCGTCTGGGGCATGCTCCACGGCCCGCAGCGGCAACAGGTGGATCTTTCTTTTTCGATCCCGGCCATCTGCGCCCAGGAAGTGGAGCAGGACAAAATTCAAATTGGCCTCGTTCCGGTCGCGGAGGTAGCCCGCCAGGCCCTGGAAATCGTGCCCGGGGTAGGCATCTCGTGCCGTGGCGCCGTCCGCAGCATTCTCTTGTTCTCCCGTGTTCCGTGGCAGCGCGTTCGCACCCTGGCTGCCGATCTCAGCTCGAGAACTTCGGTGCAATTGGCGCGCATCCTGTTGCGCGAGCGCTTTGGCGTCGCGCCGGAAATCGCGCGGTATGCGCCGGAGCTGAGCCGCATGCTCTCAGAAGCGGATGCGGCGCTGGTCATCGGTGATCCGGCGCTCCGGCTCTCTCCAGAAGAGCTGCCATACGAATGGCTCGATCTCGGCTCGGAATGGTTGGCCCTTACCAAACTGCCGATGGTTTTCGCGGCTTGGGCAGGGAAGCCGGGCTTGCCGCTCAAACCTTTAGAAGCGATCACTCGCGGTTCCTACGCCTTCGGCAAGGCAAGGATCGACGAAATTGTAGCGAACGAGCATGCCGGGCGTGGGATTACCAGGGAGCTGGCGGATCGCTATCTTCATCACCACATCCGGTTTGAAATCGGCCGGGAAGAAGAGCAAGGGCTCGAGGCGTTTTACGAGCTTGCGAATTTGGAAGGAGTACGGCAACGGTGATTACGCGGCAGCAAGCGATCGAGATTTACCAGAGCGACGACTTGATTGGTCTCGGTGTGGAAGCGGATGCCGTGCGCCGCAAGCTTCATCCTGAGGGTATCGTCAGTTACATCATTGATCGCAATGTAAACTATACGAATTTTTGCACCGAGTATTGCAGCTTTTGCGCGTTTTATCGGCCGATGGGCCATCGTGAAGGATATATTCTGCCGGTTGAGTTGATTCTCGACAAAATTCAAGAAACCGTAGACCTGGGCGGTACCGGCATTCTCATGCAGGGTGGCTTGCATCCGGACCTCAAGATCGAATGGTATGAAGATTTACTGCGCGCTATCAAGTCGCGATTTGATATCTGGTGCCATTGTTTCTCAGCGCCCGAATTGGTAAATATCGCCGAGATCAGCGGGCTTTCCCTGCGCGACACGATTGCCCGGCTAAGAGATGCCGGACTTGATTCGATTCCGGGCGGCGGCGCGGAGATTCTCGACGATGCCGTTCGTCACCGCATCAGCCGTTTGAAGTGTTCGGTAAATGAGTGGATCGATGTTCACCGCACGGCCCATGCTTTGGGCGTGCGCACCACCGCCACCATGATGTTCGGTACCGGCGAAACCATCGAAGAGCGCATGAATCACTTCGACATCGTGCGGCAGATCCAAGAGGACACGGGCGGATTCACCGCGTTTATTCCCTGGTTCTTCCAGCGTGAATACACCTCGCTCGGCCGTTTCGTCAAGCAGGAAGCAACGGCTGTCGAGTATCTCAAAATGCTGGCGCTATCGAGAATTTACCTCGATAATATTCTGAACGTTCAAGCGTCTTGGGTGACGCCTGGCTTGAAAGTGTGCCAGTTGGGATTACGCTTCGGAGGCAACGACGTGGGTAGCATTATGATTGAAGAAAATGTGGTTTCCGCCGCGGGAACCCATCACCGCGCCACCGAAGAACAATTGCGAAGGTTGATCCGCGATGCCGGATTTATTCCAAAGCAGCGCGACACCTTGTACCGTACTCTCTTCTTGAATTAACTGGCTTGGCTGGTCTTCTGCGAACGGGTCGCCTTGATGCGCTTCATGTCAAGGCCTTTATTAGACCAGTCTTCCGCCTGCGCTATGTCCGCTTTTGCGGCATCGGGGGAGTCTTCTAAATCGGCCTTCTTTCGCAGCAGAAGGTTCATGTAGGACATCGCGTCGTCATTTTCCGCGTTAAGGGCGAGACACTTTTTCAGATTGTCGATGCCGTCGTCGATTGTCTTGTCGAACTTATCTTTGAGGTCCGCTCGGATCTTATCATCCTTGATTGGTCCCGGATCCTCCGCCTTCATGTGCAGATCAACACGCGCGGTGGTGATTGGCGGATAGGCCGTCGCCCAATCGATCACTCCCAGATAGTAGTAAGCTTCCGCGTCCTTCGGATCTACCTCGATGCGCCGCAAATTCCATTTTCTGGCTTCCTGCAAGGCGGCAGTCTTCTGTTCGGGAGTTCCGGTGCTCGCCGAAGCGTACGCCATCGCCGCCATAGTGGCCAGCGCCAGAGAGCTCGTTGGGTCTTTTTTCAGTACCTCATTGAACGTCTGCTTGGCCATCTCATAGTTCTTGATATTGTCCGGCTGCTCCGCCCCCGGAACCCATTGCACGAAATAAGACGTGCCCAAATATAACTGCGGGGTCTCATTCGTGGGATCCAATTGGACAGCTTCTTTGAAGTGCTTCACCGCCTCGGTGTAGTGATTGTTTTTATAGGCCAGAACTCCTTGATTCAATTGGTCGCGAGACTGAAGCTTGGCGCAACCCGTGGAACAGATCACCGCGCCGGCGCACAGCACGAGAGCTGGAAATTTGAATGCGTACCTTTGCATAGTCAGGATCCCTTTCGACCGGGGCTACTGCCCCGCTTCCACCTTTGGAGTCATAATGCCGACCTTGTCCAAGCCCGCTCCTTTGGCATCGTCGATGGCTTGCGCGACGTACCGGTAGTCCACATCAGGATCGCCCTTCACAAACAAAATTTTGGAAGCGCGGGTCTTGAAGATGTCTTCGAGCTTGGCCTGCAGGTCCTTTTCTTTCACCGGCGTCCCGTTGATTTGAATGCTCTGGTCTTTGGCGATCTCGACCACTACGTTCGGGTCCTGATTGGGCGGCGGCGGCGGCTGGTTGGGCGGCGGTGGTTGTGGAACCAGCGTGTCTAATCCGTGCGGAGTGAGGGGCGTGATCACCATGAAGATAATCAGCAGCACCAGCAATACATCGATGAGCGGCGTGACGTTGATGTCCGCCTTCGGTCCGCCGGCGCCGCCTACTGAGAATGCCATGAGATTTAGTCCTTTATCTTAGATCGGTTGACAGTACTCGCTAAATACCGCTTCTTCTGTTCTTATCCTGCACCGGCTCGGTGATGAGACCGAGTTGATCCACGCCCGCAATGCGGAGATTATCGATGACATCTGTAACGCTTGCGAAGCGCGCGCGCGCGTCCGCCTTGATGTACACCATTTTATTCGCATTGTTGGCCTGTAAATCCTTTACCTTGGTGCCGAGTTCGGACGGTTGCACCAGTGCATTACCGGGACTTAGAAACGCCCTGCCATCGCGAGTGATGGCAATCATCACCGCATCTTCCCGGTCCGCGTCTTGCATCTTGATATCAAAATGCGTTTGTACTTTATTTACGTTCGCGCCTTTCGTCAACATCGGAGTGATGACCATGAAGATGATGAGCAGCACGAGCATCACATCTACCATGGGAGTCACATTGATATCGGAGACCACCGGCGGTGCTTTCATTTGCTTCATTTGACTCTCTCCTAAACGAACTTACTCAGATTACGGGAAGTATTCGAGACTTGGGCAGGAGCGGAACTTGAATGGCCGCTCCCATCCCTCGATTCAACTGGAGATCAATTCTCCCGAATACTTCGGGAAACTATTTGGCCGCCGCCCTCGCCTGCGTCCTCTTCAGAAAGTAATCGATCAACTCGGAGCTGGAGTTACCCATTTCCACATCGAACGCTTCAATCCGGTTGGTGAAATAGTTGAACATCCAGACGGCCGGAATAGCCACGAATAGGCCGAACGCCGTGGTAATCAGCGCCTCCGAAATGCCGCCCGCAACCGCGCCGATACCGGTCGATTTCGACGCGGAAATCTGCTCGAATGCGTGCATGATTCCGACAACCGTTCCGAACAAACCGACGAACGGAGCAGTGGAGCCGATGGTAGCGAGGCTGCTAACTCCGCGCTTCAACTCGGCATGAACAATCGCCTCGGCGCGTTCCAATGCGCGGCGTGACGCTTCGATGTCCTCGCCCGGAATTTCCGCGCTCATCTGATGAGCTTTGAACTCCTGCAGACCGGAAACCACCACCTTCGCCAAATGGCTCTTGTTGAAGCGATCCGCGATCTTGATGGCTTCGTCGAGCTTACCTTCACGCAGCGCGCCGGCGACCGCGGGCGCGAACGCGCGCGATTGTTTGCGGGCGGCGTTGTAGGCAATCAAACGATCGATCATGACGCCAATCGACCACGCCGACATAATAAATAGACACAAGACCACGCACTTGGCCATGGTTCCCATGTTTCCCCAGACCGAACGGAGGTCGAACTGGATTCCTTCGGACTCCTGGAATAACCAGAACGCCCAAACCTGAAATTGTAATACCATGCTTGTCTCCTAAAGTTGAATCGAATATTGAATCGCACCAAAAACTAAACTTCCATTCGCTTACTGGCTCAACGTGAAGTTCACGATAATATCAGTAATCACTTCCACCGGCTGACCATTCAGAGTAGTCGGACGGTATTTCCACTGCAACACCGCTTCCTTGGCGGCATTCACCAGCAGCGGATGCCCGCGAACGAGCTGCAGATTTTCTATATTGCCCTCTTTGCTGATTGTGGCGGTGAATTCCACGGTACCTTGTACGCGGGCCGACTTGGCCAGCGGTGGGTACTGGGGCTGAACCTTCCGGATGAGGTTCGCTTCCGCGACTCGGCCGCCGATTCTTTGCGGCCCAAGTATTTTGGGCTTGGGCGGAGGCGGAGGCGGTGCTCCGCCGATAACGCCCCCAATGACACCGCCAACCGCTCCAGCATCACCCGTTCCACCCACCACACCCATGCCGGTGTCCGGCGGCGGTGCTTCCGTTATGTTGGCGATCGTCTTGGGGATCACCTTCGGCGCCAGCAGTTGGTTAGACACAAACTGCCGGACCACCGGTTTCGGCTGCACCACCTTCGGCGCCGGCGGGGGAGGAGGCGGCGGGGGAGGAGGAGGCGGCGGAGCCACCAGCATGCCCCTCAACTGCGCACTGGGCAGCGTCTGTGTATATATCAGCGGAATCAGCAGCAGGATGCAGATCACAATAATTTCCGCACCCATCGACACCATGATCGTGAGTGGTTTCTTGGTCTTCTGCGTCCCGTCTACGAACGTTTGTTCGAACATTTCAGTCCCTCGCTTCGGCCGCGCGTGGCCGGCTTAAATTCCAGTTACGACGCTTCCTTTCACTTGACGGTCTTTGCCGTCTTCACGGTCTTGCTTACGCTTGCGGGCCGGGTGCTCACCGGCGCTCTCGTTCCGCGCGCCCGTCCCTCGGCCAAATTCTGCCAGAAAACCAAAATCGGACTCGCCACAAAAATCGACGAGTAGGTTCCGATAATAATACCAATCACCAGCGCCAATGAAAAGCCGTTTAGAACCTGTCCGCCGAAAAGAAATAGCGACAGAGCCGTAAGGAACGTCAGCCCCGATGTCAGCACGGTCCGGCTCAAAGTCTGGTTGATGCTGAGATTCACAATGTCGGGGAACGTTCCGCGCACATGCAGCTTCAGGTTCTCGCGGATTCGGTCGAAGGTGACGATCGTGTCGTTCATCGAGTAGCCGACCAGCGTCAATAGCGCCGCAATCACCGTCAGGTCGATCGGCTTGTTCAATAGCGAAAACAAACCAATGGTGATGATCGTGTCGTGAAACACCGCAATCACGGCGGCTACGCCATAAATCCACTCAAAACGGAATGCGATGTAGATCAGCATCGCTCCCAGCGCGATCAGCACGACGTTAATCGCCTGCTGCCGCAGGTCGGCGCCGATTTTTGGACCCACAAACTCGTAGCTACCCATGTGGAACGCTCCCGCGAAGCACTCCTGCTTGATGACGCTCAGCGCCTTGGAAGTCACCCCCGGAACCGCCGACAAATCGTCCAGATTATGAATCAACCCGGACCGTGAATCGCGAAAGGCCGTAATCGCTTTGACGAGCGCCTGCAACTGGTCATCGGAAAGCGCCACTCCGCCGCGCGTGAGTGGATCGCGCAGACGGTCAGCCAAGTCTTTCCGGCTGGCATTGTTGATATCGAGCTTGCCGCCCGTATCGCGGTTGTAGGCGCCGTTCAGACTGGCGATCATATCGCTGCGCACACGTTGCAGGGCCTGATCATCCCTCCCGCCCGTCGAAATCACCATTTCCTGAGAATTGCTTATCTCCTGCACTTCAATATCGCCGGCAATCTTCCGGTGCAGCACGGACCGCACGTTCTCCGCTGGAGGCCGCTTGATGAAATTGACATCCATCAGCGCTCCACCGGTGAAATCTATGCCATACTTCGGTCCGCCCTTGATCCACAAACTTCCCAAACCAAATGCCGTCAACAACAAAGACAAGATGATGAACGGCCACTTCTTACCGAGAAAGTCAAAGTTCGTTTTCTTGAAAATTTCCATCTAGCTATAAGCGGCGGCATCCATAGAAAATAGACACCGGCCATTCACAAATGTTCCCAATTCTAACCCGGACGCGCCGCCCGGCGTTCAAATGCTGAGGGCGGCGACCGGTTTCGGCCGTGACAGCTCCCAGTCGAAAATAAATCTTGAAACAAATACCGCCGTAAAGACGTTTGCCACCAGGCCGATAACCAGCGTTACCGCGAATCCCTTCACCGGCCCGGACCCGAACAGAAATAAAATAGCGCAGGAAACTACCGTCGTTACGTGGGTATCGATGATGGTTAGCAACGCCTTCCCGAAGCCGCTATCGACGGCCGGGATCACCGCTTTACCCGCCCGCAGCTCCTCGCGGATGCGCTCAAAAATAAGGACGTTGCTGTCTACCGCCATGCCGACGGTCAGAATGATGCCGGCGATGCCCGGCAGCGTGAGCACCGCATCGAAGTAGCTCAGGCAGGCGATTAAAATGACGGCGTTCAAAATCAGCGCGAGCGTCGCGTTGATGCCGCTCTTCTTGTAATAAATCAGCATGGCGACAATCACCGCCAGCACCCCCGCGATGCCGGCAAAGAAACCATCGCGAATGGAATCGTTCCCAAGCGACGCTCCGACCGTACTTTCCTGTTCGTACTTGACGCTAGCGGGAAGCGATCCGGCCTTCAGATTGAGGGCCAAATCAGAGGCGTCCTGCTGGCTGGCTTCGCCCTCAATCACGCCCTGATCGCTGATCTGGCCCTTTATGCTGGGCGCAAGTAGAACTTTTCCATCCAATACGATGGCCATCCGCTGGCCGATATGCGAGCCCGTGAAGGCGGAAAAGCGTTTGGCGGCATCCTGGCTCAGCACAAAGGCTGTCTCCCAGCTATTCGGCATTTGACCGGTTTGCGGGTGCGCGTCGCGAATGTCGGAGCCGTGCACAACCGGGACCCGGGCTACCAGATAAACGCCGCCACTCGCGCTATTCGACCCTGCAGCGTTTGCCGTTCCAATGAGCCTGGTCCCCAGCGGCAACACACCGCCGTTCTGCGCCAGCGCCTCGTCGTGACTTGCATAAGGACCGCCCTTCACATCGTAGAGATCCAGTACGCCGGCCGTCTGAATAATTTGCTTTACCCGGCCCGGATCGTCCACATCGGGCATTTGTATTAGCAGCTCGGAATCGGAATCTTCCCGCCGCTGCTGCACGGTGGCCTCGGTCAGCCCCAGGGCATTGATCTTTCTGTCGATGGTGTTTTTCGATTGCGTCAGCGTCTGCTGCCACAGACTCAGCGCCTCCGTTGGCTTCATCGTTAGGCGGTAGTCGGTGGGGTTCTGCGGAGTCAGCACCCATTGCGGAAATTGCTCGTTTACAACGCCGCGAAACGTTCCGGCCTGCGTCGCGGGAACGCCCTTGACGGTGATCGCCACCTTCTGGGCGTCTGCCAGCGACTTCGCATCGTCTACTTCAATATCCCCGAACGGCACGCCGGCTTTGCGCGCCGCGTCCTTCAGGCGTTCCGAATCCGATCCCGCCCGCGCATTGAATGCATCCTGTTGCTGAACCTGGATGACTAAATAGGTTCCGCCGCTCAAATCGAGGCCAAGATGAATGTTCTTGTGCCAGTTGGCGATCAACTCATCCTTGCTTCGGGGCAGACCGATAATGCCGTAAATGCACACCAGAATGATGCCCAGAATGAAAAACAACTTAAAGCGAAAATGTCTCATGTCAAAAGCGTTTAGAGCCGCATCGAGCCGTACTTTATTTCTTGCCCGGATCGTCCGTAGCCACAACGCTGGTCACGGCGCTTCGGGAAACTTGCAGCTTGAGGTTATCCGGCTTTATGCGAAGTATAAGCGTATCATCGTTCACCGCCACGACGGTGCCGATGATACCACCGCTCGTTACCACGGTTTGCCCATTTTGCAATGCTTTAATCATTTCCTTTGTCTTCTTTTGCTGGCGCCGCATGGGCATGAATACCAGAAAGTAGAAGATGGCGATCATTAAGACGATGGGTAAAAATTGGCCCATCGCCGAGATGCCGGGCGCGGCGGCAGGAGCTTGCAGGAGAATCAAAGAATACAGGATCACGACTCTGTTTTAACCTATTCGGCCGAAAGTACCAGTTGCGCCGCGCGGAATGAACGCAGCCATTCCGGAAAGCGGCCAAGTAAGATAGCCTGCCTCATCTGCCCCATGATGTCAAGAAAGTACCGGATGTTATGCAGCGTCGCCAGCCGCGAAAAGAGGATCTCGCCGGCTTGGAACAGGTGCCGCAGATACGCTTTGCTGAAAGTCCGGCAAGTGTAACAGGAGCAGGCGGCATCCAATGGCGTTTCATCGTCCGCGTAGCGGGCTTGCTTGATGACGACTTTTCCCTGCGAACTAAAGAGGTATCCATTACGGGCATTGCGGGTAGGCAGTACGCAATCCATCATGTCTATTCCATGCATCACGTACAGTGGGATTTCGTCGGGCATTCCCACCCCCATTACATAACGCGGCCGGTCGATTGGAAGCAGCGGAGCGACCAATGCCGCCATTTCTTCGCTGAGTTCGCGGGGCTCGCCCACCGAAAGACCACCGATCGCATAACCGGGCGCGTCCAATTCCAAAAGCGCTTCCGTGCAGGCGATGCGAAGATCGGCAAACATCGAACCCTGCACAATCGGAAACAGGACGCAATGCTGACCCTTTTCCCGCCGCAGGTAGTGCTCATAACCGGCTGCCGCCCAACGAATGGTCCGCCGCATGGATTCGGCGGCATCGTCGTGGCTTGCCGGATACGCGAGGCACTCGTCGAGCACCATCATGATGTCGCTTCCCAGAGCCAGTTGGATGTCCACCGTGCTTTCCGGGGAAAAAAAATGGGCATCTCCGTTCAAATGCGAGCGGAATAACACGCCCTCGTCGGTAATTTTCCGTAGTGTATCGAGACTAAACACCTGAAACCCGCCCGAATCGGTCAGGATCGCTCGCGGCCAGGCCATAAACCGATGCAATCCGCCCATCCGCTCAATCCGCTCGTGCCCGGGGCGCAGAAACAAATGGTAGGTATTGGCAAGAATGATTCGAGCATCGAGGTCTTCCGCCAGATCGCGCGGCGAGAGGCTTTTCACGGTGGCCTGCGTCCCCACCGGCATGAAGACCGGCGTCTCGATCGTCCCGTGCGCGGTGTGCAGTAGCCCCGCTCGCGCGCCCGTTTCCGGACAGGTGGCTTGGATCTCGAAGCGCAGTGCCGGCATCGCAACCTTATTGTAGGCGGGACGACGATCCTCTGCTTTCGTCTGCATTGTTACGATTGAGTCTGACCCGTCTGAATGGCTCTTCGCTTTTTTAACACCCTTACCCAGGAGCTGGAAATCTTTCATCCGCTCGAGGGCAATACCGTTCGCATGTACACCTGCGGACCCACCGTCTACAACTTTGTCCACATCGGAAACTTCCGCACCTTCACATTCCAGGATATTTTGCGCCGCTGGCTCCGCTACCGCGGTTATCAACTCGATCACGTGATGAACGTCACGGATGTGGAAGACAAGATCATTTCAAACGCTGCGAAAGAACAGAAATCGATCGAGGACTACACCCACGCCTTTACCAAGGCGTTCTTCGAAGATGCCGCTATGCTCAGGCTCGAGCAGCCCGAACACGTGGCGCCCGCTACCAAGCACATCCCCGAGATGGTGGAGGCGATCGAACGGCTCGCCGCCAAGGGCTGCACCTATACCAACGACGGGTCGACTTACTTCCGCATCTCGACGTTTCACGATTACGGCAAGCTCTCACATAACGACTTCAGCGGCATTCGGGCCGGCGCCCGCGTCGATATTGACGAATACGACAAAGCGGACGCACGCGATTTCGTGCTGTGGAAGGGCCGCAAAGGCAACGAGCCTTATTGGAGCACGCCCTTTGGCGACGGCCGCCCCGGCTGGCATATCGAATGTTCCGCCATGGCGATGGGCTATCTCGGCGAGACCCTCGATATTCACGCCGGGGGCGTGGATCTCATCTTCCCTCATCACGAGAACGAGATCGCACAGGCCGAGTCGATTACCGGCAAGCCGTTTGCGCGCTTCTGGCTGCACTCCGAGCATTTGCACATCGAATCGCAAAAGATGTCCAAATCGCTTGGCAATTTCTACACCTTGCGCGACCTGCTCGATCTCGGCTATCAGCCCGAAGCCATCCGCTATTTACTCGCTTCGGTACCCTATCGCAAGAAGCTGAATTTTACCTTTGACGGTTTAAAGGCCGCCGCCAAAAGCATCGAGCGGCTCCGCGATTTCGAGCTGCGCATCACTTCCGCCAAGCTGCCCACCGGTCAAAACCCGGAAATCGGCGAGCGTTCCGTAGCGGCCATACGGCAGTTCGAAGAAGCTCTGGACGACGATCTCAACACCGCCGAAGCACTGGCCGCCATCTTTGAATACGTGCGTACCATGAATACGGCGCTGGACGACAATCGCTTTAAAGAGGAGAACCGTTGGGACGCGGCGCGCGTCCTGGAGGTTTTCGATGGCGTGTTCGATGTGCTCGATCCCGGCGAACCCGCCGCTAGCCGAACGTTCTCTACAGAGGCTCCCGCCCTCACCGATCCAGAGATCCATTCATACGTAGAAGAACGAAATCAGGCCAAAAAAGGGCGCAATTTCGCGCGCGCCGACGAGATTCGCGCGATCCTTCAGGAAAGGGGCATCTTGCTCGAGGACACCAAAGAAGGTGTTCGCTGGAAACGAAAATGAACTTTGCATCTCAAGTCGTACACGCCGGCGATCGCAAGCGCTCACGGGGAGCTGCGATTCCCTCCACCACGCCCATCCAACTGGCTACTACCTATTTCTACGACTCATCCGAAACTCTCGATCGCGTCTTCGGCCACGAAGAAGAGGGCCCCAGCTACGCACGTTACAATAACCCGACGAACGAAGCGCTCGAGGAGCTCACCTCAGTCCTTGAAAATGGCCACGGTTCACTCGCCACGGCTTCGGGAATGACCGCGCTGCAAATCGCCTTTCAAGCAGCTCTGGTGGATCGCCCGCACAGTATCCTGAGCGCCAGCTCCATCTATGGCGCCACCATGAAGTTGCTCGATCAGGTATTGAGCCCCTTCGACGTCGATGTGAGCTACGTCGACATGTGCGATCTCAAGGCAGTGGAAAAAGCGATCGCCGAAAAGAAACCGGGTTGCGTCTTCATGGAAAGTATCTCCAACCCGCTCTTGCGCGTCCCTAGAATCGACCGTATCGGGGAGATGACGCGCGCCGCCGGCGCATCCCTGGTCGTCGACAGCACCTTCGCCACGCCCATGCTGCTGCGGCCTCTGGACCTCGGCGCCAACATGGTGGTCCATAGCGCCACCAAATACCTGGCGGGTCACGGCGATGTGCTCGGCGGAATTGTCGTAAGCGACCAAGACCATCACGAAACAGTGCGCACCCTCTCGCGTATCGTCGGTGGGACCTTAGGTCCGTTCGAGAGTTATCTGACCATGCGTGGGATCAAAACGCTCGCGGTGCGCTTCGAACGGCAGTGCGAAAATGCTGCCAGGCTGGCCGAATGCCTGGCCAAACATCCCTGTGTTGAGCGTGTGTACTCCTGCGCCGATCCGCAACATCCGGACGCAGAGGCCATCAAAGAGCTCTTCAGCCCTGGCCTTTTCGGCGCCATCTTCAGCTTCGAAATCCGCGATGCGGATAAAGCCGCTGTGATGCGTTTCATGAATCGCCTGAAGATGATCGTCCCCGGCAGCTCTTTGGGCGACGTCCACACGCTGCTCCTTTATCCAGCAATGTCCTCTCATCGCGACATTTCGCCTAAGATGCGCGAGCGCATGGGTATTCGAGAGAATCTGGTCCGCGTGGCCGCGGGAATCGAGGCCGTGGAGGATATTATGACCGACTTGAATGCCGCCTTACGGGCCACTTGATAGTCTTAGGTTCGGTTTGCCGTGTTCGCCCATCAGAGAAAGAAAATTCAGCTCTTGTTTGCGGTGGCAGACGCGCTCCTCACTGTTCTTGCTTTTGAGGCGGCGTACTTCACCCGCACCAGGATGACGCTCGAGCGCGTTTTCTTCCTTCCTCTCCACACCCACGTGTTGCTTCTTGGATTCTGCGTAGTGGTGTGGATCGCCCTCGGCGCCATGCAGCGCGTTTATGAGTATGTCGACTCGGCCAACCTCCGGCGCCTCATTCCTGGCACTTTCCGCCAGGCTTTCATTGGCACAGTTCTGGTCATCCTGTTTCAGTACCTGCTCCGTATCGACTTTCCACTCAGCCGCAGCTTCCTCTCGTTGTTTTTTCTTTACAACCTCGTCTCGCTCGCCGCATTTCGCTGGTTTCTGCCGCGCTTCGTGGGCGCCTTTCAGCGGGGATTTGGCACGCCCTATCACCTTGTGCTGGTAGGCAGCGCAGAGAAAACTTCGCCTTTGGCGCGGCTTCTCTGTGATGGCTCGCCGTTCCGCATCGAGATCGCCGCCCGAATCAGCGAGAAAGAGTGTCTCTCGGAGCTTCCCAAATTGCTCGCGGAACGAGTGGTGGATGAAGTGATTTTCGCGGTGGATAGCAGCCGCCTTTCGTCGCTCGAAGAGGTTTTCCTGCAATGCGACGAAGAAGGCGTTCGCACGCGCGTTGCCATCGACTTCTTTCCGCATGTGAACAGCGACATGACCCTCGATCGCGTGGGCGGCGCGCCGCTTCTTACCTTTTCGGCCGCCCCCCTTGACGATCTGCGGCTGGTTCTCAAGCGAATGTTTGACCTGGTTGTATCGGCGGCCGCACTCGTTCTACTGTCGCCTCTGATCGCTGCCGCAGCACTGCTGATCAGCCTCACTTCATCCGGCCCGGTCATCTTCCGGCAGGCGCGCTGCGGCCTGAATGGTAGAAGATTCACGCTTTATAAGTTCCGGTCGATGGTGGCGAACGCTCATGAGCTCAGAACACAGCTCGAGCATTTGAGTGAACGGGAAGTCGCCTTCAAGCTGTCGGACGATCCACGGGTCACTCCCGTCGGCCGTTGGTTGCGGAAATTCTCAATCGACGAATTACCTCAGCTCTACAACGTTCTTCGCGGCGATATGTCGATCGTTGGTCCGCGTCCTCCATTGCCCGAAGAAGTGGATCAATATCAACGCTGGCAGCGGCGTCGGCTGCGCATGCGGCCCGGCCTCACCTGCCTCTGGGCCGTCGCCGGTCGAGACCGCATCGATTTCAACGCCTGGATGCGGATGGATATTTCCTATATCGAGAACTGGTCGTTGAAGCTCGATTGGTCGATTATTCTGCGCACCATTCCACAAGTGCTCGCGGGACGAGGCGCCCACTAAGCGCATGCATCTAGTCCCCACCAACGAGGAAGTCATCTCCATGCTTCGCGAAACCGGAGCCTTGCGGAACGGGCACTTTGAATATCCGGATGGCACGCATGCCGACGAGTATCTTCAGGTGGCTCTCGCCTTCCGCTACTATCAGTACGCCAAGGTCCTCAGCGTGGGCCTCAGCCGCCGTCTGCGCGCCGATCCCGAAATCCGCGCCATGATCAAAGAACTCTCTATCGTATGTCCCAACAATACGGCCGGTCTACCGATCGGCTACGGTGTCTGTGAGGCGCTGCGCGCCCACCAGGTTTATTGGGCAGAGAAGGCCGATGATGTCTCGCCCATGCGCTTCCGGCAATTCGTCGAACCCGCCAGGGGCGAGAAAGTGCTGCTGGTGGACGATATTTTGCGGTCCGGAAAGCGTCTCACCGAGCTTCGTAACCTGATGGAATCGCGAGGCGCGGAAGTCGTGGGTCTCGCCGTCGCCGTTTACCAACCGAATCCGACCATCGCCGATTTCGGCAATCTTCCACTTTTCTACCTCGCCAAGATGGATGCCGTCTATTACAAGGATGCCGCTTCCTGCGAACTGTGTCATCGGCGGGTCCCTGTCGAGAAAGTTTGGACTTGACACACCCTTTACCGAGAGAAGCCCCAACCCGCCGCCACCATTGTTCTGAGACCGCTCTCGGAACCCATGCGAACCTCGGCTCTTGCGATTGTCTTCACGTTTTCCGCCCTGCTGGCGCCGGCGAGTCATAACGGAGCCCACGCTGAATACGTTGGGGGCACCCGGGCCGACATCCCCAACAACAACTCCGGTGACATTCAAGTCACCGATAACGTTTACTTTGTCTTCGTTTCCAAACGCACCCAGATCAAAATTCCGTACCAGCGGATCAATCTGCTTGAGTACGGTCAAAAGGTAGACCGGCGTTACCTGGCAGCAGTGGTGATCTCGCCCCTTTTCATGCTGGCCAAAAAACGCGAGCATTTCCTGACCTTGGGCTTCCAGGATGATGATGGACTTCAGCAGGCATTGGTATTTCGTGTGGACAAGAATGACATCCGCTTGACCCTCGTCGCTCTCGAAGCGCGCACTGGCCAGGAAGTGCGTTATCAGGATGACGAAGCGAGAATTGCCGGCAAAGGATGAGGCTTCGAACTCTCTGCCTCCTCTCCTCGATTCTGCTCGCTCCCAGCCTGTGGGCGCAGAAAACCGGCGCGGACTCGGGCGTGGAATCCATCCTTGAAATAAAGCGCATCTATGTGGCTCCCTTAGCCGGCGGCGAACAGGCGGCCGCGCTTCGCGAGTTGATCATTGCGAGCCTCGATTCCACCAAGCTCTTCATCCTGACCGACAATGCCGACCGCGCCGATGGGATCCTGAAAGGCGCCGCGGACGATCACACATTCACCGACGTGTTCGACTCGGATGAGAGCCTCAGCAGCCGCGAAAACGGCGGCAAATCCGGATCGGGCAGTTCGCTGACCACTCGGTCCAGCGGTATTTATGGCGGCGTGTCTATCGGTGAGAATGATTCTCATCACGTCAAGGAGCGCAAGCACGAGGCCTATGCGGCGGTCCGGCTCTGCAACAAAGACGGTGATGTGCTGTGGTCCACAACGCAGGAAAGCTTGGGCGCGAAATTCCACGGAGCCAGCGCCGACGTAGCCGCGAAAATCGCGCGTCAAATGACGATCGATTACGACCGCGCCAGAAAAGCCGCCGCGTCTCCTGTCGCTGCGGCTCCTCCAAAACCTTGATCAGCTCGCGCCTTTCAGCCGTTTCCGCTGAGAACCTTCAGCCCGCTGTAGAGTCCTCGCAAGCGCCTTAAGGCTCCGCAAAAGTTGATCGGAAGAACTGCCCTTGACAATTATTTCGTCCACTAGCTCCTTTTCGGGCAACCGCCCGATCCTGAGCGGATCGGCCCCGGTCAGCACGATGACGCGCATGGCGGCGTTCATTTTCTTCAATCCGCGAATCAGCCGCAGGCCAAGCTCTTCGGTCGGAAAACGCAGGTCGACCACCGCGCACTCCGGCTTCTGCGCTTCAGCGGCCCGCAAAGCCGACGGACCGTCGGAGACCTCGATGGTTTCGAACCCGCTGGTGGAAAGCAACAGTCCACGCAGTTCCAACTGGTCTTGGTCATCATCGGCAAGAAGAACTTTCATGATTGAGGTCTCGGCGGGCGCTAATCTGCGAAAGTGATTTGAGCGATGACGAACTTCGGCAGAGCCTGATTCCAGCCATCCGGCAAGCTATCGAAGGGCAGCCGGAACGATCGCGTTTCCTGAGAGCTAAGCGGCCGCTGCGCTCCGGTAGACCAGATCAGCGGCAGCCGTTCCCGGTGTATGATTTTTCCATCCACACCGGAAAACAAGCAATAGACGTCCACCGATCTAAGCGCCCGCGGTCCCTTATTCGTAATCTTTCCGCGGACCTCGACAAGCTGCTGCTGCATGAAGTTCTCGTTCGCTTCCATCCGGACATCGCTGAGCTGAAGATTAGGAAGGTAGGATTTCGCGTCCGCCGACGCGGGCGCTTCCACTGGCTTTGGCGCAGGTCTATTAAGATATGCGAGCCCGGCAATCAAAACGACGGCCGTTGCGAAACCGGTCAGCAGGAGCGCCAGCGGAATCTTTTTTTTCGTGGCGGCCGGTGATGCCATGTTCTACCAGCAAGTCTAAACCTTGACCGCGTGAATGCGCAATCGCCGATAATCCGCGTACCAGCCGTCCGTCTGCCACAGCGCTGGACGAAGTTCCTCCACCACCTCCGCTAAGGCCTTCTCGCGTTGCGGACCGGGCAATGGCTCGAAATAAAACCACTTGAACTGCTTGATCCAAGTCGCCATCCCGTCCTCGCCTTCTAACGGCGTGGGCCGGTCGAATAACTGCGCGATTCGAACCTCCAGCCCGTTGGCTTCGAGCAGACTCGCGTACTCGCCAATTGACGGGAAATACGTGCGCGATGCCGGGATGTCATCACCATAGTAGCGAAGGACAACCGCCTGAATGGCCCGTTCAATCTGTTGAATATTGCCTTTGCCGCCCATCTCGGCGATGAACCGGCCGCCTTTGCGCAGCGCGCGAGCAATGCCTTTCGCCACGCCCTCGGCATCCAACATCCAGTGCAGCGCCGCATTCGAAAATACCGCGTCGAACTCCTGATTAAATTGCATAGCGGCCGCGTCTTGCAGCACGAAACGCAACTGAGGGAAGTTCTGCCGTGCCTGTCCGATCATCTCCGGTGACGCGTCGAGCCCCATAACTTCCGCGCCAAGCCCGGCAATCTTTCCGGTGAGCTGGCCCGGCCCGCATCCGAGATCGAGAATTCGCTCGCCCGGCTGAGGATTCAAAAACGCAAGCACATCCTCGCCGAACTTCCAGACAAAACTGTGGCGTGCTTCATACAGTTCGGCGTCCCACGCCATTTTCGATCCCGCCGGCAAAACGCCTCAGCTCGCCTTTCGCAGCGCGGAAAGATCCTTCAGCATGGCCGGGATGCCTTCCTGGTCGAAGCTTGAGTAATAGCCGCGAATGTGCCCTCGTTTATCCACCAGGACGAACTTGGTGCTGTGCTCGATTTTGCCAATGACATCGCCCACGTGAAACGTCGTGTAGGCCAACAAATGCACGGTTCCAGGTGAGCCGGTCAGAAAAATCCACTGGTCATTGGCGCCGCCATATCGGTTTGCAAACCGATCTAAGACCGGAGGAGTATCGCGTAGCGGGTCGACCGAAATGGAAACCAGCTTGACGTCTTCCTGTCCATGCAGTTTTTTCTCCACCGAGTGCATTCTCGAAGTCATCACCGGACATTCCGCCGGGCAGTTGGTATAAATGAAATCGGCCACCCAAACTTTACCCTCAAGCGCGCCGCTTTGAAAAGCGTGACCGCGTGAGTCCGTCATGGAGAAGCTCGGAACCTTACCGTAATCCGGAAGTTCGCTTGCGCGAGGACTGCAAGCAGTCAACAGGCAGCCGAGTGCTATCGCTGCACTCGTCTGAATTGCCCGAATATGGGCGGGGAAGTTAGGCCTAAAATTCAAAACTGCGTGGCTACTGAATAGCAATCTTAAGTCTAACCCCCGCACCGTTGGGTAACGCTACTGTCTATTGTGCTTCAGATTACTCATCACTCTGTGTCCTTCTTGCACGCCGGCAAACTGCTTGCGAACCAGGTTTTCGATCTCCGGCGGCAGGGGTTTGCCGAGCGCCTCTTTGTAAGCCTTCATGGCCGAATCTTCCCCGGCTTCGCACTCGTCAATCAGCGCCTTGTCATCGTTGCTCGACAAAGCTTCTTTCAACCCCATCCATCCGCGATGCAACGCGCCAGACATGTGGCCGGTGGTTTCCGGCTTATCGCCAAGCCCTCTGACCGTCGATTGCAACTCGAGTGCATACTGGGTGCGCTGCGCGGAATACTTCGCAAATAGCGCTTTCAACGTTTGTTGTTTCGCCTGTTCCGCCGCGGCCTTAAAACCGTTTTCACCGTCCTTGCAGGTCTCCGTGAGAGTGTTCAGTACACTCGTAATCTCTTTAGTGTTGGTATCTGTACTTGTCAATTCTGCCTCCTGAGATTGGACCCGGATTATCATTGGCAATTTCGCCAATTCATCGAAATACCAGGATTTATTATTTACCTGCGCGCATTTAGGAAAATTTTACGAGTTCTCGCGGCGCACCCGCCCCCGTCAGCGCCGCTCTTCAGAGAACAAGACAAGTCGAATCAATACGCTGACACTGCCCTGGCGGCCGCAGCGCGGCAAACGGCCTCCGTCGTGCCTACCCGATATTGAGAGCTAAAGATTAGCGAGGAGAATCATGGCAGGAAAAAATACCGCAGTATACGGAATATATACGACACGCACGGACGCGGAAAATGGGGTTGATCATCTTTTGGCCTCCGGCTTCCGAAAAGAAGACATCTCCGTTCTGTTGCAAGACAACCTGGGCACGAAGGATTTTGCACACGAGAAGCACACCAAGGCGCCGGAGGGAGCCACCGCGGGCGCAGTTGCTGGCGGCGCAATCGGAGGAACGCTGGGATTGCTCGCGGGTATTGGCCTGTTGGCCGTTCCGGGAATCGGACCGTTGATAGCCGCGGGTCCGATCATGGCCACCCTCGCTGGCGTCGGTTCCGGTGGTATGGTAGGCGGCCTGATTGGTGCGCTGGCCGGCATGGGCATTCCGGAATTCGAAGCCAAGCGTTATGAGGGCTTGATCAAAGAGGGCGGCATTCTCGTGTCGGTTCATTGCGATAACAGCGAATGGGTGGACCGTGCCAAAGAACTACTGAAGCGCACTCGAGCCGAAGATGTATCCGCGGCTGGAGAATCTTCCGCCGACTATGCCAAGGCTGATAAGCCTTTCAGTAGAACAGCCACCACCAGAAACTAACTCTCAGATACGGGTGCCTGGGCGCAATCGACGCTAGGCGTTGGGATCAAGTTTTACTTCGTGCCTTCGGCGGCCGTCTAGCGAAAGAATCCCAACAAATAAGCGATGAGCAAAATCATTAAGATTGTGCCCAGCCCGATTCCGGCACCGCCGCCATATCCCCAGCGACTGTGTCCGTAATAGCCACCACCGCCGCCCAGAAGCAAAACAAGAACGATAATTATGATCAGCATCATTCCGCCGGAACCTTTCCTAAAACGAGACACCTTCTCGAAATCTGACTAACATCTCGCCGTCTCAGAGCAGCTCGAACGGCGACCCTCACTTGGATAGACTCTAGACACCGGTAATACCTATCGAAGAAACAATGGCCCAGCAGCTTGCGCCGTTTCCGTGTAGACTGGTAACAGGTACTACATTTGAACCATTTCTCTTTCCACCCCCAGGCGCGGACTAGCGCCGTCCGTTAGTCAGTCCGGCATGTATCCACCAAGAGGTCTTCCTCCCCGCCGGCCCAAGATCCGAGAAAACGTAAATGAAGCCATCCGCGCCCGGGAAGTGCGTGCTGTTTTTCCCGATGGAACGGTAGAGGTCATGCCCACGCCCGCGGCTGTGCGCAAGGCGCAGGATCTTGGCCTCGATCTGATCTTGATCGCTCCCACGGCCGAGCCGCCCGTTGCCAAAGCCATGGACTATGGCCAGTGGCGTTATGAGCAAAAAAAGAAGCAGCATGACGCCAAGAAGAAGCAGCACGTCATTCAGGTGAAGGAACTGAAATTCCGTCCCAACACCGACGATCATGACTACGATTTCAAGAAAAATCACGCGATTCGATTTCTGCAGGAAGGCAATCGCGTGAAAGCGGTGGTGCAATTCCGCGGGCGCGAAATTGCTCACACGGATCTCGGCAAAAAGCTGCTGCTGCGATTCGCCGGCGACCTGGCGGGCGTTGGCACGGTTGAGGGCCAGCCGCGCTTGGAAGGCCGCAACGCGCACGTCCTCATTAGTCCCATAAAAGCCGTCAGCCATGCGCCAAAGGAAAAGCCCAAGCTCCCGGCGGAGGGCGGTATCGCCACTCAGCCCATCGCAGGCAGCTAACCGGGCGCGGCGTTTCTAAAGGTTGCCTGTTACTGGAACATCTCCGCCTCGACAACATACCGCTGCGGCGCATCGCCTACATAGCAGAACGGATAACACGTAATCAGCGTTAGTTTCGGTACGCCGTCGTCGTGCAGAACGGAGACATCGCTCGGTTCGACAATGCGTATCCGGTTTACGATGTACTTGTAAGTCGTTCCATCGGCCACTACGCGTACTTCATCGCCGGCTTTGACATCCCGCAGCGCCCGGAACGCCATGTCGCGATGCCCCGCAATCACTACATTGCCGCGTTCACCGATTCGCGCGGTGCCATGGATGCGCCCGGCGCCGAGCGCCAGACTTCTTTCGTCGGCCCCGTCAACGACCAGGACCGACATTCCTAAACGCGGAATGCTGAGCCTCGCCGGAGCATTGTCCGGCTCTTGCATTCCGAAAATCCACTCCAGGCCGCTCTGAAACGCCGCGTATCGCGCCACCCGCGAACCCGCCGTCGCCCATAGGGACGACCCCACCAGCAAGAATAGTACTTCCGCGACTGCCAGCCTGCTTACGAATCTGCCGATCACGACCTGCTCAACCGGTTCACACGCAAGGCCAGACCGGCCGCCAAAAGCACTGCGCCCCACAAGGCTAACGACCAGGTATTCGTGGCCGTCTTGGGAAGATGTTTCAAGCGCGCCTCTGCCGTCTTTTGGCTTGCCGCCGCTTTCTCCTCGTTCGCCTTTAAATACTTCACCGCTTTCACGCCTACCCCGCGATTCGCGCCGACGATCCGCTGCGGAGAAAACGACCAGATAGTTGCTACCTTCATATCGCTGACGGACAGAGCATGCGGGAGCTTATCGTACGCCGGATCCACCGCAAACACGGGCTGCCCCGTCTCGTCGGTGATATTTGCCGCTTCCGCCTTGAGGTAGACGAATTCCAGCTCCTTCGAGCAAACCGGGCACACCCATCCCCGCAAGATCTGCTTTCGCCCGTCCGCGGGCGTAAACAAGACAATTCCCTTGCTAGCGTCTACGCCCAGCTTCCGGTTCGGTACCGCCAGTAGCAGGTACTGCTTTTCCGTATTCGCGCTGGAAATTCGAACAACCGCGCGGCCGGCCGTCCAGCTCTCCAAGGCCAGCTTGTACGTTCCCGAGTTCAGGATCGTTCCGGGTATCTGCAGGGCGCTGTCAATGGCGATATTCTGCGTGTTGTCAATCGCAGCGTAACTTGCCAAAGGCGCGAAAAGCGAAAGGAACAGAGCCGATGTGGCACAAGCCCTGAACATCATACAAACACCTCCACGTTTAAAAAAACGTTTTCTTGCAAGGTAAATAGAGTGGTTGACCAGCTTCTCCTGCCCCTTGCCGCTCTAAATATCGCAAAAGCGGAAGCCGCTGCCAATTGATCTTTTTGCTCGCGAGTCGTAAGCGGATACAGTACCTGCAACCCGTACTGACTAACCCAGTTACGAATCGAAAACAAGCACAGCTTCGGCCGCTTCGGGGCGGATCACGGCTGTCCAGCGCCGCAAAATTTCTTCGAGATCGGCCTTATCAATGGGCTTGGTGAGGTAGTCGTCCATCCCGGCGGCGAGACACTGCTGCCTTTCGCCTTCGAGCGCATTCGCGGTCACGGCAATGATCGGCACCGACGCGAGGTCGGGTGTCAGGCTTCGAATCGCGCGGGTCGCCTGCAAACCGTCCATCACCGGCATTTGCACATCCATCAGCACGATGTTGTATCGCTGGGCCTTGATCTTTGCCAGCGCCTCCGCGCCGTTTTCCGCGACCTCGGCAACGTAGCCCAGATTGGCTAGCAGATGAAGCAGGACCTTTTGATTAATCCGATTGTCTTCGGCGATCAGCACGGTTCCGCACCGCGCCTGGCCCGCCGAAGCCTTGGCGGATTCCGAAGGCGCCTCCGCCACGGGCGCTTGGCCGAGTCTCAATGACGCCGTAAACCAGAATGTGCTCCCACATCCGAGTGAGCTTTCGAAACCAATCGCGCCGCCCATCATCTCGACCAGCCGCTTGGAAATAGCCAGACCAAGCCCAGTCCCACCATACTTCCGGGTGGTAGACGTTTCGGCCTGGCTGAAGCTTTGGAATAGCCGCTGCTGCGCTTCGAGCGGAATCCCAATCCCCGTGTCGCTAACCGATGAATGCAGCCGCGTCCGATCCAGTTCCTGATTGGCGTCCGTCGAAATGCGCACCGTCACGCTGCCCCGGTCGGTAAACTTAACGGCATTCGAGAGCAGGTTCAACAGAATCTGGCCCACCCGCACCGGGTCCCCGACGAGCCAATCGGGAAGCCCCGGGTCGATTTCAACCGCTATCTCCAAGCCTTTGTGACGTGCCGCATTGTCCACCACGCCGACCGCGGTCCTAACCACTTCCCGCAAGCTAAAGTCGGTTTCCTCCAGGCTCAGCTTGCCCGCCTCGATCTTCGAGAAGTCCAGCAGCTCGTTAATGATCGAAAGAAGCGAAGAACCAGAAAATTGAATCGCTTCGACGTATTCGCGCTGGTCGTCGGCTAGCGCCGTATCCTCGAGTAGCGCCGCCATGCCAATCACGCCGTTCATGGGCGTTCGAATCTCGTGACTCATCATGGCCAGAAAATCGCTCTTGGCTTTATTTGCGCGCTCTGCCTCGGCCTTCAGCACTTCTTCTTGCGCCAATCTTCGGTCCAGCTCTTCAGTACGTTCGGCAACCACCCGTTCGAGCTCACATTGCCGGGCTGCCAGAATGCGCTCGCGCCATCGCCACACAAACACGCCGAGAAATATCGCCCATACCGTGACCGCTGCCAGGAAGCTTCGCGTGTACCACCAGGGAGGTTCAATTTTGAAGGAGAATTCGCTGACCGCCGACTGTTGCCCCGTGGTGCTATCGAAAGCCGCGGCTTCGAAACGGTAGTCGCCCGGCCGCAGTTCCGGATAGCGAATCTTGCGCTCGGCCGTTTCCACCCAGTCCCGCTCCAGACCAACCAACCGGTAGCGGAATCGGATCCGGTCTTCGTCGCGAAAGCGCAGCGACGCTAGCGCAATGGTGAGTGGCTCGCGTCCCCAAGCCGGATGCGGTGCGCTGCCGAGCACATCTTTTATTCCGTAGTTCGCCTGGACGAAGATGGGAGCCGGGGGCGGATCGGCGGCCGCCACTCTCGGAACCAGGAAGTGCGATAGCCCGCCGCTTGTTCCAATCCAAACCGACCCGTCTGGATCTGCCAGGAAACTCGACCCATCGGTGTCATCCCAAATCAGTCCATCGTCGGTGGTGTAACGCCGCCAAAAATGGCCGTCGTACACCTCAACGCCATGATCTTCGCCAAACCATACCCAGCCGCGCTGGTCCATTCGCAGGAACACGACCTCATTCGAAAACAGGCGCGGCCTGCTAAAGCCGGTGATCTGGCCGTTCTTCACTGTGAAGCGGGCCGCCCCCGCGCCGATCCCGTCAATCCACAGCGCGCCCGAACGATCGATCGCAATGTCCGCCAAATGATGCCCCAAGTGCGCCTGCGACACATCGAAGAACGTCCAGCGCTCGCCGTCGTAATGGAAAACGCCGGTTCCCGAAATCGCCCACAGCGCGCCGGTCGCATCCTCCGCCAGGTCCACCAACGTGTGCGAACGGAGAGCGGCATCCTGAACGAGGCGAAATCCCACACCGTCCCGCCGGCTTTCACTCACATAAAGCCCGTTCTGCGTCGCCGCCCACACGCGATCCTGCGAATCGGCGAACACCCGCCGCACCCGCGGCAAGTCGAGCTGCCGCCCCTGCAGCGTCTTCTCACTGATTTGAATCAGGTGCCCTTCGCTCGTCGCGGCCCACAGAAATCCATCCTTCGACCGTTCCAAAGAAAGGCACCTCCGCGGATCGATTCCAGGTGCGCTCCAGGGATGAAACGTCACCGCGCCCGGCTCTAGGATGCTCAGCCCGTCTTCCTCAGCTACCCACAAACGCCCCGCCGCGTCCCGTCGCAAAGCCCAAATCTCGTCGCTGCGCAAACCCTCTTTCTTGGTCCAATGCGCCCACTCGCCGTAGCCGAGCCACTTACGAAGACCGTGGCCGAGCAAGCCCGACCAAACCAGGCCCTCGCGGTCCACCAGAATGGAGGAAACCGTTCCTTCGCCAAATCCGTTCGCTTCCGAGAAGATCGTCCAGCGGCCCTGATCGTAGCGCGCCAGGTCGGAGCCGAAACCGGCCAGCAATCTGCCTGAACGATCCTCGGCCAGATTCAAATAGGTCGAATCGCTTGCGATCCCTGCCGGATCGTGCGTTTCGAACTTTTTGCGGCCGGGCAGCAATACCGCCACGTGCTTCGGCCCGCGCGCCCAAAGTTCTCCGTTGCCCTTTAGTAACAGGCATTTCCAATTGTCTTCCGGTAAACCTGCGGCAGGCCCGTACTTCACAAAACCACTCGCCGAACTCTCACAGATGCCTCGTCCACAACCGAACAACAGTTCCCCGTTCCCGTTCGCCAGTACACTCTTGACGGAATCGGGCGCAAACGGTGCGCTCTGATCGTGCGGCGCCAGCAGACTGCTGCGCCACGAATGCGCCCGGTCGTTGGAATTTATCACCATCAGACCGAATTGCGTAACGGCATAAACCCGGCCATCCGGTGAGGACGAAATGCTCGAATTGTAAGGTATCGTGAGGTCTTGCCCTTGGTACTTCACGCCCGCGAAATGGTGTTCATCCACGCGGTATCCCAGGCCGTCTCTGGTTCCTACCCACAGCCGCCCGCTTTGATCTAAATGGAGCGCGGTGACAAAACCGCTGGGTAGTCCTTCCGCGGTCCCAAACTCCCAGAAACGGGAGCCGTCATATCGATACAGTCCTCTTTCCGTTCCGACCCAAATGAACCCGGTCCGGTCCTGCAAAAGGCAATTGACGCTTAAGTTCCCCAGCCCCTCGACGTAGTCCTCAAAGGTATATCGCTGAGCGATACACAGAACAGGCCCGAAGAGAACAACGAGCGCGCAAATGGCCGAGCGTTTGGACGATGCCGGCATGCTTATCTCTCATCGGCAAACGCCAGGAAGAGCGTAAAATTCATAACGATACCGGCACCCGAGCCAGTACGTTCTAGAAGACCTGGCGAATCTGCTGCCGGACTGCATGCGGCTGCGACTTTCGCTTGACACTCAGTGACGTACCCCACGGTCCGTAAATGGATCTGAGAAACTGATTACAAATGTCATCACTCACTAAATCCCTGGAAAAGCGAATCCAGGAGCTCCGGTCCTCCATCGAGGCACAGAAGGCCGAATTGGCCGCTTATGAAAGGGTATTAGAGGTCGAACGAGTTAGAGTCGATTTACTCCAAACTCCCACCGAGGCGGAACCCCCAACCAAGGAACCGGAAATCGTGCAGGAAGCGGTCCCTTCCACGGAACCAGCTTTCGCCGGCAATAAAACGGAATTTATCGCCGGTATCCTGAAAGCTCGCGGCGCTTCTGGGGCCACCCCTAAGGAAATCGACACTGTCTTTTCCGCTCAGGCCATCGCGCGAAGCAAAAATCTCATTTACAATGCCCTCAGTTTTCTGCTGAAGCGCAAGAAGCTCGCCAAAAAGGGCGGGCGTTACTTCCTTGTATCGGATGCTGCCGCCAAGCCATCCGCGGCGCCCCAAAAGCGGCGCATCAGCGCGGCGGGTCTCAAGCGAATCAGCGACGCCAACAAGAAGCGCTGGGCAGCGCTGCGCGCCGCCAAAGGACGAAAAAAGCCCGCGCGCTCGAAGACTGCTTAGACTCGTCTTTCGCAAGCCTTCATCATTCGTGGCGTAGCGCCACCATCGGATCGAGTCGCGAGGCTTTTCTGGCCGGCCACCAACCAGCCGCCAGCGCAACCATCAGCAATAGCAGAACCGCGCCCCCGAAAGTCATCGGGTCTGATGGTTTCAAACCGTACAACATACTGGCGACGGTGCGAGTGAGTCCCGCCGCCACCAGGATTCCGATGCCTGCGCCCACTCCCGCGAGCAACGCCGTCTCGCGCAGGATCATCAGCAGCACCTCGCCTCTTTGCGCGCCCAACGCCATCCGTACGCCGATCTCGCTAGTCCGCCGCGCCACTGCATACGCCATGATGCCGTAAATACCGACAGACGCGAGAATCAACGCCAACAGCCCGAAGCCCGAGGTCAGAGAAGCGAACAGACGCTCGCGCGACAACGTAGCATCGATCTGCTGGGTCTGTGTTCGTATATCAAACACCGGCAGGTCCTTATCGACGCCGCGTACCGTTTCGCGCACTCCCTTCAGCACGCTGGCTTCGCTCGCCGCCGTCTTCACTTCGAAGGTCATCCCACCGGGTTCGCCTCCCTGCGTGAAGGGAAGGTAGAACGTCGGTGGCGCCGAGCCGCGAATCTCGCTATACCTGGCATCGCCGCAGACGCCCACGATTTCGTAAGTTTGGTTGCTGTTCTTCACGGCCTTACCAAGGGGATTGGCGTCGGGGAAAAAATTTCTGACGAACTGCTGGTTAACGACGATTACGCGAAGGGAATTAGCGCGGTCATGAGATCCAAGGGACCGGCCGTAAAGAATGGGAATGCCCATCGTTTCGAAGAACTGATCGCCGACGTCGTTTACCCATGTTCTATCCGCGTCACCCCTCGAAGCCTTGCCGACGGGACGCGCTCTGGTCGTTGACGTACTATTCGCCACTAGCGCCACCGACGAGAGCGTAGCCGACTGTACCCCGGGAATCGCTCGAACGCGGTCTTCGAGTTGTTGGAACAACGCTTTTCTTTGCTCTCCCGCATAGCGTGTGCGCGGTGGGTCGATGCTGAACAGCAAGATCCGATCCGGCCGGAAGCCCAGGCCGGCCGATTTGAGGTTCGATAGCGTTCGGGTGAATAGTCCCGCGCCAACCAGCAACAACAGCGATAGACAGATCTCGAAAATCACCAGCAATCTCCCGGCAAGCAGTCTCGGAAGACTCATGGTGGATCGGCCGCCATCCTTCAATGCTGTATTGACCGGAACCCGCGTCGAGTGCCACGCCGGCGCCACGCTGAAAAGAATGCCGGTGAGAAAGGTAATGCCAATCAGAATGAGCAACACCCGGGAATCGAATTGCGCCTGGAACGGGCTCGGGCTCCACGAAGTCGCCAGAAGACGCGGAATGCCATTCCGCGCCCAGTATCCGAGGAGCAAACCCGCGCCACCGCCGAAAAAGGCGAGCAACAGCCCTTCCGTCAACATCTGGCGCGCAATTCGCCCGCGCCCGGCGCCCAAAGCAAGCCGTATACTGATTTCCCGTTGTCGAGCTGTCACCCGCGCCAGCAGCAGGTTCGCCAAATTCGCGCAAGCGATCAGCAAAACGAGGCCAACTAGGGACACCAGAACCAGCAGCGGCTTGCCGAATTCGCCGCGCAATTCGTCGAGTCCTCTCGAACCGGTCAACAGCCGCAGGCGCGGCATGTCACGACCCTTCTTATTCGGAAGCGATTCCCGCACCGCCTGCTGCAGCGCGACATCCAGCGCGGCCTGCGTCTGAGCCTCGCTAAGCGACAGGTGGCGCTCCGTTTCTTGCATCGTCTGCGGCTACGATGGGCCGGCCAGCGATGGTAGAAACACCTACGCTCTCATAGAAATTGCCCGAAACCAGCTCGCTGGTGACCAGTTCCGCATGACTGTCGATCACTGTG
>DASYAX010000211.1:0-5500 GCA_036501045.1 Bryobacteraceae bacterium
TCTCTCGATTTTCGAAGATGGCTCGCAAGTGCTGTGGGTCGGAACTGGGGGCGGGGGATTAGACAAGTTCGAGCACGGGCGATTCACCGCTTTTAACCGCAACCAGGGGCTCTCCAATAATGTGGTTTGGGCGATTACGGGAGACTCCGACGGTACGCTCTGGCTGGGCACCAATGGCGGCGGATTGGACCGTTTCAAGGACAACAAATTCACCGTCTACACGACTCGCAATGGACTCTTCGACGATGCGATCTTCGCGATCCTCGACGACGGCCAAGGTTATCTGTGGATGAGCTCGAACCGGGGTGTGTTCCGAGTGGCCAAACGGGACCTGAATTCGTTCGCCGATGGCCGGATGCCGCTGATTAAGTCCATTGCTTACGGCATTTCCGACGGCATGAAGAGCAAAGAATGTAACGGCGGTTTTCAACCGGCGGGCTGGAAAGGCCGGGACGGCAAGCTTTATTTCCCGACCATGAAGGGCTTAAGCGTGGTCGACACGCGCCGGCTAGGATCGAACCGACTGCCGCCCCCGGTAGTGATCGAGCAGGTGGTGGTGGACCACAAAGATTTCGAGCCGGGCAAACCGGTTCGCCTGCCGCCTGGCAAAGGGCAACTGGAGTTTCAGTTCACCGCTTTGAGCCTGGTCTCTTCCGAGAAGATTCGTTTCAAGTACATGCTGGAGGGCTTCGATAAAGATTGGGTCGAAGCGGGAGCGCGCCGTGTGGCTTACTACACCAACATCCCGCCGGGCGAATACCGGTTTAGAGTCATCGCCTGTAATAACGACGGCGTATGGAACACGGCGGGTGCTACGGCTTCGGTCACGCTGCTACCCCACTTTTATCAGACCTATTTCTTCGCGCTGCTTTGCGCGGTGGTGGCGGCGGGTCTGTTTGTAGCGGCCTTCCGCCTACGGATGCGGCAGTTGCGGGCCAATGAAACCAAGCTGGTTTTGCTGGTAGATGAGCGCACGCGGGCGCTGGCCCATCACGCGCGAGCCCTGCAGGAGAGCGAGAAGCGTTTCCGCCAATTGGCCGAAAATATTCACGAGATCTTCTGGATGAGCGATCCGCGAAGCGGCAAGTTCGTCTACATCAGCCCGGCCTTTAAAGAGATCTGGCTGCAAGATCCGGATGCCGTGCTACGCGACGCGGCGGCCTGGTTTGAGGCCGTTCACCGGGAAGATCGCGAAAAGGTCAGCGTCGCCAAAGCTGCTCAGCGAAGCGGAGGGAGTGCGGATTGCGAATATCGCATTGTCCGGCCGGATGGCTCGACGCACTGGGTTTGGGACCGGTCGTTTCCAGTACACGATGGCGCCGGACAGCTTGATCGCATCGTAGGTATCGTCGAAGACATAACGGAGCGCAAGCTGGCGGAAGAAACGCTGCGGCGCTCGCGCGATGAGCTGCAACTGCGCGTGCTCGAACTCAAAGCGGAGAACGTAGAGCGGCGGCGCGCCGAGCAACAGTTGAAGATCGCCAAAGAATTGGCCGAGGCGGCCAGCCAATCGAAGAGCGAATTCCTGGCCAACATGAGCCATGAAATTCGCACTCCGCTGAACGGCATTATCGGCATGATGCAACTCGCGCTCGACACTGAATTGAACCCCGAGCAGAGGCAGTGTCTGGAACTGGTGGAAGGTTCCGCCGATTCGCTCTTGAGCATCATTAACGATGTCCTCGACTTTTCGAAAATTGAAGCGCGGAAGCTCCAACTCGAAGCGATCGAGTTCGATTTGCGAAAAACACTCGATCAAACCTTCAAGTCGCTAGCCGTCAGAGCGGATCAGAAGGGTTTGGAACTGATCAGCCAACTGGACGCCGACGTGCCGGATCTCATCATCGGGGATCCGATCCGGCTGACGCAGATCGTCGTCAATCTGATTGGGAATGCCATCAAGTTTACCGACAAGGGAGAAATTGTCGTTTCCGTTCAAAAAGAGAGCCGGGAGCCGGAAGAAATCGGCTTACGCTTCCTGGTTAGCGACACCGGGATCGGCATTCCGGAGGAGAAGCAGCGGGCCATCTTCGAAGCATTCACACAAGCCGATGGTTCATCGACGCGCAAATACGGGGGCACAGGCTTAGGACTGTCCATCTCGTCCCAATTGGTGGCTATGATGGGCGGCCGTATCTGGGTGGAGAGCAAATCTGAGGAAGGAAGCACGTTCGGCTTCACGGCCAAGTTTGCCGTGCGCGAGACAGCGGCGGCCGCTGGCGAGAAAATCGACCTGAGAAACCTGGCGATTCTGGTGGTCGACGACAACGTGACCAGCCTACGGATTCTGGAGGATCTGCTGCGAAATTGGGGTGCGCAACCCACCGCGGTTCGCGATGCGGGCGCCGCGATGGGAGCCATGCAGCGCCGGAAGGAAAGCGGAACGCCATTTCCGCTGGTGCTGATCGACGCCGAAATGCCCGAAGTGAGCGGCTTCTCACTGGCCGAACGAATACGAGAAGAAGGCGGTTTGGCGGATCGTCTTATTATGATGCTGAGTTCGGCGGGCGATCTGGCAGATGGCGCGCGCTGCCGGATGTTGGGCATCGATTCCCACGTAACTAAACCGGTCTATCAGGGCGAACTGAAAGCCGCCATCCAAAGTTCGCTGCAAAATATCGATGAACGAGCCGCAAGGAACCAAAAAGAAGCTGTCAAGCCTCAGCGGCTGGTGTGCCCGGCCCTCAATGTGTTGTTAGTGGAAGACAACCCGGTCAACCGGAGGGTTGCCGTGCGCTTGCTCGAGAAACAGGGCCATACCGTGATTACCGCCAATAACGGGCGGGAGGCGCTGGAAGTTCTAGAACGCCTGGAGTGGACGGTAGATCTGGTGCTGATGGACGTTCAGATGCCGGAGATGGACGGTTATCAAGCTACCGCCGCGATCCGCGATCGGGAACTCCGTACGGGCGTTCACGTGCCCATCGTCGCCATGACCGCACACGCGCTCGATCGCGACCGCGAGCGGTGTCTTGCCGCCGGTATGGATGCTTATCTTTCGAAGCCAATCCAGACCGATAAACTTTTCGAACTGGTAGAGCGCGTGGCCACCGGTCTGCTCGTGAGCCAAGTCTAGAGACCGGCGTTCACGGGCGCGGGCGTTACATCCGAAGGGAGCGCTCTCAGTCTCAAAATGCACCAAGCCGTAATCACCGTTCCATAAATCATCAAGAGAAGGATCAGGCTATCGGCCACCAGCGAATTGAAAACGGGTTCGACAAGCAAATAGAAGCAGTACAACACCTCGCCTATCAAGGAGAGCTCATAGAAAATCATCCAAACGAAGGTATTGTTGGGAGGCTCTAGTTTCTGCGCACGCAAGCCACGATGCATCACCCACAGAAAGGCCAGGCTGCCGGTCGCCGAGCCGGTCCATATGACCAAGGACAGGACGGAAAGAAACGCCATGTCATTCGGGCTGGTACCGTTTTCCGCAAATCCCGCCAGAACGACTCCGAAGAGGGTAACCAGCAGCAGGCTGGTGATGGTTCGGGATATGGCCATCTTGCGCAGATTCGCCAACTGGGATTTCAGCTCCTCAAACACGTCCCAGGCTGCCGCCGGGAAAACAACCGCGTCGAGAAACTTCGAATAGAAGAATACCCTTCTGGATTCGTCCGAGTCCGTGCCCAGCCACAACGCGATGGCATCGAAAAACACACTCAGAACGCATGCGAGCGTGATGAATAAATAGGTCCGATGGAGCTTTAGCGTCAACACGCGCAGCAGCAAGAGAAGGTCAATGCCCGCTCCCACGAATTCCATCCAGTGGTTCACCTGACTTAACATTGGCTAACACCATTTGAACCTACCGGGAAGGCGAAAAATTTTCTTTCCGCCTTCCCACGCCATTTTTACTGGATCATGGCTACCGGCTGGATCGTGGCAAGGTCAATCGCCTGCCCGGAAGCCGCCATTTCCGCCGCCAGCGCCTGGCTGGTCACGCCGATCACCAGTTGCGCCAGTGCCGCGTAGGGCGCTGCCGCCGGTACGGTGCGTGCCACCGCTGCGGCAATCTCCAATTCGGTCAGAATATCGGAAACGCTCAACCTCGTACCGATAGCGACGCGAATTTTCGCAGCTTTCTTGCGCAGGTTCAATACTGCCGCCGGAGACACGTGCAGGTCTGCCTGGAAAGCATTTTCGAGCGCGACGATGCTCACGGTCAAGTTGTCGATCGCCACCGTCAATTCCGCCTGGTTGTTGGCGTTGGTACGGAAGAGCGAATAAGCGTTGAAGGCTACCGTATACGCCGACACGGCATCGTTGAAGAGCGGCGTGTACTTGGGATAGTTGACGAGCACTTGCGCCCGCAACGAAGTCAACGCTCCGTCGGCCAGCGTCAATGTATCGTAAGTCGCGCCGTCAAAGGCGTTGATCTGGTTCGGATGGCTGGGCTGCGTGCCGCAACCGCCCGCGAAGAGAAACGAGAAAACCGGCAGCGCCAAGACTGCCCATTTGAGTTTGTTGGTCATAGGACTCCCGCGCATCAGCGTAGGTCCGAGAGTGCAGCCGAGGACGATAAAGGTCTTCTAAGTTATTGATTCAGCGGGTGCCACACGCTTTGTGCAAATCTGTGACTGAAGTTCGCCGCCACCAATAGCAGAAACAGGTGAGAATCGCATTCGACAGAAAAGGAGTCTAATGATTGAGGGAAGAGAAGGAGAATCAAAATGTTGAGACGAGTGGGACTCTTGGGGCTGATGTTGGCGGGGGTTTTGCTTTTCGTGGGTCCGTCTCAGGCGCAGGCTCAAGGGTTCGGGTTCGGAGTTGCGGTTGGACCTTCATATCCCGCATACCCGTACGCGTATTCTTATCCATACTGCAATCCGTACCTTAACGCATATTGCTATTCGCCTTACGCGTATGGTTACGGTTACCCGTATGCCGGCTACTACGGTAGTTATTGGGGCTACCCATATTACGGACGCGGTTATCGCGGCGGCTACGGTTATCGCGGAAACTACGGTTATCGTGGCAACTACGGCTACCGCGGTGGGTACGGTTCCCGCGGCGGCTACGCTTACCGGGGAGGTTACAGCGGAGGCTATCGGGGTGGTTTGAGCGGTGGCAGGGCCGGTGGGTTTGCCGGACGCGCGGGAGGCTTTGGTGGTCACGGCGGCGGCCACGGTGGTGGCGGCCGGCGCTAAAGAAAAAGCTCACCAGAGCGGTGTTTTATAAGGGCTCCAGATCTTAGGCGGCGTTGGTATGCGCTCGATGATTTGGAGTCCTTGCTGCCGCTGACGGTTGGAATCAGACGTTCGACAAGTCAATCGCGACCACTTCGTGATCGACGACAGAGCGGATCGTCAGGCTTAGAGATGCATTGGCCTCGTGCACGCTCGGCCGTTCGCCGCTAACCAGTAGATGAACATTTCTAGCCTTAGTTCCCTGCGGCAGCCGGATTGTGACGGTTTGCGGCGGCGTTCCGATAAACTCCCGAACCGGGCCTTTCATCATCATCGAGTTTGTGAGATTGACAAGGTGGACCGTTATCGAC
>DASYAX010000212.1:0-17100 GCA_036501045.1 Bryobacteraceae bacterium
TGAGCGCCAGTACCGGCGCAGACGTGGCGGGCGGATCGGTATCGGTCGCGATGTCGGGTTGCAGCGCCGGGCAGTTCGTGTACGGCAATCTGCCGAGCGCGGTGACGCTATCCAAGGGCACTAAGTACTATGTGGTCAGCCAGGAAACGGCGGGCGGCGACACTTGGTACGACCTCACCGGTTCGGTCACGGTCACCGGCGATGCGCAGGTGAATGGCCCCTTATATTCGTATAACGGCGCGTGGATTCAGAACGGCGCCGGAAAGCTTTCGTATGTTCCGGTGAACTTCCAGTATTCGATTGGTGGCGGAGGCGGGGGCGACGCACTGCCGACTGCGAGTATTACCAATCCGTCAAACAACACGACGGTTTCCGGATCGGTTATGGTGACGGCCACTGCGGCTGCCACCCCGCCGGCAACGGTTGCCTCGGTGCAGTTTCTGCTGGACGGAAACAACCTCGGTTCAGCTTTAACGGCGGGGCCGTATTCGGTCAACTGGGATACGACGGCGGTAACGAACGGATCACACACATTGACGGCGGCGGTGAGGGATTCGGCGGGGCAAAGCGGCACATCCAGCACGGTTTCGGTCGAGGTGAACAACGCGGCTAGCGGCGGCGGTTCTTCCGGCACTCCATTGGTGGCAAGCTTTAGCGCTACGGCGGGGAACGTGCGCAAAGATTATTCCGGGTTTGTCGGGATGGCCTTCACGGTGAATCCTTCGACCGCCATGGTGGTGAATGCGCTGGGGCGGGTCTGCCTGAGCGGCAATAGCGGAAGTCACCTGGTCAAGCTGGTGTACGCTTCGACGGGGCAAGACGTGCCCGCAGCGTCCCTATCGGTGCCGATGAATGGCTGCACGCCGGGACAGTTCGCCTATGTGAACTTACCGAATGCCATTCAGTTGACTGCGGGTAGCAGTTACTATCTGGTGTCGCAAGAAACGACAGGCGGCGACACCTGGTATGACGCCAACGGCGTGAGCGTCAACAGCGTCACGGTGAACGGTTCACTCTATTCGTGGAACGGCGGGTGGATCCGTAACGGCGATGGCGCCCGATCGTATGTTCCGCCGAACTTGAAGTTCTCATTGGCGGGATCGTCCAACACGCCTCCGACTATCAGCATCACAAGTCCCACCGCCGCGGCGACAATCTCGGGCACGTTTGCAGTGAGCGTAGTGGCCCAGGCGTCTTCGCCTGCGACGATTTCATCGGTAACGTATTACTTAGATAGCGTCAGTCTGGGCATGGGGTCCGCGGCTCAGGGATTCAGCTTGAATTGGGACACGACGACGACCAATGACGGGAGCCATACGTTGACTGCGCTCGCCACGGATTCCGCAGGGCTAACCACCATGTCCGCACCGGTCTCATTCACGGTGAACAACGGTTCCGGCTCTGGTGGAGGGAGCGGTGGGGGTACGCCCTTTGTCACGACGTATGGATTTTTCAATCCGACCTTGCGCAATGACTTCGACAGCTTTGTGGGAATGCAATTGATGCTGACCGGCTCTACGCCGTTGACCGTCACGTATGTGGGCCGAGGATGTGTTGCCGGCAACGCCCAGTCGCATACGGTGAAATTCGTCTACGAGGAGAGTGGATTGGACGTGCCGGGCGGGGCCGCGTCGGTGAACATGGCGGGTTGCACACCGGGCGGGTTCGCCTGGGCCGCGCTGCCAGCGCCAATATCCCTCATGCCGGGGGTCGCTTACTATCTAGCGAGCCTGGAATATACTGGCGGCGATATGTGGTATGAAAAAGCTCCGGTTACTACAGCGGCTTTTGCGACCGACATCAGCGCGATCTATCTACAAGACAACGGCGCCTGGGATCGGCGCGCCCCACCGAATTACAGTTACGGTCCGCCGAACTTTAAGTAGGAGGCGGCGGCGGAGTTTGCGTTAGTGGCGACGATTTATGGTTGCGCTGCGCGCTCCCAAGCCCGGCAGCAGTATCTCCTCCGAATGTTGGCGTCGATCCGAGGCTGAGTGACCAGGATTAGCGGGGCAATCCCGGCGCAACTTACTTGGGTGTTATATGGATCAGTGCGCCGGGATTGGCGTCTTCGAGCATCCACAGCGAGCCATCGGGACCTTCTTCCACATCGCGGATGCGGTGCCCCACATTCCAGCGCTCGGCGGTTTTGGCGCCCCCATGGCCGTCAAAGACGATGCGGTTGAGGGACTTGGTCGACAGGCCGCTGAGGAAGCCGCTGCCGCTCCACTGCGGGAAGGTCTGGGCGCCGCGGTAGAACATCAGATTGCCCGGCGCGATCACCGGCACCCAATAGATCACCGGCTTCGTCAGGTCGGGACGCGTGTCGGGCTTGGGTATGGGCACGCCGTTATAGTTATTGCCATAGGAGACGAGCGGCCAGCCATAATTCTTGCCCTTCTCGATCAGGTTCAGTTCGTCGCCGCCGCGGGGGCCATGCTCGACCTCCCACAATTCGCCGGCGGGCGAAAACGCCAGGCCATAGGGTGTGCGAACGCCGCTAGCCCAGGTTTCCGCCGGCGTGAGGTTGGGACCGGGGAAGGTATAGGTGCTGACCACCTTCGCGGTCTTGGCGGATTCGGTGTCACTCGGCGGATCGATTAGTGGAATGGTGGGAGCGCCGGCCTTGCCGAAGTTGGGATTGCCGGGGGCCGGTTTGCCGTCGAGCGTCAGGCGCAGAATTTTGCCTTCGGGCTGGTTTGGATCCTGGGCGGGAGTGAAGCGCTGGCGGTCGCCAACGGTGAGGAACAGATACTGGCCATCGGGCGAGAAGGCGATCTGCGCGCCTTCCTGGCCGCCTTTGCCCTTGGGCATCTGGCGCCATAAGACCTCGAAGTTTCCGAGCCTCGCCGAGTGGCCAAACGTTTGCAGCTTGGCACGGGCGAGGGCCAGGCCGCCGCCATAATCACCCGGCTCGGCGTAGGTGAGATAGATACTCTGGTCGGTCGAGTAATGGGGCGAGACGAAGACGCCTAGCATGCCGCTTTGGCCCTGCCAATAGACTGGGGGCGTATGACCCAGCGGGATCTTTTCTCCCGTTTGGGTCACCAGCCAAACGGGGCCAACCTTTTCGGTGATCAGCATGCGGCCATCGGGCAGGAAGGCCAGCCGCCAGGGCAGTTCAAAGGTGGCGACCGTGGTCATGGTGAACGGCAGGCTGGCTTCGGGCTGCTGTTCGCCCGCATTGACCTGGGCCCAGGCCGTCATCGAGGCCAAGGTAAGAGTCAACGCCGCTTCCACCAATTTCATCGTCATTTCTCCTTGCTTTTCAAGAGCCCGACCTTACGCGAGCCAAGGCGCCGTTGTCGATCGATATTAGCATTGGGATTGCCTCCAATAAGATTTGGAAGAACTCTCTGTAACGGGAGGCTCGGGTAGTTCACACTAGTCTTTAAATCGTTTTCCGCCCATTCGACACCAGTCGTGAGCCATCGGAGGCCGCCATAAAGACACTGATCTTTTCTCTGACCTGTTTGGTTTCGCTTGCTTTGCCTCGCGCCGCGGGCTGCGCGGACGACATCGGCCGCGATTCCGTCGTTACGCTGCAAAGACACTCGTGCGACCGGCGTTGGCTTTGTCCGGTGTACAAGCTGGTCCTGTTTGGCGATGGCACGGTGATTTATGACGGCATTTATTATGTGGGCCGCAAGGGCGTTATTCGCGATCACATCGCGCCGGAGGCATTCCGCAAACTGATTGATTCGGCGAATGCCATCCATTACTTCACGCTCAAGAGCGACTATGGCTATCACGACACACAGGCCTGCGAATCGCGCGTGCCCGACAGCCCGCTTGTGACCACATCCGTCACCAGCGGCGAAAATTCTCACGGAATTATTCACCATCACCGCTGCGCCGGAGCTATCCCCGCGCAACTTACTGTGTTTGAAAACGAGATAGACCAGGCTGCCGACACGGCTCGCTGGACTAAGTAGCTTCGGAGGAGAAGCGACATGACATATGATCGCAAGAAGGCGATTGCCTATGCCCAGAAATACTGGACTGCGCCGTGCGAGGATGGCTTGCTCGGAGCGGCCTACGGCCATCCGGCAATCGAGCACTTTCGAAAAAAACTGCACGCGCCGGCGCCGGCCTGGGAAGGCCTGTTTGTGCGCGATGACGGCGGTACGGAATCGGGAATTTTTCGTAAAAGCGGCGAGAAGGACATCGTCTTTGAAACCCAGGATGCACTTGACGATTGCGCCCACTATCTTTCGCAATGCGTGCGCGCCGGAGGAGCCCGGATCGATACGCAATGGGGCGTGCGCTTCCTCATCGAAAGCCTGCAAGGACTGCCGGACACCAAAACGTTGATGGAGCGGGGCAGCTTTGCGGCGGGCGGGCGGATCATCCAGTCCGGGCTTTTCAAAGAAGGCGATATGATCGGCTATTTCCATAACTCCGCCGGAAAAGAGTTCGGCTACGGCCACAGCGCGATGTATGTAGGCAATGGCGGCATCACGTGCCACTCGACGTGCCGGTACAAGAGCCTGGGAGACAGCTCCGACGACGAGTGGGATCTGGACCAGAAGGATTACACTTACACCTTCATTCACTTCTCCGCCGGCGACGCGATGGATGCGGGCCTTGCGAAGGCGGTGAAAGGCTGGTGGAAGGTGGAATACGGCGGGCGCGTTAACTACTACTATCTTTTCGAGGACGGGCGGGCTCGAAAATCGGCGACGGCGCCGCGAAACTGGAACGATGCACTACAGGGCGGGCCAGCCGCTTATTGGTTTGTGGTCAATAATTCAATCCGCTTCACTTGGACAGCGACGGGCGAGTTAGAAGAGTGGGTCATCAGCCGCCCCAACACGGTTTCGAAAGCGAAGCTGAACGATACCGCGGGGACGGCGACGAAACAACCGCATGGTGTTTCAAAACTATAAAAGTCACCCGCTATTCCGCCGGTTGTAATGGAGGTTTAGCATATGCATTGTAACCTTCATCACGAGACTCCTAATGGCTACTCGCAACGCTGCCAGATTTTCTTTATTTTTCTGTTTTTTTGGGCTTTCGTTGTGCATTTATCCACAGACGGAAAAGACCTATTTGACCGGCGCCGTGGTCGACCCTCAGGGTGCCCGCGTTCCAAAGGTAAAAGTCGAAGCCGTCCAGGAGGCGACCGGTCTAAAACGGGAAACGGAGACCACTTCGGAGGGCACGTACCAGCTTGCCGGACTCCCTCCCGGCATCTTCACGGTTCAATTTTCGAAGGACGGGTTTTCGACTTACCAGGCTGACAACGTACGCCAGGCCGTCGGGCAAACGGGAACACTGAATGTCACGCTCAGGCTTGGGGCCAAAAAGGAAGAGGCCACGGTCAGCGAATCCGTTGTTCAATTGGACAAGGTAGATGTCACGGTCGGCGGTGAAGTAGAGCAGCACCAAGTGGACGAATTGCCCATCAATGGCCGCAACTGGTCCACCCTGATCGCGCTAGTACCGGGCGCGATCGATAATGGCGCCGGCGATCAGCGAACGATCCGTTTTGCAGGCCACGGCCTCGACGACAACAACCTCACGCTGGATGGAGTGGATGCCACGGCCGTCTTCAACCAGATGCAGCGCGAATATGTGCGCCTCACCATCCCGCTTGACTCCATCGCCGAATTCGATGTCAAAAGCCAAACTTTCGGAGCTGATGTCGAGGGTGGAACCGCTGGCGGCCAGGTCGCTGTCGTTTCTCCGTCGGGCACGAACACGTTTCATGGCAACCTCTTCGATTATTTCCGTAACGACGCCATCGAAGCCCGCACACCTTTCAACGGGCCGTCGCCGAATCCCTTCCTGCTGAACCAGTTCGGTGCGGGCATTGGCGGCCCCATTCTCAAGAACAAGCTGTTCTTCTACGCCAACTACGAAGGTTTGCGCCAACACTTGGATGGTACACAAATCGGCCTCGTTCCCAGCCCGGTCTTTCTCGCTCAAGCCGAACTGGCCTCGCCGGCCCTTATTCCGATTCTGCGGGCTTTTCCCGCCGGCACGTCGCCGACCCCCAACGCCAGTGTCTGGAACTATGTCGCCAACGGACGGCAAATCGACAACGAGGACTCCGGCATGATTCGCCTCGACTATCACGTATCCAGCAAGACAACCACCTTTGTGCGCTATAACTCTGACGAGGCTTACGAAACGACGCCTGCCGGCAACCTCACGGCGCTGACTATCTACGATACGAAGTTTAATAACGGTGAAGTGGAACTACTGCATGTCTTCACCCCGACGCTGGTCAACGAAACAAAATTCGGAATTAATCAGGATTTCTACCACAGCGGTACGCTCTCACCGCTGCCGTACACCTTCAGCGTCTCGGGCTTTAGCTCCTTCGCAGGCACGTCCACTTCCGACAACCCATCAAACGCCGTCAGCGTGCTCGATGACTGGTCCTGGTCTACCGGGAAACACACGCTAAAGTTCGGCTTCGAAATGAAGCACGACTCCCTGAATCAAGGCTCGTCCTCCAAAGGCACGCTCAGCTACAGCTCTGCCGCGAACTTCTTGAACAACATCGTTAATACGGCGTCCTACACGGCGCTGCTTCCGTTGGTTCGCCAGCGTAAGACTCAGTACTGGATGTACGCCGAAGACGAGTGGAAGGCCACCCAAAACTTCACGGTAAACATGGGAGTCCGCTACAACATCTTTAACGCTTTGCACGCGCTGAACCATGAGGCTGCGCCTTTCGACTTTGCGACTTGCGGGGGCTTCTGCCCCAATTCGTACTCGTATTTCGATCCACGGTATGACGACGTCGATCCGCGCATCGGTCTGGCGTGGTCGCACGCCAATACAGTGTTCCGCGCCGGCGGCGGCATCTATCACACGGATGGCCAATTAGACGATCAGGACCTGCCCATCTCGAACACAGTGGAAGCGTATTCGTTCAACAACGCGAATCGAGCCTTTGCCGGCCTTTCGTATCCGCTAACGCCGTATCTTGCCTACGCGGAAGCAGGCGGTTTGGGCGTTGTCTCTCCGCGCGATCTTGACCGCAACCGCAAAGACGACTACATTGCGGCTTGGACTGCCTCTATTCAACAGAAGCTGCCGTTTGATCTGGTCGGCACGGTGAGCTATCTAGGTAACAAGGGTACCGACGTCCTCACCACTACCTACGTTAACCTGGCAGCGGCACCCACGAACCTGGCGCCGTACCCTGCTTTCGGCGCGGTCTCCTGGCGAGGGGACGTCGGCAACAGCACCTTCGAAGCCTTGCAATCCAATGTTCGGCGGACCTTTGCGAATGGCTTCCTGCTGAGCGCTAACTATATGTGGTCACATTCCATCAACGACGGCAGTATTGGCGGTGGCGAGTCGGACACGCCGCAGAACTCGTTCTGCCGCGCGTGCGACAAAGCGAGCAGCGACGACGATATCCGTCATACGTTTAATCTCTCGGCTGTCTACGCGCTGCCGTTCAAGAAACGCCTTTGGGGCAACTGGGAAGTCAGCGCCATAGGAACGGTTCAGACGGGTCTTCCGGTCAACATCACTGTCGATCGCACGAACTCGGCGGTGCCCGGACTCTTCAACATCAGCGGCGAAGAGCGGCCGAATTCTGTTTATGGCGCGCCCCTGACGCCTGCCGGCGGTTCCAATCCGAACAATTGGATCAACCTCACGGCATTTGCGGCTCCGGGCAATCAGACTTTCGGCAACCTCGGCCGCAACGCCTTCCGCGCTCCCGGCATTTCGCAGCTCGACATGGGATTGTCAAAGTTCATCAACATCAAAGAGAAAGTGAACCTCCGTTTCCGCGCCGACCTGTTTAATATCTTCAATCGCGCCCAGTTCGGTGCACCCAACGCCGATATCTCGGCTTCGAACTTCGGCACCATCACCTCCACCATCAGCAACTACGCGACGGGGCGCGGCACGCCGCGCGAGCTGCAACTTTCCGCGAAGATCGTGTTCTAGCCAGGGTCAGAGACGGGGCGAACGCTCAGCCGTGGAGATCGTGGTAGGCCACGAGGCAACGGTCGGCGGTTTCCATTTCCGGATATTGGCTGCCTTCTTGTTCGATCAGGTAGTATTCGACTCCACCGACCGACTCGGCGGCGGCGAAAATCTTTTTCCAGGGTGCGACTCCTTCGCCGAACAAGACGCGATAGCCCTTTCCGGGCGACCAGTCTTTCAGGTGAAGCGAACGGATGCGTCCGGGATTGCTTTCGATCCAGGCGGCTGGATCGTTGCCGGTTTCGACGCAGGTGCCGACGTCCAACTGCAGCATGATGCTTTTATCGGTGTTGTGCGCAAGGATTTCCATCGGCTTCTGGCCGTCGACAGGTTTCCATTCGAGATCGTGATTGTGATAGCCGGCGTGGAGGCCGGAGGATTTCATCGTGTCGTTCGCCTGGTTGAGGATATCGGCGATGTGCTTCCACTCATCGATGGTCGAGACGTTGCCTGGATGCGCCAACACGATGAAACGTGTGCCTAGAATTTTGTTCAGCTCGATAGCCTTGGCGAGGCCGTCCGGTGTGAAGGAGGGCATGCCATTGTGGGTGGAGTAGCATTTCATGCCAAGACCGTCGAGCTGTTTGCGGACCTGCTTGGCGTAATCGGGCGTCCAGTCATAATAAGGCGCGAAAAACTCCACGCATTCGTAACCCATTTTTGACACGGCTTGGAGGGTTCCGGGCAGGTCTTTCTTGAGTTCTTCGCGAACGGAGTAGAGCTCGAGGCCGATGGGAATGGATTTGCCTTTGGCGGCGGCGAATGGGGCGGCGGCCGCAAGGGCCAGGAAAGCGCGGCGCGAAGGTTTATCAATTTCTTTCATGGCAATGGCAAGATACCACAGTTCGCGGGGCAGAGCAGCGGAACCATTTTTGTAACGGAACGCCCGCGGAAGAAATCTAGAATTACATGCCCAGCATGCCGAAGGACTCGAGCGCCGTTGTGCTCGCCAGGCATTCGAGCGCGCGGACAAGCGAGCGGTTGGCCTCGGAAGCCAGTGGGCCAATGGTGTGGCGGGCTTTCGGATTGGCGACGCTTTGCGCAGCACTCGTGTTCTGTTTCCTTGCGCTGCGGGGACGAAGCCTCTCCCTGCGAGACGGAACGGAAAAGATCGGACCGGCGCCGCCTCCGAAAGCGGCGACGGTGAATCCGGCGGCTGAGGCCAAGGCAAGCGCGGAGACCATGCCCGCGGCGCAGACGGTCCCCCTGTTACTAGAGCCGGACCGGAAGGTGACGCAATTCATCCTGGCGGAATCGCCGGATTTCCAGCGTCTGGGGCCGGTGCGGTTGAAGCTCACGAGCGTTGATGCGGCGCGCGGGTCCTATAATCTGGTGTTGGTGGCCAAAGGGCGTTCGTTTGACAAGACGAACATCAAGCTGAATGAGCCGGTCACTCTGCCGCCTGGCGGAACGAAAGCGGCTTCGCAGATCGTGGTAAACGCGATTGTTGCCGATGGCGTACAAGGCTACTTAAGCGAGCCGAATGGCGTGGAAGCGAATTATAGCGGGTCTTCTCACCGGCGTTGGCACCGGAGGCGCCGGTGGTATCGAAGTAAGTCCAAGCCGGGCGCACACGCTGGCTAGCGCGTTTTTATGGGCAGCTTGCGCCTTGTCTCTGGCCGCAGCCACGTTCGACGTTAGCGTGCCGCGCGGGCTGGCGTTCCAGCATGAGAACTCGCCGACACCGCAGAAATACCTGATTGAGACTATGGGCGGCGGAGTGGCGCTGCTTGATTACAACAACGATGGCTTGTTGGATATTTTTCTGGTAAATAGCGGACGGCTGACGAATCCGATGCAGTCGCCTGAAACGTTCGATAGGAACGATCGGCGGTATTGGAACCGGCTTTACCGGCAGAATCGCGATGGCAGCTTCACGGACGTGACGGAAGCGGCGGGCCTAGCGAACGCAGGAAATGGGAACTATGGCATGGGAGTGGCCGCGGCCGATTATGACAATGACGGCTTCACCGACTTATATGTCACCAGTTACGGGAAGAATGTGTTGTATCACAACAACGGTAATGGCACGTTCAGCGATGTTACGCAGAAAGCGGGCGTTGCGGCGGGCGGATGGTCCGTTTCGGCTGGTTTTTTCGATTACGATAACGACGGGCGCCTAGATCTATTCGTCACGCGCTACATGGAATGGGACACCAAGCATAGTAAGTCCTGCCAGAAGCACACTTACTGCCCACCGGGCGAGTTTCCGGCAACGACGAATATCTTATACCACAATCGGGGCGATGGCACGTTCGAGGATGTAAGTGTCAAATCGGGTATTTCGGCGAAGCGCGGGCGGGCGCTCGGCGTCGCGTTTAACGATTACGACGACGATGGCTTCGCCGATATTTTTGTGGCGAACGACGGCATGGAACAGTTTTTATTTCATAACAATGGCAACGGCACCTTCAGCGAGCGGGCGTTAGACGCGGGCGTGGCGCTTTCCGACGATGGCAAGCCGTATGCCGGTATGGGCGTGGCTTTTCGCGATTACGACAACGATGGGCGCCCGGATATTATCGTCACGAACCTCGCCAAACAGGTCTATGCGGTTTATCACAATGACGGACGCGGCTCGTTCAGCTATCGGAGCCTGCCAGCCGGTTTGGGAACTTTGTCTTCGGGGAGCTCAGGATGGGGGATGGGGCTCGAGGACTTTAATAATGACGGCTGGAAAGATTTGTTTGTCGCACAAGGCCACGTGATGGACAATGTGGAGCAGATCGATCCGTCACTGCATTATCTCGAGCCGCCGCTGTTGGCGCTCAATCATGATGGGCGCTTTGAACGGGCTGATGCGGGCATTTCGACGCCCGTGGCCGGACGCGGCGCGGCGTTTGGAGACCTCAATAACGACGGCTGGATGGATGTGGTGATGAGCGTGTTGGGCGGAAAGCCGCTGGTGTTCCGTAATCGCGGCGGGAACGAGCATTGGCTGACGATCGACTTACACGGTACGCGCAGTAATCGCGATGGATTCGGAGCAAAGATCCGGGTAAACGGTCAAACGCAGTATGCGGAGCCGGCGGGCAGTTACTTATCCGCCAGCGATAAACGGATACACTTCGGTTTGGGCACTGCCAGTAAAGCAGATGTCGAGATACGGTGGCCATCCGGCATACAACAAAAGCTCAATGATGTTACGGCAGACCGTTTCCTTATGGTGAAGGAGCCCGAACTGCATTGATAGGCGCTCTTACGCTGTGTCTAGGCTTGGCTTGGCAAGTGGTTTCGCCCGAGGCAGTTCAGCATGCGCAAGCTGGTCTGGCAGCAAAAAAGCTGGGCCATTTGACGGAAGCCATTAACGAGTTCAAAAAAGTAACAGAGCTGGCGCCGGACTTAGCGGCGGGTTACGTCAATCTGGGAGCAGCTTATCTGGATAATCGGGAATATGCACTGGCTATTGCTCCTTTGAAGAAGGCACTTACGCTCAATCCGGATCTAGTGGGGGCGCACCAGATGCTCGGTTATGCGCTGTTATCGGCAGGTTATGCCGCGGAAGCGATTCCGCATCTGGAGCGTGCACAGGCGGAAGACGCGCTCGGCATTGCGGAACTCAAAGTTGGCAAATTACCGGAAGCAATCGCCCATCTGAATGCCGCGCTGGCGAAACGGCCGAACGATCCGGATCTGCTGTACTATCTGGGGCGAGCGAGCGGGCTGCTCTCGAAAGAGGTGTTCGACACGCTGGAATCGAGATATCCGGATTCGGCCCGGGCGCACCAATCGTTGGCGGAGAATTACGCGGTACTTCGGCAAGTTCCGGAAGCGGAGAAAGAGTATCGCGAGGCGTTGCAGCGGCGGCCAGATGTTCCGGGCATTCACCTCGCGCTAGGAGAATTGTATGCGGCGGCGGGTGAGTGGCCGAAAGCCGAGGAAGAATTTCGAGCGGAGGCGAAGGTGCAGCCGGGCGATGCCGAGACGGCTTACCGGCTGGGCAATGCGTACCTGGAGGAAGGCAAGGTGCGGGAGGCGCGAGGGGAATTGGCGCGCGCGGATCAGTTAAGGCCGGACATGCCGGAGACGCTTTATGCGTTGGGGAAAGCGGCGGCGCTTGACGGCGATGCGATCACTGCCGCCAAGGAATGGAATCGCGTTGCGGCGATTGAGAAAGATTCAGGGCTGGCGGCGCAGGCGCACTTTGGGCTGGCCGGAATCTACCGGAAACAAGGCAAAAGCGCGGAAGCCGAGCGCGAGATGCGAGCGTTCCGCGCCATTCAGAGCAAGCCGAAGCAATAGCCGTTTAGAAGTTCAGGCGCAGGGCAAACTGTACAAGCCGTGGCGCGTTTTGAATGCTGGTCACTTGGCCGAAAGCGGTGTTTCCCTGGGTCTGGTTGGGATAGCCGAATTGGACACGGTTGAAGAGATTGAAGAACTCAGCGCGAAATTGCAACTGCGCCCTATTTTCCGGCGCGATCGGGAAATTTTTGAAGGCCGAGAAATCCCAATTCGCGACTCCGGCGGAGCGCAGGCTCGGGTCCGTACGGCTTTCACTGCCGAAGGTGAATGGCGCGGGCGCGGAGAAGCAGGATATATTGAACCATTCGCCGAGTCTCGATTGAGCCGAGCCGTTCATCGACTCATTGCAGCCGGGCGTGACGTTCGGGCGCGAGCCGCCGCCCTGGGAGTTGGTCTGGTTGACGTTTGTTCCGAAATGTAGCGGGAACCCGCTCTGGATGGTAGTGACGCCTTCGACACCCCAACCGCCAATAGTAGATTGCATAAAGCCATTGGCATTCGCAAGAAATTTCCGTCCCTTTCCAACCGGCACGTCGAGCACGTAGCTGACAACCAAACGATCGGGTGTATCGAAAGAGGCTAGCGATTTTTCGAGGCGCTTGTTATTCCAATCCTGGACGCCACCTGTTCCGCCTGCTTCCAGCCAACTCGTGATGGTGTCGGTGTCGGAGATCAACTTGGCGTGGGTATAAGCCAGCAGCAAAGAGCCGCCGCCTGAAAACCGCTTTTCGGCTTTCACCTGCAGCGATTCGTAGGTGGAGTTCCCGGTACCTTGACCGGCGAAACCGACCCCCGTGTATTGCGGATAGGGGCGGAGTAGCTGTCCGCGTTGGACGGTAGGTTGGGCGAGCGATACGCCAGCAGCCGTAATGAGCGGATAGTAGGGGTTTGGCACGTTCTGCGTCAGTTGGTTTCCGAGGCTAAGGAATTTGTCGGGGAGCTGGTCTGTCTGTGGTCCGCCGGATTGGGGGAGGTGGGTGCCTTTCGCGCCACCGTAAGCGACGTCAAGAAGAAATCCGCTGCCAAACTGTTGTTGGATGTCGGCATTCCACTGTTGTGCGTAGCCATACGGATTGTCGAGCCGGGATTCGTTTGGACCGCGACCCAAGAGCGTCTGCGCGTAGCTAGGATTGCGGCCGGGCGGCTGGGCAATGCCATTTGGAAAAGGATTACTAATGGAGCCGGCGGGCACACCTGTGAAGACGGTTGCTAAGTACGGAGTTCCCAGGCTGTTAATGGGATCGTTGTTCGGGCTGTAATCCCAGGCAACATCATTGGGTAGCCAGAAGACTCCATAGCCGGCATGAAAGACGGTTTTCGAGGTGATCTGATAAGCGAGCCCCGCGCGTGGAGCCAGTTGGCCCCAGTTCGGATAGATGTTACTGCGGTAGGTGTCGTTCGGCGAGTTCACCAGATCGATGTTGCCGAGGACATTTATACCCGCAGCCGCGAGAACCGAGTTCGGCTGCGTTGGATTGAAAAATGACAAGCGATCAAAACGCTCCGTCCAGGGACCGGCGTGCTCCCAACGGAGACCCAGATTTAAAGTGAGCTTTGGCGTTACGTGCCAATCGTCGTTGCCAAAGACAGCGGGATAGAGCTGCTGGGCCGCCACCAGAGCCGGGGTGCTGGCACTGCCGCTCGAGGGAAAACCGAGCAGAAAGGTTGCGAGGCCAGCCCCGCTGCCGGCGGTGCTGATGGCATTTGCGGCCGTTAAATCAGGATTGAAGGTAAAGAGGCCGGTTGGAGTATTGGTCTGTGCGTAATTGTGGAGCATGCGCAAGAACTCCGCTCCGAATTTAAAAGTGTGATTGCCAGCGATTTTGGTGATGGTGCCGGCGGCGCGATAGTTATCGTTGCGATCAACGATCACGCTGCCCGCGCCCTGGCTGTTGAAGGTATTCGCCTGATCGAAACCGTTAACGACTGGAACGGGAATATCACGGAAAGATACTTGACTATTCAGATTGGCCCAGCCCGGACCGAGTTGGCTCAGATCGTAACCGAGAGTTTCCGGCGTGCGGTCATAGACGAAGCGCTGATAACTGAGACGGATTTCCATGATGGTGGTGGGCGAGAAGGAATAGGTATCACCCAGCACGAAATTATTCGTGTTGAACGTTTCCGTGCAACGATCCTGGCAGATGCCGTTACCTAGCGGATCGGTGGGCAAATTAATGTTGCCCCAATAGCTGTAGCGAGCAGTGATGTGCTGCTTGTCGGAGACGTTCTGATCGATGTGCACCACAGTTTCGTTGTTGTTACCGCCAGTGCTGCCATTTCCCACCCAGTTGCCGACGCCTTTGGCATCTCCAGAAGTATTCGGCAATGGAAAAAGGTTCAGCATTTTGAGCGACGTAGGGTTCAGCCGGCTCGTGGGAATCATGTTGCCGGCAAACTGCGTGCGCGCGCCGGTGCTTTGACCAGCCGCGCAAGGACTGGCGGGATTGGTTCCACAGGTGGTGAGAGGGTCGTAGATACTTGTACCGATGGCGGCGGCATAGGCGCTCAAATCGCCGGTACGCTCCTGTGCAGTGGGCACGGTCTGCACGGAGGATTGTCCCTGGCGGAGACGGAAGCCTTCGTAATCGATGAAGAAGAACGTCTTGTTCCTGCCGTCATACAGCTTGGGGATGTAAACCGGGCCGCCGAAGTTCGCTCCAAATTGATTTTGGGTGAAGGCCGGGCGGCCGACGCCACCTCGATTGTTGAAAAAGGTATTGGCGTTGAGATCCTTGTTGCGAAGAAATTCCCAGCCGCTTCCATGGAGCTCATTACCGCCGGACTTCGTGGTGAAGTTCACCACGCCGCCGGCGAAGCGGCCGTATTCCGGAGACAGATTATTGGTCTGTACCTTGAACTCCTGCAGCGAATCCTGAGTCGGAATCAGGGCAGTGAGATTGGCGTAACTGGCATTGACGGGCGAGCCATCCAGCCAGACCATGCTTTGGTTGGCCATGCCACCGCCGATTTGAAAATTGCCCCAGGCGAATGGGTTCTGGCCGTTAGGGTTCGATTGGGAGCCGCCTTGCGGAACGACCGCAGGCGAGAGCGCGACCAGGCTCAGTGGGTTGCGGCCATTAAGAGGCAACTCTGTTGTTTTCCGCTGATCGACTACCTGGCCGAGCGAAGAGCTCTCCGGTTGCAGGAGCGGCGTTTGGGCGGTGACTTCGACCGTTTGGGTCACGTCGCCGACTTCGAGCGCAATGTCGATCTTAGACGTGGTTTGCGTCTCTACGGTGATCGGTGAGCGTACGATCCGCTTAAAGCCGGTTTTTTGTATTTCGACGCTATACTGGCCCGGCACGACGTTTACAAATTGGTAGAGACCGTCAGCGTTGGTGTTGCCGCTGCGTTTTTCGCTCGTTCCCAAATTCATCAGAGTGACTTGCGTGTTGGGAATGGGAGCGCCGGAGGAATCGGTGACGGTGCCAATAACGGATCCGAAAGTGGTTTGCGCCTGAACGCGCGAAGTAGAGAACAGGGCGAACGACGCGAAAAGAACAGAAGCAAAATACAGACCAGGTATTTTTCGAAACATGGAAACCCCAAGTTAGTTGATCGATACTACAGTGTTGTGAGTATATATCAACTCCGGTTGGAGCCGTCAAGTTGTTTTCCCCCGTAGAACCACTTACGTGCTGCTCAATTCGTGCTCTTCTAAAGAAAGATGAACCGCCGAAATTTCGTGCAAGCCGCCGTCGCGTCGACTCTTTCCGGCAAGCTGCCGGGCAAAGCCAAAACCAAGGCTTCGCGCCCTAACATCCTGCTGCTGATGGCAGACCAGATGCGCGCCGATTGCCTGGGCGCTTATGGGAATCGCCTTGTAAAGACGCCGCATTTGGATTCCATCGCCGAGCAAGGGGCGCGCTTCGACTGTGCCTACACGTCCACGCCGAGTTGCACGCCCGCGCGATCGGCGCTATTGACCGGTTTGTCGCCGTGGCATCACGGCATGCTCGGCTACACCATGATGGCTGCCGGATATCCGCTCGAAAAGCCGCGGGCGCTCGCCGAGGCGGGTTATTACACAACCGTCATAGGAAAGAATCATTTCTATCCGATGCGCAATCCGCATGGCTATCACCAGATGATCGTCGATGAGCACAGCACTTACTGGTTCGACAAGAACTTGGAAGCTGTCGCCGCGCAAGCTTCGGACGAAGAACGCGCCGACTACGATGCGTGGTTCTGGTCGCAAAAGCCAAGCACGAGCCCGCATGCCACCGGCTTGAGTTGGAACGATCATCGCGGCAGACCGTTCGCTCTGCCGGAACGATTCCATGCGACGCAATGGACCGGCGATACTGCGGTGAATTTCCTCAAGAGCTACGAAAGACCGGAACCGTTCTTCCTCAAAGTTTCTTTCATTCGTCCGCACAGTCCTTACGATCCGCCGGCGCGGTGGATGAGCCATTACCGGGATACCGAGATTCCAAAACCCGTGGTGGCCAAATGGGCGGCGCGCTACGCTCCGCGCAGCGACGCGAGCAACGATCTTTGGCATGGCGCGCTGCCTTGGGATGAGGTACGGCAATCGCGCCAAGCGTATTACGGGTCCGTCAGTTTTGTCGACGAGCAGATGGGGCGGATTTTGGAAACCCTGGAGCAACGGGGCATATTGGACGAAACGCTGATCGTCTTCTTGTCCGATCACGGCGACATGCTGGGCGACCAAAATATGTGGCGCAAGACGTATGCCTATGAGCCTTCCGCGCGTATTCCGATGCTGATGCGGTGGCCGGCTGGGCTGCTGGACGCGAAACGCGGTCAGACGTTTTCGCAGCCGGTGGAACTGCGCGATATCCTTCCTACATTTCTCGAAGCGGCTGGAACGTCGCCGAACCGTGAGATCGACGGGCGGAGCCTCTTGTCACTAGTCAAAGACCGCGGGGCCGA
>DASYAX010000213.1:0-2718 GCA_036501045.1 Bryobacteraceae bacterium
CTCCACCTGCGCCGCCTGCCATCAGAATCAAGCGCCGCTGTTCCCGCGCCAGCTTTGGGATGAAACGAATGCCAATCCCGTCATCGCGCGCCTCCTCACGGAAGAAAGCAAAAACTTCTATGGATTCCCGGTCGCAATCACCGCCGACACGCCTTACGCGATTGATCTCGCCATACACCGCGCCAACGAGCGCTCGACCTATCAACTGATCTGGAAGAAAGCCGGCCCATCGGCGCGCGCCGCCTGGGCCACGGCGATGCTGCGCTGCCGGATCGCCAATACGTGTGGTTTCGAAGAAGAAGCCGCCTCGCTCGCTGCCCAGTGGCGCGTCTGGTGGCCGAACGGTCTGTGGATTCCGAGTCCCGAAATCCTGGACCGCAACCCCACCGCCATTCTGTCGCGCGAAGGCCCCAACTCGCGAAGCGAAACGCTCGAGTTTTTGGCCATCCGGCAGCTCACCATTGACAGGCAATTTGAGCCCGCCGTCCGCCGTGAGCCGCTGGCGATTTGGACCGGCAGCCGCGAAAACGCCATGCACGTGCTCGCCGGCATGGCGTCATTATTCAGCCAAAACGATATCGCCGCGCTCAAGCGCGCCCGGCGGAACGGACCTGTCACCGTGCCAGCCACCCTTTGCTCTGACGAAACGTTTCGCCCCTCGGCCATCGCGCGCGGGCTGCGGCTTTCTACTACTGCTTGGCGATGATCAGGCCCTTGATCTTGTTGTAGGTCGCCGCCGGCACGATCTTCTTCGAAAGCAGATCGGTCTTCGAATGATACGGCCGCCCCTTGATGATTTTGTCCGAGTAAGCCGCGCCCACGCCGGGCAGCGCCTGCAGTTGATCCGCCGTCGCGGAGTTGATGTCAAGCAGATTGGTGGCGCTAGCGGCCCCCTTTTTGGCGGTCTTCATCGCACTGGGCGCCTGGCCCACAAAGGCGCTAACCTGCGGTGCAACCGCCAGGCAAGCCGCCGTGAACAACATCAAAACTATACGGGTGTATTTCATTTCGTCGCTCCGCCCAATCCTTGCTGTTCGAAGGATTGACCCAAACCGCTCAATCCACCTGGATGGCTGTTGACCATCGAAAGCACCGTGGTCAGCAAAGCGGAATTGCCGCCCTGCTGGCCGCCAATAAACTGGCTCGCTGTATCTAATAGGCTCATGTGAATCTCCTTCGCCGAGCTTTAGCCCTTCTTGCTGCCAATCTCCGATTTAGCCGCGTGATAACCGGCTTTCTTGGCGTCGTCCTCGGACATGAACTTGCCTTCTTTGGTTTTGCCGTAATAGCGGCCGCTCTTATGATATACGCCGCTCGCCGTGTTAACCCAAACTTTTCCCGCGGCCTGCGCAGCGGAAATATCGGAGGCGGAAGCATTATTGACCACCGTCGGCGCCTTCTGCGACTTACGCTTCGACTTAGTGGCGCTAGTGTCTGTGCTCGCGTTCTGCGCCGCAAAAGCGGGCATCGCCGTTAATCCGAGCACGACCGCGGCGGTGCTCGCGATCAGCCTCAAATAGCTTTTCATGATAATTTCCTCCTCAAACTCCTACTAAGACAGGCCGCGGGCGCGGAAAGTCACAAGCCGAAGACGGGGTTGACCCCTCAGCAATTCTACCTGAGTAAAGCGAGAAAGGAGCGAAAGGTAAGCTTGTATGCTAATTTCTGCATGCGCCTGTTTCGATTCTTGCTCTGCCTCTTCGCCGCGACGCTGTTCGGCCAAAACGTTGATACCGGATCAGGCCATCGCCAGTTCGATAACACCTGCTCGGTTTGTCACGGTGGAGATGGCATGGGCGGCGAGCTTGGCCCCGCCATCGTCCGACGCCTTCAGAAGCTCGACGATCAACAGATCAAGACGGTCATTCATCACGGATTACCTGACCGCGGCATGCCCGCCTTTCCGAACCTGACTGAACAGGAGCTCAATAACCTGGTTCGTTTCCTCCGCACATTGAAATTTGTCCGTGCCCCTTTGCTGGTGCGAGGCGTGCAGACGGACAGCGGAGCCGAAATCGAGGGAACTGTCCTCAATCAAAGCAGTGAAGATCTGGAATTGCAATCGAAGGACGGGCGCATCCACCTGTTGCGCACGGCGGGTGGGCGCTTCCGCGAAGTTACTTCACAAACCGACTGGGCCACCTATAACGGCGATGTCAGCGGCAACCGTTATAGCAAGTTAAGCCAAATCACGCCGGCCAACGTATCGCAACTCGCAACCGCCTGGACTTATACGCTGCCCGACGTCTCTTTTCTCGAATCCACGCCGCTGGTAGTGAAAGGCATTCTCTACGTGACGAGCGCTAACGAGTGCTACGCGCTCGATGCCGGGAACGGAAGACACCTTTGGCATTTCAAAAGACCCAGAACGAAAGGCGTGATCGGCGATGCCTCGCCCGGTATCAATCGTGGCGTGGCTTGGGCTGGGAATCGCCTGTTCATGGTGACCGACAACGCCCACCTGCTGGCGCTGAACCGTTTCACCGGCGATGTCGAATGGGAGACCGTCATGGCGGATTGGAAACAGAACTATGACTCGACTTCAGCGCCGTTAATAGTCGGCGATTACGTCATCTCCGGCACGGCCGGCGGCGAAGAGGGTGCGCGCGGTTTTGTGGCCGCTTTCGACCAAGCCACCGGCAAAGAAGTGTGGCGATTCTGGACCGTTCCCAAACCCGGAGAACCGGGTTCGGAAACCTGGAAAGGAAACGCCATCAA
>DASYAX010000214.1:0-3452 GCA_036501045.1 Bryobacteraceae bacterium
ATGAAATTGGACGCTTCAGGCAGGCTTTGGGTTGCGTATCAAGCTGCGGACGGTGTCGCTCGGCTGCGCGCCTTTACCAAGCCAATACTGCACGCGTTCGCTATTTAGCTGAACGGCGGCGGGCTTTTTCTGCGGGTCGTAGGTGCCCACAATTTCCACGAAGCGGCCGTTTCGTGGTCGCGTCTTCTCAGTCACGATCACACGATAGAACGGGTGTTTCTTCTTGCCAAACCTGGCAAGCCGTATGGTTAGCACTAGCAATTCCTCCTAATTTGAAACCCACTAAGTATAGCGGAGCCCGTCCCATTCACCAATTGCAATCTATCAACTGAAAAACCCAATCGCGGTCTCAGGCACGCGGAAGCGCCCCAGACGTATTTGGCGCCCTTAGCTTACCGGCAGGCCATCATTCCGGAATCGACGTCTTGGCCGGGTGATCTTTGTCCGGCGGAGGCGGCAATGGCGCGAGCTTCTCATACCCGCGCTGGCCGTCGGGACCGATCGGGCCGGGCCCCGGTTGCAGGTGGGGCGCATCAACATTTTCTTCGGCGCACGAATACTCTTGCACTTGCTTGCCGGGTTCGCCGAGCAGCCATGTACGCTGGTAGTGAATCGGTTCGGTGTAGAACTTCGGATCGATCACCGTGAGTTCGAGGTGCAAATGGCCGAGATCGGGGCGCGTCCACCGCTCGGTCGTGTGGAGTTGGTCGCTGTGAGGATTCGCATTCTCATCCGCCCAGGTGCGCGCGTCCTTGAATGCGATGGAATCAATGACTAGCGTGTCGCCATCCCAGTTGCCGACTTCTTCTCCAAAGAACGATGGCTCGGGATCCTCACTGTGTTTTTGTCCATCGGTCGGGATCAGCCGATACGTTGTGTACCAGTAGAGAAACGCAACATGATCCGCGCCTTCGAGCAGTTGGAATGGCAAAGCGCTGGCATCGTGACGAGGAATCCCGCCCACGATGCAAAGGCTCTCGGGGTCAATCGTATGTTCGATGTTGTACTTCAGCGCTGCCCGACCCGCCTCCGTAAATGGCAGCTTGTAACCAGGCAACTCCTTGCCAATGTTTCCAACCGGCTTGTCCTTGCTTGACGGGATCCAATAGCCTGAGAGGTCGGGTCGGCCTTGTCCTGTACGCGGCGTGAGGCCTTTGGGCAAATCTTCTTCCCGCCGCGAAAACGGCAAGCCCTCGGACTCCGATTCGGAATTCGTTGGTTTTGCTCCGGCGGCAGCAGGACGAGCCCGCTTAGGCGATTCGTTCTGTGCAACAGCCCCAGAGGGAATCATGAGGTACGCGCTACTAGACAAGACGGCCAGACCGATCAGCTGCCGGGAAAATCGAAGTCGCGACGGAGCATTCCAATTCATTGGCGACCCCTTGTGTGCGGTCGTACTTAGAGCAGAGTATAAGCTAATAGCCACTTTCGGAGTGATGCGCATTTCGGCAAATGTACCTCATGAATTTGTCCATTTGTGAGATCATCAACGTCCCCCGGAGATGTGCGTGAAAATCAAGGCTCCAGTGCTGGCGGTCACGATGCTTCTCGCCTTAGTTAAGCCGGTTGTCGCTCACCACTCGTTTGCGGCTGAATTTGACGGGGCCAAGCCAGTTCGGCTGGTGGGAAAGATCACGCGAGTAGAATGGACCAATCCGCATTCCTACTTTTATCTCGATGTAGCCGATGACAAAGGCAATATCACGAACTGGGCGTGCGAGGGAGCGAGCCCTTTGGCGCTCACACGCCGTGGCTGGAAAAAAGGCGACCTGAAACTAGGCGACACAATTGTTGTCGATGGCTATCGTGCCAAAGATGGCTCGCATTTCGTCAACGCGCGGCGGGTCACATTCCCCGATGGCCGCTCGCTCGATAGCGGCAGCCGCGGGCCCGGCGCCCCAAGCGACATCCCCGCGCCAAAGTAACGAAACCCGATCATCGTCCGCAGATTGAACTAAAGACAGCATAGCGAACACCGCTGCTTTCACGTGGCCTGATTGCGCAAACTCTTAGTAGAACCAATTGCTGCGGAAGGCCACCCACCAACTGATGACGAGAATTGGGACCGTCGCTCCCAGCGCCCATTTGAAGGGCAGAAACAAGTCCGCTGCCAGACCGAGGACGGCAAAAAAGGCCCAGAATATCTTTTTTTGCACCAGGCCATTTTAGCTCTCTGAATCCTTTCCCGCGGCGAACATGAACTGTTTAGCGGAGGCCTGTGTTCAGTATCATACCGATGGAGACTCAAGATGCCCGAGCTTAGCGTTCGTCCCGCCGCCCGTGGCGATCTGGCCCGTCTGACGGAGATTTACAACTACTACGTCGTGAACACGCCGATCACATTCGATATCGAGACTTACACGGTGGAGCGCCGGGAGAGTTGGTTCAACCAATTCAGCGAGCGTGGACGCCACCGGCTAGTGGTGGCGGAGGAAAACGGCTTGGTGCTCGGCTATGCGGGCACCATGGGGTTTCGTCCGAAGGCCGCGTACGACACGACGGTCGAACTGACGATTTACTGCGCTCAGGAAGCGGTCGGCAAGAAAGTCGGTTCGCGCTTGTACAGCGCGCTGTTCGAAGCGCTGAAGACTGAGGACATCAACCGGTACGTGGCCGGTTACACGCTTCCGAATGCCGCGAGCGCGGCTTTGCACGAGCGCTTTGGATTCCAGCCCGTGGGAATTTACACCGAAGTCGGACGAAAATTCGGACGCTATTGGGATGTGGCTTGGAGCGAGCGGCCCGCAAAAACTTAGCGAGGTTATCGCAAGAGCCAGAGGGGCAGAGATGCTTGCGCGCATTGCTCAATCATTTGCTGGTCGCGCGCCGAAAACGCGTTGGCGTGTTCGCTTTCCACATCCACAGTTCCAATCACCGAGCCATCTGCCGGAGAAAGAACAGGCACGATGATTTCAGAAAGCGTGCTGCCAAAAGCTGTGAGGTACCGGGGATCGTTTCGGACGTCGCCCGTGATTACCGTTTTCTTCTCCTTGATCGCTGCGCCTGTGAGGCCTTTGGTCACGGGAAACGTCGGATGCTCCGGCGCGCCCGGGCCGCTCCAAGCGATGATCGAGACATTCTCCGCGCCCACGTCGTAAATGCCCACCCAGCGGTATTCGCCCAGCTTGCGAATCAGCTCGGCAAGGCGCTTCGCTCGTCCCACGCGATCGCCGCCACTCGCCGCCGTGGAGCGAATCTGGTTCAGCGTGTTGTCCATCACAATCGGCATGGTAGTTTTTATCCCTGGCTCGTCACTCCGGTGCGCCGGGTCCGCCGATTCCGCCTGCGCCGCCCATTCCGCGCAGTTTGCTGAGGCCGCGCATTTTGCCGCGCATGGTGTTGCCGTACATTTTCATCATGCGGCGCATGTCGGAATATTGTTTTAGGACCTGATTCACTTCCTGAACAGTGGTGCCGCTGCCGCGGGCGATGCGCTTGCGGCGCTTGCCGTT
>DASYAX010000215.1:0-18763 GCA_036501045.1 Bryobacteraceae bacterium
GATCGAATAATGTACGCGCGGAGGTACGGTGTTCTCCTGATGCCGGATGAGGATCCCGTCCCGTACGAGGTCCTGAAGATGCCGGATCAGCATTCTCTCGGTAATCTCCGGAATGCTCCGACGCAATTCACTGGTGCGCAATGGACCATCGGAAAGGCGCCACAGAATCGTCCCCTTCCACCGCCCGTCGACGACGGACAGCATGGCATCAATCGGGCAGGCGGACACCTCCTTCTTCGATACCGGCATGTTCCTCCTCTCGGCCTACTGACACATTTGTCAGTACATCTTTCTGAGTCAGTATAGACCTTCTGAGCGTCTGAGTCGAAGGAGCGGATAATGAACCTTCTGAATATCGCAACAATCTTATGCATTGGCCTTCTGATCGGCGCCGAACTCGCAGTGTCTGCCTTCATAAACCCGGTCGTTTGGAAGCTCGATCTCGCGGCTCAGGCAAGAGCCTTCCGGCTCTTTGGACGCCGACTCGGCAGGGCAATGCCCGTCTGGTATATCGCGAGCCTGCTGCTGCTTGTCTCGGAGAGGATCACCCGTCAACATGAGTCCCATGTTGGGCTGCTCGGTGTCGCCATCGCTATCTGGGGAGCCGCGATCGCGCTTTCTCTACTGTCCTTGGTACCAATCAACAACCGTATGCTCCGAATGGATGCGGATGGATTCACCGAAAGTGCACAAGGGGAACTCCGAAAGTGGGATTTCCTTCATCGGGTGCGGGTTTCCTTTCTCGCGGCCGCCATGATCTTTTTCCTGGCTGGAATAGGAATTTAAGGGGCGATGCCCAGGCTGCTCCGGAAGCGGACTCGGCCACACGAAAGGATATGCCCATGGTTATAAACGTCCAACTGATTGCTTATTCGCTCGCGCTCTTCATCGCACTGGCAATCATCTTCATCGGTATTCGGGAGTCGTTCCAACCGAGCATTGCGGCACGGGGATTTGGTGTGCCACTCGTGGCGCCAGCAGATCGCGATTTCCTTGCCATCAAGGCGAGCCGCGACATCGCTTCGGGCGCAGCCATCCTTACTTTGCTTACGATCAGAGATCACAGAGCGGTCGCTTATACGATGTTGGCGCTAACGTTGATCCCACTCCTCGATGGCTTAGTAGTCTTCAAGTACGCGGGCTAGATTTTCAAGCCGGCCATTCTGATTCACTGGGGAACAGCGACCCTGATGTTGATAATCGTCGAGCTGTTGCGAAGTGGAATGTAGCAAACAGGTCAACTGGCGGCAACAGGCCGAGTCACTCATTGAGCCCTGGTGGGGAGAGTTGGGCATTGCGGCCGGATTGTCGGCAAGCCGGACAATGGACGAAGCCAAGGGCGTTTCTGGACTAATTTTCAAGACGCTGCCACGCCGGTGGCCAAAGTCATGGACTATTGCTCAGAGCCAAAGCTGGGACTGTTATTTTCAAAGCCGAACTGCCGTTCGACCCGTACGAAGTAAACGCGCCGTAGTGAGGGTACGCCTTTGCACGATCGTCTTTTCGATCTCGATCAAAGCTGCCTGCTCAAGGCGACTCAGTTGTACAGATAGATTGCCGCGCCTCATCCCGCTCGCTAAGACCGTCATGACTTGCTCGTCCATACTGACCTAACGGCAATGGTCGTCCGGGCCGCCAAAAATCAGTTTATGCCATAGACTGCACACCGTTCGCCCTCCGGAAGCTTTGCCGTCGTGAGGCAGAGCATCGGTTCAAGAAAAGTGGCACGGCTATTCTTCATTGCTGCGCACCCTAACCGATGTAGCCCTCAAATTCTTTTGGGTGCCGTAAGGCAAATGCGGCGTTCGTCGGAGTGGGGTGCCTACTCTCGAGATCTCCGGATTCGCCCCAGGCTTGCCCGCCAATGCCGGCGGTCTGGCATGATTAGGTGCATCACGCAATGGGCCTCGACTTAGTGGCGCCCAAGGGCGTTGGAATAATCCTCACGGCCGTTCACTTCTGCGACGGCTCCAACGGCCGCACCTCCGTGTCTGACGTCAGCGAATCGGAGGGATTTTCGATGATCGCGTCCTGGGCCGTAAGGCCGGAAAGCACTTCCACCTCCGTTCCGTAATCGCGACCAATGGTGACCGGCACCAGTTCGGCTTTGTTGTTCCGAACGACTGCCACCTGCATGCCACTGGAGCGAAAAATCAATGTGTTGACGGGGATCACTGTGGCGGCGGTCTCGGATTTCAGCTTGAGGTGCACTGATAGAAATGCGCCTGGCAGCAACACGCCAGTCAGGTTGTCGACGTCGACTTCGGTCAACAGCGTGCGCGATACCGGGTCAATAGAATCGGAAGTACGCACGATCTTTCCGGGGAACTGCCTGCCGGGAAATTCCGCTTGGGTGAGGTAGGCTGCACCGCCGGGCTTCACATCGCCTGAATACTGCTGGGGCACGTTAATGTAAACACGCAACCGGTTGGTAGCGGCGATGTCGAAAAGTTCTTTGCCTGGGGCATTTCCGCCAGCGTCGATTAAGGCGCCAATGTCGATGTTACGCGCAGTGATTACGCCATCAAACGGAGCATAGACGTGCTGAAAGCGCTGCGTCTCTTGCAATCGCCGTACGTTGAAGTCGGCCGAATTCAGCATCGCCTTCTTTGCCTGGAGGTCGCCGATTCGATCGTCCACATCCTGTTTTGCGACCGAATCGGTTTTGAATAGCGTCTGATAGCGCGCTGCCGTGGTCCGAGCGAGGTCATAATTGGCCTGAGCTGTGGCCAGGTCAGCGCGGGCCTGATCGAGTTGGCTGTCGACTTCCGGAGTCTCAATCACCGCCAACAGCTGGCCGGCTTTGACATGCGTACCAATATCGAAATTCCAGCTCTTCAGGTAACCGTTGGTGCGGGCATAGATCGGCGTGGCGACGTAGGCCTGGGCATTGCCCGGAAGCACCACCTCTTCCGCATTCCCGCGGGATTTCGAATAGATGACGCTCACAGTAGGGATGGCCATCTTCAGCGACTGCTGTTTCAGAGCGGTCGCCGCGTCGACTCGCGACTCAATGCCGTGGAAGACGTCATAAGCGATTGCGGACACTAAGACACAGATCACAACCGCGATCACGACGCGGAAGGATGCCGAGATGCGGGGTTTGGATTGTCGATCGGCACCGACGGTTTGCTGGGTGCTCATCGCCCGGAAGCTCCAGCGGAACGGGCGCGCGCCCAGCTATGCAGAAATGCAAAAACTGCCGGGACGAAGGTCAGGGTTGCGATCGTTGCGAGGAGCAGGCCCCCGATCACTGCCCGCCCAAGCGGCGCATTTTGCTCTCCGCCTTCGCCCACCGCCAGCGCCATGGGAACCATGCCGATAATCATGGCGGACGCCGTCATAATTACGGGACGAAAGCGGGTGAAGCCCGCAGCCATTGCGGCGCTCACAGGATCGCCAGATTCCAGCAGCGCCTCTTTCGCGAAACTGACCACCAGGATGCTATTGGCGGTGGCGACACCCATGCACATGATGGCGCCCATCATTGCGGGGACGCTGAGAGTTGTATGAGTCGTAAAGAGCATCAGAAGGATACCCGCCAGCGCGGCGGGTAATGCAGTAATAATGATGAACGGATCGAGCCAGGACTGAAAATTGACTACGATCAGCAGATAGACCAGCAGGATCGCGAACAATAGGCCAGCGACCAGTCCCAAGAATGATTCACGCATGGTCTCGATCTGCCCCCGGATAAGCATCTGCGAGCCGCGCACCAACTTGCGGCGATTGGCATTCACAATCCGTTCAACGTCGCCGCCGACACCCGCCAGATCCCGGCCGTCCGATGCGCCGTAAATATCGATCGTCCGCTGAATATCGTAATGGTTCACCACGGCCATGCCATTGCCGCGACTGATGGAGGTGACATCGTTGAGTATCTCCGAGGTTTTCGGCTGTGCTGCCGTTAGCGGCAGGTTGCGCAGGTCCTGTAAAGATTTGACGTCGTATTGGGGGACCTGCGTAACCACGTCGTAGCTGACGCCATTTTGAGGATTGAGCCAGAACGTTGGCTGGGTCTGAAAGCTCCCGCTGAGTGAGATCAGCAGACTTTGCGCCACGTCGGATTGTGTATAGCCGCTTTCGGCGGCCTTGGTGCGGTCGGTGAAGACGTGCAGTTTAGGCTGATCGAAAGTCTGCTGGATGCGAAGATCGGCGATACCCGGGACGCGGCGCATCTGGTTGATGATGCGATCAGCCAGTTCGCGATTAGCTGCCACATTTTTACCGACAATCTGAACGTCAATGGGTGCGGGCAGGCCGAAGTTCAGGATCTGGCTGACGATATCGTCGGGCAGAAAATAAAAGTCGATACCGGGAAATTCCCGCGGCAAGCTACTCCGCAAAAGACGCACGAATTCCTCCGTGGGGCGGTGCTTTGGGGCGAGTGAGACCATGATGTCGGCATCGGCCGAGCCCACCGGCGCCGAATTGCTGTAAATGGTGTTGATGCTGCTATATGGCAAGCCGATCTCATCGAGGATATTGAGCAACTGATCGGGCGGGATGTGGCGGCGCATGGACCTTTCCACCAGATCGCAGATTCGCGCGGTCTCTTCGATGCGGGTTCCCGTTTTGGCTCGTAGATGCAACTTGAATTGGCCTGCATCGGATACCGGGAAGAAGTCCTGCCCGATCCAGGGAGAAAGCAGAAAGGCGGAAAGGCAGAGAAGCAGAAACAGCGGCAGAAACATGGCCCGCCGGCGAATCAGTACCGCAAGGATAGCTTCATAACCTTCGCGCAAGCGATCAAAACCGCGCTCAAATGCCCGCTGGAACAGCACGAAAGGATTGCGGCTCGGCCCATGATGTTGATGCTTCAGCAAGTATTTCGCCAAGGTCGGCACGAGAGTCCGCGAGAGACCATACGACGCAAGCATCGCGAATACGACCGCTTCCGCAAGCGGTACAAATAGGTAGCGCGCTACGCCACTGAGAAAGAACATTGGCAGGAAAACGATGCAGATGCACAATGTGGACACTAAGGCCGGGACGGCAATCTGCGAAGCGCCGTCGAGGATTGCCCGCTCGATTTCCTTACCTTGGTCCAAATTCCGGTTGACGTTTTCGATTTCCACGGTCGCGTCGTCAACTAGAATTCCCACCGCCAGGGCCAAGCCCCCGAGCGTCATAATGTTGATCGTTTCGTGCAGCAAACTGAGCACGATAATCGACGTAAGAATGGAGAGGGGGATGGAGATTGCGATGATTAACGTGCTGCGCCAACTTCCGAGAAACAGGAGGATCATCAGTGCGGTGAGGGCCGCGGCGATGACTGCCTCGCGAATCACGGACTGAATCGAGGCTCGCACGAACAACGATTGATCGGCGAGAGGTTGGATCTTCAATTCCGGCGGCAGCGTCGCCGATACAACAGGCAGCAACTTGCGAATGCCGTTCACTACGGCTAGGGTTGAAGCCTTGCCGCCCTTTAGAACCGTGAGCAGCACCCCGCGGCGGCCATCTTGCCGAACGATATTGGTTTGCGGCGCGAAGCCATCCCGTACGTGGCCAATATCCCGGATGTATATCGGCGAGCCGTTCACTACTTTTACCGGGAAGTTGTTGAACGCCTCTACTGTGGCAGGAGATGAATTCAGATCCACGTCGTACTCGAACTGGCCGATCTTTGACGTGCCCGCCGGAATGATGAGGTTCTGTTTGGCAATGGCTGCAGTAATGTCGGCTGGCGACAAGCCCTTCGACTCCATTGCCGCCGGGTTGATATCAACCATAATTTCCCGCTGCTTACCGCCGTACGGATAGGGAATGGCGCAGCCGGGAATAGTCACTAGCCGCGTGCGGATGAAGTTGACGCCATAGTCGAATAGTGCCTCCTCGCTGAGTCCTCGCCCGGAGAGACCCAGTTGGATAATCGGCACGCTTGAAGCGTTGTAGGCAAGGAGAAACGGCGCCGTTGTGCCTGGCGGCAACTGCCGCAGCACCGGCTGTGAAACGGCGCTGACCTGCGCCATTGCGGCGTCGATATTGACATCGGGTTGGAAGAAGACCTTGATAATGGCGCGCCCATTGATCGATTGAGACTCGATGTGCTCAACGTCGTTGACCGTGGTTGTTAAAATTCGTTCGTATATGGAAGTAATCCGCTCTTCCATCTCCTGGGCATTCAGGCCCGTATAGTTGAAGGCGGCGGCGATTACTGGAATATCGATGTTCGGAAAAATATCGGTGGGGGTTCGGAGAATTACAACTGGGGCCAGAATCAGTATAAGCAGCGCCAACACGATAAACGTGTACGGGCGCGCCAGCGCGAGTCGGACTATCCACATTCCTGGTTATTCCAAACGGCAGCGGCCGCCATCAAATAGTAGACACGGCGTCTCGTAATTCGTATATTCAAGATTGTCGCACGAGATGGCCACTTCTCAAGAACACGCGCGTGGGAGAGGCCGACCGCGTGACGAGTCTCGGCAGCGTCGGATACTGAGGGCGGCGCTCGAACTGATGGACACAACGGGGTTCGCCCAGGTAACCGTCGAAGCCATCGCCGAGCGCGCCGGCACCAGTAAGGCCACCGTATACCGCTGGTGGCCAAACAAGGCGGCAGTGGTGATTGAGGCTTTTCGCGAAGCAATAGCGCCGGAACTACCTCTGCGGAACACTGGAGCGCTGCGCGATGACCTGACTAGCCAGCTCCGGAACTTCTCGCGCGTGCTATCGGGCCGCGGCGGCCGTATGCTGCGATCTTTCCTGGCGGCAGGCATGAGCGATCCTGAGGTGGCGGCGGCGTTTCGCTCCACGTGGAGCGCACCCCGGCGGGCCGAGGCCAAACAGATGCTGCGCCAAAAACAGGTGAGCGGACAATTGCGGAAGGATGCGGACCTTGACCTGGTGCTGGACCTCTTGTACGGCCCAATGTATTACCGGTTCCTGGTCAAGAATGAGCCTCCTTCTCAGAAGTATGCCGAAGCGGTCGTCGACTTGCTGATCCAGGCGTTAGAGCAATTCGATCATAATTAACCGACCGGGTTTCGGCGGCGATATACATCGGGATCGGCGTCGCGACTGGAATCCAGAATGCCAAGCAGCCGCTGACTCCGCATTTTCTTGAGACGTGTTTCGAAATCTTTTGCGACACAGGCTAGCTTGGAAGGTTTAGCGCCTTCGTGGGATCGCGATCAGCAGGCCACCGCTTATCCCAATCGAGCGCTCATGCCCTCGCGCGAAGCTGTAATCGTAGCCCGGTTCGAGGAACCAGCCAAAGCGATGCTTGGAGGAGGGCCAGAACATAAAGTCCAGCACCGCTTCGCCGCCGAGCGAGTTCTTTGTCACGCCATACGCTCTCGTATGTATCCACTCCGGACCAACGCCGAACATAAATTCCACTTTTTCTGAGAGGGTCCAGGGCTTCTTGAAGAGAAGGTCCGTATCCCATTCTGTCGAGTGACGGCGGAAGAGCGGCGTAGTGCCTGCTTCAATCTCTAACCACTTCTCAATCGGGGTAAACTCAACCGCGAGGTCCCCGCCGAAGCTTGCCCCCCCACCTTTGAGGTCCCGCCCGGCCGCTCCGCCAAGCTCGACGATTGCCGCAGGCTCAAGCTCTTTCTGGACCGACTGGGCGGAGACGTTTCCCGGGCAGAAAAACAGTGATGTGAAGAACAGAGATTTTATTGCGTTCATTCGTGTGCTCGTGTCCAAACTCCAACACTTTGCAGCGCAAACGGATTAAGCCGGAACATGTGGACCGTGCCTTAGTTGCAGCTCCGCCAGCGCAAGACGAATGACGAGCCACGCCCCCTGCAGAGCGAAACAAGCCATGACGAGGGCAACGAAAATGTCAGGCCAGCCTTTACCTGAATTGAATACTCCCAAGGCCGCCAGCAGCACGGCGAAATTGCCGATGACATCATTGCGCGAGCACAACCACACAGATCGCATATTGCTGTCTCCGCCCCTGTAAGCCCACAACAACGCGAAAGCTGCGGCATTGGCCAAGAGCGCTGCGATACCGACCGCGCCCATTGTCGCGGCCTCCGGTACAGTTCCGGACGCGGCATGCCAGAAGGTCGTGCTCAACACCCACAAGCCAAAAAGTCCCATCGTCACGCCCTTGGCCAGCGCTGCGCTGGCCCGATAGCGAAGTGCCATACCGACGACGAACAGACTAATTCCGTAATTGGCGGCGTCTGCTAAAAAGTCGAGCGCATCCGCCTGCAAGGATGCGGAACGCGCTACCACACCGGCGGTGATTTCAATCAGAAACATGGCGCCGTTAATGGCAAGCACAGCCCGCAGCACGCGGCGATAGCGGCTATCAGGCCGTTGACCTTCATGCGTGTGGGTACAGCAATTCGCGCTCACAGCTCTTCCTCCAGCATAAAGGCTATAGTCACTATAGTGTCAAGCGATGAATGGAAAAGAGCGGATTAGCATTGGAGACTTGGCTAAGGGGACCGGAACCAAGGTTGTGACGGTCCGGTATTACGAGCAAATCGGGCTGTTGCCGGTGCCATCCCGAACGGCAGGAAACTACCGGACCTATAGCAACGAACATATGCGCCGCTTGCGGTTCATTCGCCGCTGCCGGGATTTGGGATTTACACTCGATCAAATTCGCGATCTTCTGCGCCTGTCTTCTCAGAAAGATGAGGAGTGCGCAGAAGTGGACCGCATCACCGCCCAGCATCTAATCGAGATCGAGCAGAAAATTTCCGACCTAAAGCGCCTCGCCAAGGAACTGCGACGTTTAAACAACTGCTGTCAGGGCAACGGAATTATCGCGGACTGTCGGATTATCGAAGCGCTGTCGCCGAGCCGTGAGGCTGAGCGCTGAAACGTGTCACAAAGGGAATCTTTGTGCAACGTGATGATATCCACGTGGCCGGAAAACGCGCTCCTCGCCGATGTGACCTCTCGGCGCACATAAGGTCGCGCAAAACGGCGATGTGGCGATTGATCTACACATTGCGACGACCCGCGAGTAGTTGATGCGCCACTTGTCCGACATGTCGACTTCCCGTCAAAGTGGGTCGCCGCACCTCAGGCGTTTATCAGGAGTAATCTCCCAGATCGGGACGTGAAGACAATGAGGTGACCGTGAAAATTTGTGTCCCGTGCATGTTAACGTCAGCCGGTCAGTGCCGATAGACGACAATCCGCTCGATGCACTTCAGCACCAACTGGATATGGAAGGTTTGTCTAAGACCCTATTCTGCGAAAAGTCCTGAAGGCAGCTTCGCGGCTCAAATTCGGGCGCCTTTCGACCAGATACTCGGGAGGATCAAGGAAAGCCTCGGAGCAGAGTCGTTGGAGCATATCATTATCATGCTCAGAACCTGCGTAGAGGAGGTGAAGAGGCTTGATCGCGAATTCATTGCGTTCCGCGAATCATCTTCAGTTTCACCACAAGGTTCTGTTGAACACGCCGAGGTGTTGAAAGAGCTGGTTTTGGATGCGGCAAGAAGAGCGGAGAATACCTGCTGCTTCTGGGTCTGTAGTCGAGATCTTCATCGGTGGCGAGTTCCGATAGGTGCGTCGCGGTTTAGGTTCACCTTCCGCTTCGCTCGGTGACGGATCAAAAATCCGGGCCAGCTCCGGGATGACGTTCTCGCGTTCGACTTGCTTCACATACTCGCGGACCGTACGGTTAACTTTGGCAACCTCCGGCAGTTGTTCGCGAGTGATGGGCAGATCACCATCTCGTACGGCGTATTTTCGGAATGGCGTGGCCAAGGCATGGCCGTTAGGGCGTTGCGCCTGATTTGCGAGTACCTTCGGACGGCTACTAATGCCCATGCAGCAATCGTACGAACCGCGCCCAGCAATGAAGCATCGGCCAACGCCGCCATGAAGGCTGGATTCCGATTGGTTCATTACGAACCGGTGGATACGCTCATGCCGACCTACTCGCTTGATCTGCGGATCCTTCAGGAACAAACTCTGCTTTGCAGCCGTCAAATCCCGGAAGGAGGGCGGATCGTACGTGTTCTGCAAAGCGGTTGTCTATTTGCTCCTCATTCTGCCTGCCATTGCTCAGCCGCAAGAATTTCTAACGATCACCATCAAGCCTTCCCACTTCGCCGACCCGCGTAACGCACGCATGCGAGTGTTGCCTAACGGTGACTTGGTTGCCAGAGCGGTCCCTGTGCTTACGCTCTTGAGTTACGCGTACGACGTACCAACCAACCCTTCGCCTCGTCTTTTAGGCCTTCCCGACTGGACCGCTCCCGAGAGGTACGATATTGAAGCGAAAGCGGCCGCCAACGCCGTTCCCTTCGGCCTTAAGAACGACGAAGTGCGACGCCGAGCGCAACATATGATTCGCCGATTGCTTGCCGATCGTTTCAAACTCGTAATGCGGGTTGAGAACAAAAGGATGTCAGTTTATGCTCTCTCTGTAGCCAGCGGAGGCCCGAAGCTCCAGAGGTCGCCTGTTACCGATGAGGAATGCACTTTCGATACGGACCCGGAAGGTTGCCATAGCTTCATAATCGGCTTTGGCCATCCTCTGCATGCAAAAGCCATTGATATGGACGACATGGCCCATTATATTGAGAACTGGACAGACTTACCGGTCGTGAACCGTACGGCACTCAGCGGGCTGTTCACCGTAAACACGGAAGGCTGGGCCCCCATGCGGCTGCCCCCTCCGCCACCTGGCGTCACGGCGGGAGCCAACCCCGTCGCTGGGCTGCCTACAATCTTCACGGTCCTGGGCAAACTCGGTCTCGAACTGAAACAGCAAGAGGACACATTACCGGTATACACGGTCGAACACATCGAGCGCCCAGCCGGCAATTGAAAATCACTGTTTAATACGTGCTCAAGTAGCTGCGCTCGTTCGCGACAACTTCCGAGTGGTGGAAGCGTACTGATGCAATAACCGGACTTGGCAGTTACCGCAGAACTTGCCCGCGCCTAAAGCTTGGTACTGGATGACGCCCGACTCAGAAGTTCGTCTTCCGGCCCGCAATGAAAGTGCTCGTCAATCCGCGATTAGGCTTGCTCCCGTTTGACATCTTCAGAGGGCGCTGCAACACCTTGACTAAATTTCAGATTAGATATAATCTAAACAAGTTTGGTTCATGGACTCCGATGCAATCACACGCTCCCTGGCGGGCAGCGGTCTGCGAAGCACTCCGCAGCGCTACGCTGTCATGGCGTTTCTGATGGAGCAAGCCGGGCATCCCACAGCGGCGGAGATCTTCGAAGCTATTAACCGCGTCGACCCGCGCTCTTCCAGAGCTACGATTTATAACAATTTGCGAGACCTGGTGCAGGCTGGTTTGGTGCGTGAAGTGGCCATGGAGGGCCGCGCCGCGCGATTTGATGCGAAAGGCATGCGGCATTACCACTTCATCTGCGACCGCTGCGGCAATGTCGAGGATGTGGACTGGTACGACGTGCCCCGGCCTGCCGCAGCCTCGCTCGGCAAGCGGGTGCTTCGCGAATACGAACTCATTTTCCGGGGCCTATGCGCCAGGTGCGCGCCGCGGCGCGTTTCCCCGCTAAGGATTTCTAATTCAAAGGAAGGATTAAACAGATGGAAAAAGAAGTAACAGAGGCAGCGGCGGCTGTCGCCAACAATGGTCGAACTGTAACAGGCGCCGCGAAGTGCCCGGTAGCGCACGGCGCGCGCGGGCGCAGGAATCGCGAATGGTGGCCGGACGCCCTCGACATCTCGGTTCTTCACCGGAGCTCCAGCTTGTCCGACCCCATGGGCGATGGGTTCGACTATGCCAAGGCGTTTGAAAGCCTTGACCTCGACGCGGTGATTAAGGACCTGCATGCCCTTATGACAGACTCCCAGGATTGGTGGCCAGCCGATTTCGGCCATTATGGCGGGTTGATGATTCGCATGGCATGGCACAGCGCCGGGACGTATCGGATTACCGACGGCCGCGGCGGCGCTGGCGCAGGGCAGCAACGCTTCGCGCCGCTGAATAGCTGGCCGGACAACGCGAACCTGGATAAGGCGCGTCGCCTTCTGTGGCCCATCAAGCAGAAATATGGCGAGAAGATCTCGTGGGCCGACCTGATGGTTCTCGCCGGCAACGTCGCGCTGGAATCGATGGGCTTCCAGACCTTCGGCTTTGCTGGGGGACGCGCCGACGTGTGGGAGCCCGAGGAGCTTTACTGGGGTCCAGAAGGGACGTGGCTGGGCGATGAGCGTTATAGCGGCGAGCGTCAACTGGCGGAGCCGCTCGGCGCGGTTCAGATGGGCCTGATTTACGTCAATCCGGAAGGTCCGAACGGTAACCCGGACCCGGTCGCGGCGGCGAAAGATATCCGCGAGACGTTCTTCCGCATGGCCATGAACGACGAAGAGACCGTCGCGCTGATCGCCGGCGGCCACACTTTTGGCAAGACCCACGGCGCCGGTGACCCGTCGCTGGTGGGGCCAGAGCCGGAAAGCGGCGCCCTAGAAGACCAGGGCCTCGGGTGGAAAAGCAAGTTCGGCACAGGAATTGGAGCCGATGCCATCACCGGCGGTCCGGAAGTTACTTGGACCCAGACGCCAACGAAGTGGAGCAACCTGTTCTTCAAGAACTTGTTCGAAAACGAGTGGGAGGTGACAACCAGTCCGGCGGGAGCGAAACAGTGGCGGGCCAAGAATGGCCAAGCAACCGTACCGGACCCGTTCGATAAGACTAGAAAGCGCGTGCCGACTATGCTGACCACCGATATGTCGCTGCGCTTCGATCCGGCATATGAGAAGATCTCGCGGCGGTTTTACGAAAACCCGGATCAGTTCGCCGACGCATTCGCCCGCGCCTGGTTCAAGCTCACGCACCGCGACATGGGCCCGATCGCGCGTTATCTCGGCCCGCTGACGCCGAAGGAGACTCTGATCTGGCAGGACCCGATCCCTGCGGTGGACCATCCGCTGATCGATGAAAACGATGCTGCTGCATTGAAGGCGAAGATCCTCGCCTCCGGCCTTTCGGTTTCCGATCTCGTTTCGACCGCTTGGGCGTCGGCATCGACATTTCGCGGCTCGGACAAGCGCGGCGGGGCGAACGGCGGACGCATCCGCCTTGCTCCCGAGAAGGATTGGGAGGTCAATCAGCCCAAGCAGCTTGCAAAGGTGCTTGACAAGCTCGAAACCATCCGCAAGGAATTCGGCAAAAAGGTCTCACTTGCTGACCTGATTGTCCTGGGAGGAGACGCCGCAATCGAAAAGGCCGCGAAAGACGCAGGCGTTGAGGTGAAGGTACCGTTCACGCCGGGACGCATGGACGCGTCTCAGGAACAAACCGACGTCGCCTCTTTCGCTCCTCTGGAGCCCCGGGCTGATGGCTTCCGCAACTACATTAGCGGCAGGACCCAGTTCATGCAGCCGGAGGAGGCCCTGGTGGACCGCGCGCAACTGCTGACGCTGACCGGCCCGGAAATGACGGTGCTGGTCGGCGGACTTCGCGTGCTCGGCGCGAATGCGGGCGGTTCCAGGCACGGTGTCTTCACCGAGACGCCCAGAATTTTGACGAATGACTTCTTTGTCAACCTGCTGGACATGCGTACGCAATGGCGGCCGGCCGCCGGTGAAGAAGGTTTGTACGAGGGGCACGACCACAAGACGGACGCGCTCAAGTGGACTGGAACACGGGTCGACCTGATCTTCGGTTCGCACTCGCAACTGCGTGCCTTCGCGGAGGTCTATGCTTGCGCAGGATCGAAGGAGAAGTTCGTGAAAGACTTTGTGGCCGCATGGAACAAGGTCATGAACCTCGATCGCTACGACCTCGCCCGGCATAGCGACAAGGCAAAAGCTGCCCTTGTGTAACTAGTTCCTGTTGTTTGGATCGGCAAACGCGAACGTCAGTTTTGGGGCTGGGCGTGCGGGCGGCGCGCGCCCAGTTCCCAGGACAGTGCCAGGCACGATTCACTATTTAGGTCCCGAGCAGGCATGCGGCTCCGCCGACCTCGATTGCCAATTCTCGGGTCCACGCGCCCGGACCGCCGAAAGGGGCCGAGCGATGCGAAGCAGGTGACTACGAGCAGATCCGTGAAGCCGTCAACCGCAATTGGAACAGATGACGCCCCTCTATTTCCTTTGTGTTATATTCGATATTACGAATATTAGCAAATAGTTCTATACCTGAATGCAGGATGCCCTTCGTCAGTTCAAGGCCGACTTTTTTCAGGCTCTCGCTCACCCTACGCGAATCGCGATTGTGGAGCAGCTACGAAATGGTGAGCTGCCGGCTGGCGCGTTGATTGAGCGGCTGGGCGTGGAGCAGGCAAACGTCTCGCAACACCTCGGCGTGCTGCGGGCGAAAAACATTCTCGTCAACCGTAAGGCGGGCAATCAGGTGTTTTACTCGGTGCGCGACCCGCTCATCATTGAAGTTCTCGACCTCATGCGGCGCTACTTTCATGCTCATATGAGCGAGGTCTTCGCGACTCTTAAGGCGATCGATAAAGCCGAAAAGATCCATAAATGAATCTTTCAGAGCAATGGTTGCCCGAGTCGGTGCGCTGCTTGCGCGCCTATTCACGGCGGGATTTTGGAGCAGACTTGGTGGCGGGCGTGACGGTTGGGCTGGTCGCGCTACCACTGGCGATGGCTTTCGGCATCGCGTCGGGCGTGACGCCGCAGGCCGGTCTGTACACGGCTATTGTCGCGGGCGGTTTGATTTCGGCTCTGGGCGGTTCGCGCATGCAGATTGGCGGCCCGACCGGAGCATTCGTCGTGATCGTGGCAGGCATCGTCGCGAAATTCGGCACGTCTGGCTTGGCATTAGTGACCTTGATGGCTGGTGCCATGCTCGTCGTCATGGGGCTGACGCGCCTGGGCGCGGCGGTCAAATTCATTCCGCGGCCCGTAACGATTGGTTTCACGAATGGCATAGCGCTGCTCATTGCGTCCACTCAGATAAAAGATTTCCTGGGACTGAAGACAGGGAAGGCGCCGAGCGCTTTCGTTCCGCGTATACGGCTCCTTTTGGAACACATAGGCACGATTAGCTGGGCGGCTCTTGCCGTTTCCATCGCATCTCTCGCCATCATCCTTTTTCTGCCTCGCGTCGTGAAGCGAATTCCCGGGTCGATTGTTGCGATGGTGGTCTGCACGATTTTCGTTGTCTTGTCGGGCGTTCCCATTGACACAATCGGAAGCAAATTTGGCGGAATTCCGGTGGGGCTTCCGAAATTCTCGATTCCCGAATTCCGGCTCGACCAGATGCTGCCCTTGTTTCCTTCGGCACTCACGGTGGCGCTCCTTGCCGCGGTGGAGAGTCTGCTCTCGGCGGTGGTTGCCGACGGGATGAGCGCAACCAAGCACAATTCGAATGTGGAGCTACTAGCGCAGGGCGTGGCCAACTTCGCGTCGCCTTTATTTGGCGGCATTCCCGCGACGGGCGCGATTGCCCGCACGGCGACAAACATCCGGGCAGGCGCGAGGACGCCCGTAGCGGGAGTCATCCACGCAATCACGCTGCTCATCATTCTGGCGGTGGCGGCGCCTCTGGCTCGCTACGTTCCGTTAGCGACGCTTTCCGCGGTTCTCTTTGTAGTGGCTTACAACATGGGCGAGTGGCGAGAGATTGGTACGATCGTGCGGCTTTCGAAGGCGGATATAGCGGTGTGGGCCGTCACGTTCGCGCTTACTGTCTTGGCTGATCTGACGGTGGCGGTCGAGGTTGGCATGATTCTGGCGGCGCTGCTGTACATCTATCGGATTTCAGAAACGACTACGGTTGCGCCGGTAACGGCAGAATATATTCGGGACGGCCGCCCGCATATCCTGCAGGACAAGCAAGTTCCCGGATATGTCGCCATTCTTCGGATTCATGGGCCTTTTCTGTTTGGAAGCACGGAGAAGCTGGCTGAGGCGACCACTGATCTCAACGCATTTCCGGCCGTTGTGATTGTGCGGCTGCGTAATATGACCGCGATCGATGCCACGGGTCTGCACGCGCTCGAAGTATTTGCAAAGCGATTACGAAAATCGGGCAGGACGCTGCTGCTCTGCGGAGCGCGCAACCAGCCGGCGCAACTGCTCCACAGGGCCGATTTTCTGGAGCATATCGGGGATGAGAACATCCTGCCTCATATTGAGGCTGCTCTGCAGCGCGCCCGCGATATCAATTCGGCATTCGGCGGCGTGGGCCAAGAAATGGCCGACCACTTTCAGCGAACGGCTCTTTAGCGAGCAGCCGATTCGAGTGTCCGCCGTTGCGGCCGGGAGAGTTTCCTGGGTCAGCTCGATATGTTGATTCTGCGAACGCTCCAGTGGGGTCCGCAGCATGGCCATGGCATTGGCCAGGCCCTACGCGCCAGATCGGAGAATGCCTTGCAAATCGAACACGGCTAGCTGTACCCGGCGTTGCATCGGCTTGAACGAGAAGGATGGCTGGCGTCGGAGTGGAGGCAATCGGAAGCAAACCGGCGCGCGAAGTATTACAGGCTCACGGTGGCGGGAAAGCGGCAGCTTTCGAGAGAGCAGTCGAATTGGGAAGAGGCGGTGAGGACCATCGCCCTCATCATGCGGCCTGTCGGGGAGGGATGAGATCGTCGCCATCTTGATTTTGGCTCTCAGCATCGGCGCCAACGCGGTGATTTTTCGCACGGTGGACGCGGCACTGCTGCGGCCGCTGCCATTCCCCGAATCCGATCGACTCGTACGGGTCTGGTCCACGAAGAACGGGATGCCCATAGGCAATGCGGGCGGCCCTTCCGTACTGGACATGCGGGATTTTGCCGCGAATGCTCACAGCTTCGAAGGATTGATCGTCTATGACGACTGGCGGAAGAACGTCAGCGGAATTCTCGGTTCCAATCAGGCCGAAGAGACGATCGTCGGCCTGGTGTCGAGAACCTACTTTGAGCTGCTGCGGATCCGCCCCATTCTGGGACGTCTGTTTTCTGAAGCCGAGAACGTATACGGCGGGCACCATGTCGCCATCATCAGCCGCCAATTTTGGAAGACCCGTTTTGGCGGCGATCCGGGAGTCCTCGGTAAGACCGTCCGGATCAACGGGGAAACCTATTCCATCATCGGGGTCGTTCCGGACGTGATTCCCGGTTGGATGGACCAAACTGCCGCTCCGATCCATATCTGGACTCCTTTTGCCTCCGAAGAGGCTCGGAGCATGAAGTCATCGTGCACGACATGCACCAGGAAGCCATTGCTAGCCGCGCCGCACAGCATGGCGTGAAAAGCGTACCTGCGGTTGTCATCAACGGCAAGCTCGCCGGATGCTGCGCGGGCCGCGGCGTCGAAGAGCAAATGCCCGCCGATTCAGCAGCAGCGGCCGTGCTGCGAATGATCAAGTAAATTCTAGCCCACCCTCTTGACAGATCTTTATGTTTCGGCAATTATAGAACTATGGAACAGGGCAAGCCTTCAAACGGCACGGCCGGGCTGCCTTCCTGCGGCCACGCTCTTCAAAGCGGCAATTCGTCTGTGGATTTGGTTCTGACGGACGCTGTGTTGAACGAACTTAAGGAACAATCTCCCGAAGGCTGCCTGCTCTGTTCTTTCGACACCTGGGATGAAGAGGAATGGGACTGATGGCAAAAGCGAAGACTGAACCCGATGTGGCGCGGTACGCGGATATGTTTTCCGCGATGGGAACGGAGCCGCGCCTTCGCATCATGCGGCTGCTGCTCTCGGCGCATCCGGGCGGAATGATTGCCGGGGATGTGGGCGGGGAGCTGGATATTCCGCCTTCCACCCTCTCGCATCACCTCGACAAGCTGAAAAATGAAGACCTCGTGAAGGTGCGTCGCGAAAGCACCTATCTCTGGTATTCCGCCAATGCCGACGCGCTGCAGGAGCTGCTCGGCTTCCTCTATGCGGAATGCTGCACCCGTAACAAGGCGATTGAGCCGCAGGCCATTGTACAGCTTTGCAAGTAAACACCATGCCGAAGCCGAAAGTTCTTTTTCTTTGCGGCACGAACGCCTGCCGGACACAGATGGCGGAAGCATTTCTGCGCGATCTGGCGGGCGATCGCTTCGATGTGGCGAGCGCAGGGTATCGGCCTGCGGAAGCGATTTGCGCGGATGCCATCGAAGCCATGCGCGAGGTCGGCATTGATATCTCAGGGCATCGACCCAAGGCGACGGACCAGTTTCTAGGGCAGCGGGTGAACTACGTCATCACGCTTTGCGACCGCCAGAAGGAGCGCAATTGTCCCATCTTTCCCGGCATCGTCTGGCGTCATACATGGCCGCTCGAAGATCCACAGGCCGCCCAATCGCCGCAAGAAAGAAAAGCGGCCATGCGGCAGATACGCGACGAAATACAGCGGCGCGTTATCGAGTTTGTCAAGTGAAAACCCTTAAAGGGATTTGAAAGCAACGAACGCAATGGAAGTTAAGGAAATCGTCAAAGAGAAATATGGGGCGGCGGCTCGCCGCGTCACCAGTGGCGGCGCTAACGGCTGCTGCGGGGCCAGCTCGGCACTCGAAAGCTGCTGCGACCCCATCACCTCAAACCTGTACGACGAAGCGCAGGCGGGGCAAATACCGGAGGCGGCTTTGAAAGCCTCGCTCGGCTGCGGCAATCCCACGGCGCTCGCGAAGCTCAACGAAGGTGAAACGGTCCTCGATCTCGGATCGGGCGGCGGTATCGACGTGCTGCTTTCGGCTCGCCGGGGTCGGACCTTCCGGCAAAGCCTACGGCCTCGACATGACGGATGACATGCTCGCCCTGGCGCATGAGAACCAACGCAAGGCGGGCGTGGAGAATATCGAATTTCTCAAAGGCGAAATCGAACATATCCCGCTGCCTGATAACAGCGTAGACGTGATTATTTCCAACTGCGTGATTAATCTTTCGGGCAACAAGGACCAG
>DASYAX010000216.1:0-18064 GCA_036501045.1 Bryobacteraceae bacterium
GTTTCGATAGTGGTCGGCATTGCTCTCGGCATCTTCTTCACTGCGACGGCGTTGGGGGCATATTCAGAACAAGCCTCGCGGCCGAAGCTTCACTACTCAAAAACCGATCAAGCCTCAGGTGATGCTAGACACCGCTGACAAGGCAACTGAAACCGCGGTCCAGAGTGCCGTTTTCTTCTTCAGCTTGGCAGCGTCCAGCGTACAGGAGAAAATCCTGGCAAATCTCATGAAGGCAATTTCCGGTCTCATAAAAAAAGCCAAACCAAGAAACGCCAAGCAAAGAGCCCAATCGCAAATTTATCTAGAAATTATTCACCTGCTCAACGACATAGAGAATACTAACTTTCAGCAGATTGTATGGGCATGTGATCGGGACGAGAAAAGCCGCGGGATACTCGACTTTGCGTTCATATGGTTCTACGAGTACGTACGACGCGTTATGCCCCTGATGGCAGGGTGGCCGTGGATTTCCTCGTGGATTGAGGCCCGTAGCGCCACCTGTATACAAAGCGTAAAGGTCAACCTCAAATCATTTGAACATTTTTTGAACACGAGTATTTTTTCGAATACCCGTAAGCAATTGAATGAATGGTGGGCGCGGCAGGACTCGAACCTGCGACCTCCTGCGTGTGAAGCAGGCGCTCTAACCAACTGAGCTACGCGCCCGGGTTGCGTGGCTCCTCCGATTCTAGATCATGCGGCATTGGCGCGCATTCCTTCGAAAACCACCGATTTATAAGCGCTTGTGTTTGCAATCGATTCCACGCTCGAGACATTTAAAGGGGCGTCCACGCGGACGGTTCTGTAGAGCCGGATCGGGCATGGTTTAGCGGGTGTGACAACGACCTGCAAACCAAGCCGTTCCAGCCGTCGAACCAGCCGGTTCTGGGTTCGCTGTGGGTGCTGCTGACACCCGGAATAGTGCGAAGCAGCGAGACCACATCGCGTCCGCGCGCCGTCAGATTTTCAAGCTGCCGGTTCGATAGCTCGGCCGATTGTTCGGAGCTGTCGGTCTGCAGAGCCGCTGTCTGGGCCTCTACGCTGATGGTTTCAGTCACTGAACCGAGTTGCAGCGGGACGTTCCCGAGCTCGAACCTGCCGTTTGCCGTCAAGACAATGCCGGTCTGCTGGTACGTCTTGAAGCCGCCGTGTTTCGACCCGCAGGGAATACATGTCCGGCGGCACGGCAACGAAATTGAAAAAGCCGCTGCCGTTGGCGGCTGCGGTTCTCCGGTCGCCCGTTTTCTCGCTCGACAGGGTGACGTTCGCGGCGGGAACGATTTGTCCGGAAGGGTCCAGGACGGTACCGCTAATAGTTCCGGTAACCGTCATTTTGTGCGACGCAGGCCACGGCTAAAAGCGCGGACAGAACCGTGTGAACCGCCACACGCCGAACCGGGCATACTTGGCTGCGCGGAAAAAGACCTGACATGGGCGAACCTCCCCGACTTGCAGACTTGTTTAGTTATCCGCGTTCTCGTTTCTTGTAAAGAGAAAACTAACAATAATTTGGTCCCTATAGCGCTAACGGCCCGTTCAACGGCGCTCTTTCGCCGGGCTGTGCGCCCTTCCCGCTTCTCTGGTCGAGCGAGAGCAGAAATGCTTAAAATATGAAATAGGACTGGGTCATTGAACCGCCGAAAACTGCAGTTTGGGCTTCGGACTGGCGATCTCTTTCAAGTCGGGCCCAGGCTCATCGTGTTTATGGGCTTCCATTACACTGAGTTTCAGTTTGAGATCGTCGATCGGGGTCCTGTAGAGAAACGGCGTTTCCTCTCTGGTCGTGGTATGAAAGAAGACCGTCTTCGAATCCGATAGCGCCTGAATCCAAAGTTTCGTGTTTGCGGCTTCGGCCTCGATTGCTTTCCGCAGCCGCTGCCGTTGTGCTTCCGGATTATCATGCTTCAGTAGATAGTAATTGATGGCCACTTGCCCATCGAACAGATTGCGATCGCCTTTTGATCGAAGCAGCAGGCCCAGGTAGCGATCTCGTTGATCCTCGATCACCGGCTTCGGACTGCTTTGCATCGCCCGATTGAGAATGGCGATTGTCTTTTCGAGTCCGGGAATCATTTGCTGATCGAAAACCTGGACGGCCCGATCCAAATCTTCATCCTGAAAAAGGCGAATGCCGCCTTCGAAGGCGATATTCCATCGTCCGACATCCCACGGTAAAGTGAACAGTGCACGCTCCCAGGCTGCCCGCTCCCGCTGATCGAGTTTCGTGAGGTCAGGCACTAGCGGCCGCGTGATCCAACGTGCCTGTGTTTGGCCTGGTCCGGCCGAATACCAGCTCAGCTTAGGCCACGACGCGATAGCCGTATCGCCCGCCTCCCACGCCTCCGCTAGCAAGTGCGCGCTCTCGTTATCGCCGCCGCACCAATGCAAAGCCGTTTGCAGAAGGAAGCTCGCCAAGTCCGTGACGCCGCCGCGAAGGAACTCGGCGTATAGTTCCTGATTGATTTGGAAGAGGCATTGAGGCGGCGAAAAGGTGCCCCCCGTGGTGAAGACGCGCCGCAGATTGAGCGGCTCCAGATACGATAGCTTCTGCATCAGCAAACCGGGCGCGGGAACTCCGATAATCGGCTCCGCGTCGAATCCCCCGGAGACAGTCACAGTGACGTAAGGGTTCACCTTGTCCTCACGATCCTCGCGAATAAATTTCTCCACTCCGCCAGGCGGTGCATTTTTCAGGAGCGAACCGGCCAGCGGATGGGATAAGGTCACTCCATCCGGCAGCTCACCGGTAATCCGTTTGCGCTCGTCTTCGGTGTATTCGTGACCGATTTCCATGATCACTTCGAATTCCGGATTAATTTTCCGGCCCGCTTCGACCAGCGTTCTCGAGAAATCGAAATTAATTTTCTCGATGGTCTTCGATCGGGCCAAGAACGACCCGTTCGGCCCGAAATAGAGTTTTTGTGCGAACGGAAGACCCGATCCACTATCTTGCGTCCAGTACACGAGGTACCGCAGGTCCGGAGCCTCCTTCATTAGGTTCGTTAGAAGTTCGGCATAGTGCTCCAGTACCCGCGGGTTGGCGATGTCCAAGGCGTAGCGTGGCTCCAGACTGCGGCCAGGATGATCGGTGCGCGAACCTCGCAAACCGGGATAGCGGTCAAAGATGGCTTCAGCGGCACAACGTGGCTCGTAGCAAACGAATCCGGGTTTTAAACCGTAGCTGCGCGCGATCCCGGCAGCCTCCCGGAAATCGGCAAGATTGGCAGCGAGTTCTTCAGGGTGATAGATGCCCTGCGTGAGAGAGCTTTCGACGAAGGCGTCAAGCGCGGGCGCGTAGCTCAGATACCAAGCGTAGGAATCGTGTACAAACTTGCGATGAATGACATGATAACCGCCGGGATCGGCATAGCGGTTGACCTCGATCCCGGTGTGACCTAGCCGAGCGATTTCGCGGATGTGACATTGGCGGTCGAAGCCCTTCGAGAACCGGTACATCTGGTTCAGTGAGTTGTCCCACATCGTGAAGCGTTCTTCGATCGCGTAGGTAGATAAACGGCCAGTCTCGCGCACCGGGTTCTCCATCCAACCGAGCGCCGCTTTGCAGACATTACGGGCTGTACTACCTGCGATGAGCAGGCCGTCATCGACGTTGTGAACTAACTCCCACTCCCGCGTTCCAGCCGGCACCCGGGAGGCAGCGGTCGGGTAGTACCGCACCTCTTCCCCAACAGCCAACACGATTTCGTGAGATACCCGCATTCCCATATGAGCCCGCTCGGAGATCGCGGCGCCCGTTTTTTGTGCCAGCTCGTTAGCCGCCGTCTTCAATGGCAACGGGGCGCGCGAAGGCAGAAGAATGCTTCGGAATGGTTTCGGCGTGCCGGACGAATTCGCCCCGGATGCAAACGTGGCGCTTGCTGCCGCTCCAAGTGCACTGCCAAGCAGCCGTCTGCGCGAGAGCGATGTTGTGGATTTTTTATACATTTTTTTAAAAAGCGGAAGCGGTTTCTTGAATCGAAGGGTTCTGCACGATAAATGATTTCGCCGGAATGAGCCGGTAAATCAAAAGTACGGAAATGGGGTGCACCACTCCTGCGAGTACGAATACTGGCAAGTAAGAGAATCGCGACACCACGTAGCCGATTGCTATATTCGCCAAAATTCCTCCGAAAGACCCGGCCATTCCGGCCAGTCCCGCGCCAGTCCCCACAGCCGCTTCCTCGAACAGATCCGCAGGCAGAGTGAGAAGGTTTGCAACCCAGACGGCATTGCCGAACACCACGACGCACATCGCCGCGATAGCCGCGCCCGGCGCCTGCACGAGCGGGGCGAGGATGGCTGCCGGCAGCAGGCATGCGCCAACTGCCATGGCTCCTTTGCGCGCCGAGGAAAGCGTAAAACCGCGCTTGATCAGCCAACCGGAAAGCCAACCGCCGGCGATGTATCCAACATCGCCGAACACATACGGCATCCAGGCGTATCGTCCAATGGTCGCCAGATCGAAATGGCGCTCTTTTTCTAAGTACGCGGGGAGCCAGAAAATCACGAAATAGATAACGGGATCGGATAGAAACCGCACCAGCATCAAAATCAAGCACGCGCGATTGTGAAGCAGCTTCGACCATGGACTCGGGCCCGCGATCCGTTTGGGGAGTTTGCTAGGCGGTTGCACGGTGGCCCGTTCTCCTGGAGAGAGCCATCGGCTGTAAAAGGGTGGCTGGTAGAGGAGCAGCCAAAACCCGAGCCAAACGAGCCCTAGAGCTCCAGTGAACAGGAAAGCCGCCCGCCAGCCAAAGCGAACTGCCAGCCCGGCCGCTAAAGGCGAAGCCAAAGCCGCGCCCAGCGAAGACCCGGCATTAAAAATGCCGACGCCTAGCGCGCGCTCGCCCACTGGAAACCATTCGCGAATCGCCTTTGTGGCCGCCGGAAAGTTGCCCGGTTCGCTCAGTCCAAGGAGAAAGCGGCATCCGGCGAGCGACCATTTGCTGCTGATCAATCCATGAAGCATCTGCGAAACGGACCAGCCAAACGCAAAGATCGCGAAGCCGCGCCGTGTGCCAAGTCGGTCCACCACGTAACCCGAAATGGCATACATGACGGCGTAGGAAAACAGGAAAATCGCCAGGACTTGCGAGTAGTCGAAGTCGTTCAGTCCCAGATCCCGTTGTATGCTGCCGATCAGAACGGACAGCGTGACGCGATCTGTATAGTTGATCATCGTCGAAAACAGCAATAGCCCGGCCACAATCCAACGAAACTTTGCGATCGTGAAACGCGCCGCCAATGAGTTAGTCGATTTCAACAGCCCAAAGATAACTGGAGCGTTTGTGGTTATCGTTTTCGCCGAGGTAAATGCGGCCATGATCGTCGACGGTTAATTCGTGAACACGCGCCGGGCGCTCTCCGATGGACGAATCAGTCAGATCCGGATACCACTCGATCGCGTCACTATGCATGTCCCAGCGGATCAATTGCGTGTCACCGTGCATGCCGCCCGAGCCGTAGAGGACTCCATTGCGGATTGTGAGGGCAGGGAAGCGCCCCGAACCGATCGCATTAGCGATCTTTTCTACTTTGCCTGTCGTGGTATCGATCCGGCATAGGACGCCCGCAACGGTCCCGGCGTAGATGTAACGCTCGCCGTCATAGGCCATCGAGTCGCAAAAACCAAAATCCTGCTTATGGCGTGTTTCAGCAAGAACGCCATTCAGATCGCCTCCTTGTGTGGGATTCGGCGCCAGTTGCTCTGTGTGATCCACGCGCGAAAGTCCCCAATCAAAAACCATAAAGCAGCCCGTGTCCGGATGGTATTTGAAGAGCCGCACAGGTTCGCGTCCGAAGTTTTCATCCCAGGCTCTGGTTTCGGCGCAGGTGCCCCATAACCAGCCCTGGCGGTCCACCACGGCCGTGTGCGGTTGTGCAAAAAGTATTGCATTTCCCAGATAAGCTACCGGTAGGGAATCGCCAGTGGCCAAATGTGTTTTAAACACTGCTTCCGAGGGATAGGTGAAGCTATACACAATATTGCGCTGCCAATCAGCGGCGATAGATTGAATGTAAAGCCGGGGCGCCGGAACCGCCAGGATTTCATAGCTTCCTTGCGCGGGATCAAACCGGACCAGTTTGCCCCCTCCGGCCTTCTGCTGTTGATCGAGGTCGTGCAACAGCGACGTGCCGAAATACAAGCAGCCGTCGCTTGGATTGTGCAGAATGGTCCGGTGAATCTTGACATCGTAAGCGTCCGCCCAGGCGCGTGTCTGGAGACACTCGAACTCACTGGTATCCGGGTGGAAACGATAGAGCAGGTCGCCATCGAGTGAATTCATGCCGCAATAGACCCGCTGGTCTTGTGGATTAAATGTCACCGCATCAAAACTGATCCAGCCCCGAAACCAATCCGGGTCCGCAGCCAGGTCTCGATAAGTCCAGCGGCCGGCAATGGTCTCGTCCCAGCCTTCGAGTTTCGTGTTGCGGAGAATGTGCGCTTTGACTTTAATGGATCTCGCCACGTTTGGCCGCCTACCACTCCGCATCGATACCCGGACGGATGATGTCCGCCAATGCTCGGCCCGTCAGTCCCGTAACGCAGTCATAAGAAATACGGTCTTTCGCAGAAGGCGTGGCTCCATCGTTGAGCATGCCAAATACCTTCGCATGGGCGGGCGTCAAAATAAATTGGTCGAAGCGCTCGACCGCCTTGGGGATGCGCGGATCCTTTTCGACGTGATCGTAATACCAGGTCAGAAGGTTGACGATGCCGGGGCTGCGCTTTTGATCCCACGGCCCATCGACGCCCCAGGTGCCATTCGGGTTCTGATGCTCCAGAACATAATTAATGTGCGGCTTGATGCGAGTGCGGAGTTCTTCTTTCCATTTTGATTGATCGCAATACAGGTCAAACGATATCAATCCTTCACCGACATATGCCGAGGTAAGAAACAAAGAACGCTGCCAAAGGTTGTAGTCGTTCGTCGCATCGTTCTTCTTGCGTAAATCGGATCCGCCGCCGGGATGATTGTACGGGATGACGCCGTCAGGGCGGATGGTGGACAGCACCCAGCTCAGGGCATGATAAGCCACCTCCCGGTACTCGTGCTTTTTCGTAATGTGGTAAAGCCAAGTGTAAATCTCGCCCCCGGTCAGCGCGGAGGAAATGGTGTAGGCTTCCTTGTAAGGATCAGTCGCACGACCATCTGGACCTACCTTCAGCCCGACGTCGATAGCGCCTGACGGCAGAACCATGCCGTCCTTGCCGATCGCGTCAACGTAACGCTGGACGGACTCGCGATACCGCTGTTGGCGTTCGTGATCGACATGCGGATAAAGCACAATGAAAAGGCCAAGCGCGCTGCCCGTATCGGCCAGATAGATGCGGCCATACCCGGTCCCCCAGTAGCCGCGGGCGGATTGCTTGCCAACCAGTTGGTCGGCATAGGCAATGGCGGTCTTCAGATATTGCTCGTTTCCGTAGATCTCAGACCCGGCAACCAGGTCGCGCATATAATACCCGCCGGTGAAGATCTCACCGACGTCGCCCTTTTCCGCGGCAATGTAGTCGCAAAGCTTATGAAAATAATCTCGCGTAGCCGCGCAGTTCGGGCAGAATGGATCGCTCTTCATGGCGGGGAGGGAACCGGGAAGAAGCAGAATTAGCGCCAATTTGTAAAGTTGGTTGAATTGCATCATTGCGTATCTTTCAGGAGTTGAATGGAAAGTATGACTGCGCGTGGAAGATGAAATGGGTCTTTTACCGGCAAAGCGATGAAGGAATCCAGCGGGTCTCCTCTACGGTCGAGCCGCTGCCGCCATTCGCCTATCTGCGGCATGGAAAAGTGCTCGAAAGACCACTCGTGGACCCGCTGGTACCATTCAGCGCACCAAGACCCGCCGGTGGTTGCATGGGCCAGCAGCAGCGCGTAGAGCGATTCGGCGTGCGGCCACCAGATCTTCTTTTCGGAATGTTCGAAAAACGGCGGACGACCTTCTACGTCGACGCCCAAATATAAGCCGCCGTACTCTTCGTCCCAGCCTTTTTGCAAATGCCACTCGATGACTTCGGCGGCGCGCTGGAGCATCGATGCATCCTTTCGGTCCAGCGCACAACGCATGACGAACCACATCGATTCGATGGCATGTCCGGGCATGACGAACGTCCCTTCGGGAGGGGCTATCTCGCGATATTCGCGATCGAGAAACTCTAATAGACAGCGCCGGTCCGGGCGGACGAATCGGTCCATGACGCGCGCCGCATACCCGGCAGCGGCGCATGCCACCGCCGGATCGCCTGTTGTGAGAGCCAGTTCATTGGCGACCTCGGTCAGAATCATTGGCAAGCCGTGATTGCGGCGGTTGGGCGGCAGTTGGTAGGGCGCGGTTGCGGAGAAATCGGGAGCTTCTATCCGGGATCGAATGCGACCGAACGTATCGCGCGCAATTTGCAGCAGCTCTTCATCCGGCATCGCTCGGCAGTACTCGCTGAGGCCGTAGACCACGAAACAGTCCGAATAGATGCTCGTGGCACCCTCAATCACCTCGCCTTCGCGTGTCGTTCGATAGACCCAACGGCCTTCCGAATCGCGGCCGAACCGCAGCAGAAAATCGATAGTCTCTCGTGCGCGCTCGAGAAATTCCGGTCTGCGCTCAATCCGGTTATAGAGTGCCGAGCAGGTCCAAATGAAGCGCGCCTGTGACCATATGTATTTTTCCGCGCTGATTTGCACGCCGTCTTCCGTCATGCAGGACAAGACGCCTCCGTATTCCCGATCCACCCCGTGCCGCATCCAAAAGGGCACAATCCCGTCCAGCAGGAGCTCTTGATATTGACGAAGGAGAGCTTTGCGATTCATCACCTGGAAGTCAACGTTATTTTCAGCACCCTTAGAAGCTGTACTTCAGCGCAAATTGGATATCTCGGGATGCACCGGCGCCGGTAATCACGCCGTAAGTACTGGTCCCCAGAACCGTGCCTGGGCTTCCGAAATTCGTGTGGTTGAGAACGTTGAAGAATTCACTCCGCAATTGCAGTTGGCTGCGTTCGCGCAGGACCCATGTTTTATAAGCCGAGAAATCCCACGTTACAAGTCCGGGGCCACTTAAGATCCCACGCCCGGCGTTCCCAGGCGTATAAAGGGGTGCTGCTACAAATGCGCTTGTATTGAAAAAGCGATTGATGGTCGGATCGGAGAGTTGAACCGGTCCGCCAACATAATTCGGACGGGCATTCCCTTGGCCCGTATTAATGGGATCGCCGGATTCGGTGATGGTCAGCAACTGACCCGTCTGGGCGCCAAAGATGGTCCCCACTTCCCATCCGCCCGCTATCTCATTCACCAGCCCACTCCGGTTTAGGAACGCCCTGCCTTTCCCGAATGGGAGTTGGTAAACAAAATTGAGCGTATACCGCTGGCGCAGATCATAGGCCGGCGGCCCTTTCTCGCAAGAGTTCACACACAGCGGGTCCTGCGCCGTGGCAGATCCTTTGTCGCCCTGCGAGCCGGCGACATCGTCAAGCGCTTTGCCATAGGCATAGCTGGTCAACAGATACAAACCGTTAGAGAAATGCCGCTCTAACTGCGCTTGCAGCGAATTATAGGTAGCGTTACTCGAAGGGAATGTGACGACTACGTTCGCGAGGTCGGTGCGGGCGACCCTGCGCGGCTGTACCGCCCCTGGCCCTGCAGGCGCATAGTTCACGTTGATAGCTTTTGCTAGATCCGTCGACTTGTTGCCCACATAGCTGATCTCTAACACGGTATCGCGCATAATTTCGCGTTCGATTCCAAACGTATAGAACTGCACATATCCGATTTTGAAATCGGGCGCGACGCCATAAGCGGTCGGAGTGGGAGGCGTACCGAGCCCGCTGGGAAAGGGGTTGCTCAACGAAAGCGTGGGGGTCGTGGGCGAGCTGTTGTAGGTGAGAACGTTACCAAAGGGCGGATTATATGGCAGAAACAGAAACTCATCGTAGTTATTCGCGGTGTAGAACAAGCCGTATCCGCCTCGCACTACCGTTTTCGCGTCCTTGAAAGGCCGGTAAGCGAAGCCAAACCGTGGCGCCAGATTGTTCTTATCGGTGTGGTAAATCGATTTGCCCGGCGTTAGCGGCGCAGGTTGAAACATATTCGAATAAGGGTTAAAGCTGATCGCACTTCCACGCACATCGACCGGCGCCCCGATGTATTCGTATCGCAAGCCTATATTGAGGGTGAGGTTGGGTAAAATCCGCCAGTCGTCCTGAATGTAGCTGGGCAGATTCCACGTCCTAAGATTTCCCGTCGCGACATAGGGGGATTGTCCGACGGCAGTGGTGCGCGGCACACCGAGCAGGAGATCGGCAAAATTGTCGCCCGAATAATTGGCATCAAAGGTGAACGAGCCCTTCTTTGTCTCCGGAATCTCCTGTAGTTTCTGTACCCGGAGGATGTCGATGCCCATCTTCAACGAATGTTTTCCTTTGACCACGAAGAAGTTGTCGACATATTCAAAGTTGTTTTGGACGTTGAAGTACGGTGAGGTCACCGCCGTGCCGAGGCCCGCATAGCCGGAAACGCTCACCGCCGGTACATCCGCGAACGCAGGGTCGCGTGTAACGCCCGGAATATTTGCGCTCGCCGCAAAGTTGGGGTCGGGGGACAGCGATGCATGATTGGTCGCAATGCGGGTGTACCCAAAACGAGCCTCGTTCAGAATCGATGACGAAAAGCTGTGAGTGTATGCCAGCACCGCGCTTTGCGACCGGTCTAATCCGTGATCGGCGAATGGCGAAATGATGGGAGCGGCCGCATCGTTCAGCTTGGCGTGAGCATAGTGGGCAAAAAACTGATCTTTGTCGCCCAACCGGTAATCGGCCCGCCCTAAAAACTGATCGGTATGGAAAATCTCGGAATTGGCGGATACATAGTTTCGAGCTGGATCCGGCGAATTCGGGCTTGGGTATAACGCTGCCAGCGCCCGGCCGATCGGATTGATTCTCGATGCCGGAATTTGGTCACCGGCGAATGGAGTGTGCGTCAGCGGATCGACAATTTTCTTCCCCGTGGCGGAAAAATCGCCATTCACCTGCGCGGTAGTCGGCACAACCGTCGTGCCGACGCTTCCCTGCGTTAGCCGAAGGCCGTCGTAGCTGCCGAAAAAGAAGAGCTTGTCCTTGATGATTTTGCCTCCGGCCGTAGCGCCGAACTGATTTCTCCTTAGCGGGGCGGTGTGACCGGTCTTGTCGAAAAAGTTTCGCGCGTCGAGGTCGTTGTTCCGTAGAAATTCGAAGAGCGTTCCATGCAACTGATTGGTGCCCGACTTGATCGCGACGTTGATTGTGCCTCCGGCGATCCCTCCGTACTCGGCCGGATAAATTCCCTTAATCAGAGTGAATTCCTGGATGGCATCGATATTCGGTTCCAGCCGCGCGCGATTGCCGGTAAACTCGGTCGTCTGAATACCATCCAGACGGAATTGATTCGCATTATTTCGTTGACCGTACACGCTCCCCGGCGCCTGGTCCCCAATCACTCCGGCGGACGTGATGTTGTAGTTATCACCCGTGTTTACGCCCGCCGTGAGCCGCGAGAGTTGAATGAAGTTGCGTCCGTTGAGAGGCAGGTCCACGATCGCTTTTTGAGTGATTACCTGCGAAGTGGAGGAATCGTCCGTTTTGAGGACCGGAGGCTGACCTTCCACCGTAACGGTGTCCTTTACTTGCCCGACCGTCAACTGCAGATTGATGCGCGCGTGTTGGTCGATCGTCAATTCCGTGCCCTTCACTTCAGCAGCCCGGAATCCGCTCAGCTCCGCCCGCAAATCGTATCGACCGATCGGTAGCGAGGGTATCGAAAAGTCGCCCGACGATTCCGACGTCACGCTGCGTTTGAAATCGGTGTCGATGTTGGTCGCCGTAACCGTTGCACCCGCAACCACTCCTCCCGACGAATCGGTGACGGTACCCAGAATGGTGCCGGTTGCCCCCGTCTGTGCCCACAGACCTGCTGGAAGGAATAGCAAGGCGGCCGCAAAACGAAAAAATATGGTCTTCAGTGTCATTTTTCGCCCCAAAAGTTTGAATTCATTCCGTGTCTGAGCGAGCCCGAGGCCAGAAACGGCTATGGGAGTACGATAGAGCAGTCTTGAAAGAATGTCAATCATATCATGCAAAATCTTTCATTGATAACTCGCTTGTGAGCCCAGCGATTCAGTCTTAAACTATGTATCAGACTGGTCTTAGCCATGACGTCCTCGACGAAAGGCTTATCGATGGGCACCCGCTAGGCCGTTTGAAAGAGCTTGGATAGTTACCATTGCCCGACAAAATCACCTTGCAAGAAATTGCGCGTCTGGCGAAATTGAGTCCCGCCACGGTCTCGCGGGTCCTGAATAAGACGGCTACTGTCAGCCAGGAAGCGGAGCGGCGTGTTCGCTCGGCACTCGCGAAGCTAGGCGCTTCGCAGCAGCGTTCCAACCGCACTCACGTCCTGTGCTTTCTTCTCGCCAACCGTCCGATGCTGCACCCGTTTCACGCCCACGTTCTGATGGGAGCGCAAGCTTTCGCCGCTGAAAAGGGCAGCCATATTTTGTTTTATCCGTTCCAATATGCCGCTAGCGCTCCGCCCGATGACATAATGCTGCCCGTGTTATTCGAGCGCCCGGGCCTGGTGGACGGTTACATTGTCGGCGGGATGAACGCGCCGAATCTGCTGAACTATTTGCAGCGTGCAGGGTTACCTTTTTCTGTCCTAGGGAATAACGTGCTGGGGGATTGGCGACCCGAAGAACTCGATGTCGTTTGGATCGACGACGTGAACGGCGGCTACGAACTGACCCGCTATCTCATCGGTCTGGGTCATCGAGCAATCTGGTTTCTCGGAAGCCGCCGTTTTCCAGAACGGCGAATCTTCGAGGGTTACCGGCGCGCGATGCAAGAATCTGGATTGGAGCCCCAATCCGTCCAAAGCGATTCTGATGATGAGCGCGAAGCCGGTTATATCGAATTCAAGGCGCTTCTGTCTCGTGGCGTCCGTCCCACGGCAGTCTTCGCGCATAGTGATGCAGTCGCCCACGGCGCCATGGATGCGGCATTGAGTGTGGGCCTGAAAGTCCCGGAGGATCTCAGCATTGCCGGATTTGGTAATCGTCCGGAAGCGGCGGCGCTCAGTCCCAGCCTAACCACGGCTTGGGGTTATCCCGAACAGGCGGGTCGACGCTTGGCCGAACTGGCTTTGAATCGCATTGCTACGCCGGATGCGCCGCCCGTCACGGTGACCGTTCCGACAAAACTTGTGAAAAGAGAGTCCTGCGCGAAAGCTTTCGAGCAGGCGGTGGCCGGTCTTCGCGAAAAAAGCATGTGAGCGCCGTCTGCGCTAAACTCTGCAAGTACTTGCCGTATTCGAAAAAAATTACGCTGCTCCTCCTTATACCCTTTCTGATGCCGGCGCAGAATGCATCGCCAAATCCATCGCCCGAAACGCATCACAAGAAGAACCCCATGGATCTCGAAAACGTCAAGCGGGGCCAGAGCCAGTTTCTTCAGTCATGCGCGTTCTGTCACGGCGCGCATGCCAACGGTGGCGCCGAAGGACCGAATCTCGTGCTTTCGTCGCTCGTACGCCATGACGAGCACGGCGAGTCGATCGGCAAGGTGATTCGCGAGGGTCGTCCCGATAAGGGCATGCCGCCGGTTCCGCTCAATGCCTCTCAAATCGACGATGTGGTCGCCTTCCTTCACGCGACAATCGAAGTCTCCGACAGTCGGAGCGCGGGTGGGCCAGTAAGCGGCTATTCGCTTCGCAAATTGCTGACCGGTAATGCCGCTGCCGGCCGCAAATTCTTCAACGGGCCGGGTGGTTGCGCCGGTTGTCATTCGCCTACCGGCGATCTGGCGGGAATCGCTACCAAAGATTCTCCCGCCGATCTCCAGGATCACTTCCTTTATCCCGCCGAGAGGCAGAAAACCGCTACCATCCGGCTCGCCTCCGGCGAGGAGATCAGCGGCGACCTCCTTCATCTCGACGCGTTTTTCGTCGCCATCCGTGACGCCCAGGGATGGTATCACTCCTGGCCTGTTCGCGAGGTGAAAGTCACGGTGCGCGATCCGCTGGCTGCTCATCGCGCTCTGCTGGACAAATATACCGACGCCGACGTTCACAATCTTTTTGCTTACTTGGAGACATTGAAATAGGTGAGGAAGCTAGCGCTATTCTTTGCGGTTGCGGTCTGTTTGTCCGCACAAGGTCTCAATTCTGCCGCCCTTCTCGAACCACCCACCAATACCTGGCCAACTTATAACGGTGACTATTCCGGCCGCCGCTTCAGCACGCTCTCACAAATCAATCAAGCCAATGTCCATTCCTTGACCATGGCATGGGCCTTTCAGACGCACGCGCCGGCTCTCAAATCCACGCCGCTTGAAGTAAATGGCGTTGTCTATTTCAGCGTGCCGGACCACGTATGGGCGGTCGATGCCAGAACCGGAAGACAAATCTGGCATTTCCGGCGTCCCTCTGAAGGCGATCACATCGGCCAGCGTGGCGTGGCCCTTTACAAAGATCGAGTCTACTTCGGCACGCCCGATGCCCATCTCATCTGTCTCGACGCGCGTAACGGCAAACAGATCTGGGACATTGTGGTGGCCGATGTAAAGTTCGGCTACTACTTGAGCGTGGCGCCGCTGATCGTAAAGGATCGGCTCATTCTAGGCACGTCCGGAGATCAGGCGGATATCCCGCATTTTTTGGAAGCGATCGACCCCGAAACGGGTCGGGTCCTCTGGCGCTGGGATGCGTTACCCAAACCGGGCGGTCCCGGATCGCAAACCTGGCCGAACAACGTCTCCATGAGCCATGGCGGCGGCGCCATGTGGATAAGCGGCACCTACGATCCTAAACTCAACTTGCTGTATTGGGGTACCGGCAATCCGCATCCCGTACTGGCAGGTGTCACGCGCCCCGGAGACAACTTATATACCTGTTCGATCGTCGCCATCAATCCCGACACCGGAAAACTGGTCTGGTTCTTTCAACCCTCGCCGCACGACACGCACGATTGGGATGCGATCGAAACGCCGGTATTGTTCGACGCCGAGTTTCAGGGAAAACCTCGCAAACTACTCGCGCAGGCTAGCCGGAATGGCTATTTCTTTCTTTTGGATCGCGAAACCGGCGAGCATCTTCTCACCTCGCAGTTTGTCCCATCGAACTGGGCTTCCGGTGTCGATTCGAAGGGCCAGCCCATTCCCGACAAGCGTAAAGAACCGCAACCGGACGGCGCCTTTGTCAAGAGCGCGGCGAACGGAGGCACCAACTGGATGGCTCCGAGCTTTGACCCGCAAACGAAGCTGTTTTACGTGAACGCCCTCGAAGGCTTTAGCATGTGGTACCTGGCTCTCAACGATTCAGATGAGTCCGCAGTGGATCATCAGGGCGGGGGATCGAGTTCTCTATGGTCTCAAGCCCTCTTGGTCGCGCTCGATTATCAGACCGGCAAAGTTTGCTGGACGCGCAAAGGGGGCGATGGCAGAAGCGCTTCGGGCATTCTGACGACGGCCGGAAAGCTGCTCTTTACCGGAGACGCATCGGGTAACCTTCTCGCTCTCGACCCTTCAAACGGGAAAGTACTCTGGCACACCTACCCGGGAGGAGCCCTGAACAGTTCGCCCATGACGTACGAACTCGATGGACAACAATACGTCTTGACCGGAGTAGATGGCGTGCTATACGCCTGGAGCTTGCCGGAACGCTGAGCCAACGATTTTCATGAACCGTCTTATCGTGTCTATAAGCATTGCCGCCGCTCTGGCGGCAAATTCTCCAGGCGCGGACCTTCGTTTGGGCATCGTCGGCACGGACACCTCTCATGTCATCGCGTTTGCGAGTGCGCTGAATGATCCGGGCGCGAAAGACCATCTGAGCGGAGGCCGCATCGTTCTCGCATATAAAGGCGGCAGTCCGGAGGTGGAAGACAGCCGTAGCCGCATCGACCGCTTCGCAGCGGAGTTGCAAAACAAGTTCGGCGTGCGATTTGTGGACCGCATTGACGATTTGTGTGGCGCCGTAGATGGCATCTTGATCGAGAGTGTCGATCCGCGTGCCCACCTCGCCCAAATGACAGAGGCACTCAAATGCGGCGAGCCGATTTTCGTGGATAAGCCCGTGGCGTCCACCTTAGACGATGCGCGCGAAATCATGCGCCGGGCCGCCGCTGCCGGTGTCCCGTGGTTCAGCGCTTCTAGTTTGCGCTTCGGTGAACTTCAATCTCTCGAACAGGAGGCCCTCAAAGGCGCGATCGTTTGGGGACCCGGGCCTACCGAAGAGCATCAGGCGTTGGATCTATCCTGGTATGGCATCCACGCCGCTGAAATGCTTTATGGCTTGATGGGGCGCGGCTGCATCGAAGTGACGCGGACATCGTCTGAAGCGGCGGACGTTGTCACCTGCCGCTGGCAGGATGGACGGCTCGGAACAATGCGCATAGATCGTCCCTACAGCAAGTTTGGCGCGGTGGTGTTTCGCTCCAAAAATCGTGTCGACGCTGTTCCGAATATTAAAGTCGATTATCTGCCGCTGCTTCGCAAGATCGTGCAATTCATGCAATCCAAAATTCCGCCGGTAAGCAACGCCGAGACTCTCGATGTCATCTCGTTCCTCGATGCGGCACAGCGCAGCAAGCAGCAGGATGGGAAGCCGGTAGCGATCCAACCTGCCCCTTAAGGCATCTTCTTCGGCGCTGCCTCGCGGAAACTGCGCTCCACCATGTCATTCGGGTCCGTCGAAACCGGGCCGTCCCGCCACAGCCAGCGCATCATATCCGGAAAAATGGCGCCTCCCATTTTCTGTCCGTGGAGATTCATGCCCCAGGAATAGTTCACGTCGTAGCCTTTCTGCGTGAGCGCCTTCATGAAGCGAACATTCTGATAGAACCAATCCCGCCGCTGATCGTAGCCGCTTCCGTTGCGTCCAATGCCCCGATGATCGTTTCTTCCGTCGCACAGAAAAATACGGATCGGCTTGCGTGGGCTATCGAGAACGCGTTCGGCATACACATCGCCGCCTCTTAGATTCACGAAGCTGCCGACCACGCTGAGCACCTTGCGAAAGTCGTTCGGCCGCTCCCAGGCTACGGCGAAAGCCGCGATCGCGCCGGAGCTGGCGCCGCCAATCCCGTGTTGCTCGGGATCCTTAGAAATGTTGTACTCCTGGTAGAGCACCGGCATCAGTTCATCGGTGATGACGCGCGCATACTTGTCATCCGGCGTGTTGTATTCGGTGGGCCGGTTAGTGGTGTGATCGCCCCATTCCTGCGCATTCGGCTCAGGCTGTTCCGGCGTGCGCCCGGGATTAATGAAAACTGCCAGCATAACGGGGATCTCGCGGCGATAGATCAAATTGTCCATCACGTTTTGAGCGCGAACATCGCCATCCGGGTTCTTAAATGCCTGACCGTCATTAAAGACCATGAGGCTCACCGCAACGGCAGGATCGTACTGGGCTGGTACGTAGATCCAGTACGTATGCTGCGTGCCGGGATAAACTTTGCTGGGCAAGGTGAACGGGCCGCGAATTTCTCCTTTCGGAACGCCGTCCTGCGGCATAGAGTCCGGCCCCAATCGATATTGCGAGTTAGGCGACGGTCCCGGCGGTTGCGCTGGCGGAGTCTGGGCGAGAATAATCGCCACAGTTGCGGCTGCGGATGACGTCAAAACTTGGATTAGTTTCATGCCTGGAGATTTCCCGATTACTTCCAATCTTACGGTGCGCCACGACCGACACATCTTTGGGTGTGTTGACATCAAGTCAATAACTGCTCTATTCCCGGTTGTTCAAGCTAGTTAAAGGCGCCGTAATCAAAACGACAACTTGAGCCTAGCTGAATCGCACGCGCGCCCGAAGCCGACTGGATTAAGCCGTACGAAGTAGTACCGATTGTGGCTCCGGACTGGCCGAAATTTGTATGATTGAGTTTCCCGAATGGCGAATGTGCGGAACCGACAAATCGACAGAGGCCGAACCTGGACCGCTAAGGATATTCCGGCCACTATCACCAAAGGTGCCGCTAGCCGGCTGCACGAACGCCGCCGTATTGAACCACTGCAGCGGGTTTTGCATAGATCCGTCGAATG
>DASYAX010000217.1:0-11169 GCA_036501045.1 Bryobacteraceae bacterium
GAAAATAATCTCGATATCGAGATACAGCGCTATGGGCCGCTGCTTGCGAAGGAAGTGACCCTCCGTACGGAGGGAGGTCCCGGAATTCGGAGCGTTGGAGTGCCGGTAGCGGCGGGTCCGGTAAGCGTTAGCCTGACCGGAGTGAGTCTGACCGCAAGCAGCTCAACGGCAGCGGCGGTGGGGTCAGGTGGCATTGTCTCGACGCTGGGCCCGACCATTCCGAACTTCGATCCGCAATTGTTTCTTTACGGGAACTTCGGACACTCGACTACGATATTCAGCAATCTGCTCCTGACAGGCACTCCCGCACTGATAAACATAAACCGAACGTTCCAGGCGCAGTACGCGCAATCCACTCATTTTGGAACGAACGTCCAGCTCACTTACACAAACAATTACAGCAAGCTCAATAGCACTTCCTATGACCTAGATCCCTACACTACAGGCAGTCTGGATCTTCAGGTTAGTCAGAACCTGCTACAAGGCTTCGGAAGACCGGTGCTCAACCGAAGTATTCTGGTTTCGAAGAATAACGAAAAAGTCTCAGATCTGACGTTTAAACAGCAAGTCATTACCACCGTTTCGGCGGTACTCAACCTGTATTGGGACCTTGTCAGTTTCAACGAAGCGGTGAAGGCGCGAAAAGACGAGCTCGCGACTGCCCAGTCGCTCTACGACGACAACAAAAAGCAGGTGCAAATTGGAACGCTCGCGCCGATTGAGGTCACTCGCGCCGAAGCGCAGGTTTATTCGAGCGAACAGGACTTGCTGGTAGCGCAGACGAACGAGTTACAGCAGGAAACCGTTTTGAAGAATGCCTTGAGCCGGAACGGCGTTGCCAATCCGCTGCTGGCGGACGTCCACGTTGTGCCGCTCGACACGATACATATACCGGAAAAAGATGAGATTCCGCCTCTTGAGGATCTTGTGAAAGAAGCCTTGGGCAAGCGCGTGGAAGTGGCCCAAGATCAGATTAATATAGACAGCAATACGATCAATCTGCGAGGGATCAAGAATGAGCTCAGGCCGACCCTGCAGGTATTCGCGGAACTGACGAACAATGGCCTTTCGGGACAAACAAATTATCTTGCGCCGGACCAGGTCACACCAATTCCTTATCTTACCGGCGGGTATGGAAACCTTCTGGGGCAAATCTTCCGCCGGAACTACCCGAGCTATTCGGCCGGCCTGTCGCTCAGTATTCCATTGCGCAACCGCGCGGCTCAATCGGACTACGTAACCAGCGCGTTGTCGCTGCGGCAATCGGAGCTGGCCCTCCAAAAAGCGATCAACCAAGTCCGGGTGGACGTGCAGAACGCGGTGATCGGCCTGAAGCAGGCTCGGGCACAGTACGATTCAGCAGTTAAGGCGCGCATCCTTCAGCAGCAAACGCTCGATGCCGACAAGAAGAAATACACGTTGGGCGCATCCACCGTGTATCAGGTAGTAACCGATCAACAGGCGCTCTCCGCCGCGCAAAGCACGGAGGTGACTTCGCTTGCCAACTACAGCCATGCTCGTATCGCCTACGAGCAGAATTTGGGAACGACGTTAGACATCAATAACATCTCGATCGACGAGGCGCTGGCGGGGCATGTCGCGCGGAAATCCGTGCTGCCGCCTAACCTTCCACCCGCGGAGTCACAGCAATGATGCTGAGGTGGGATTCGGTGCGAAAGTGTCTGGCGGTGATCTTGTCGGCCACCTGCATGGCGCCCTTTGGTTTTGCGCAGCAAGGTCTGGAGAGCATCGCGCCGGAGAAACCAACGGGCAACGTTCTGGTGCGGCCCTATGAAGCGGCCGACATACCTCCTGTTCGGTTGGCAAATTCCACCCGTCTTAGCGACCTTTTGCGCGGCGGCAAAATCTATCTCACGGCCCAGGATGCCATCGCACTGGCGCTCGAGAACGACATCAATATCGAGTTAGACCGGTACAATCCTCTGGTCGATACCTGGAATCTGGAGCGTGACGAGGCCGGCGGGGCACTCCCCGGCGTCCCGAGCGGCGCCTCGCAAGCCAGTACGGTCACCAGCGGTTTGGGAGTGACCGGCAGCCAGGCGGGCGCAGGCGTGGGCAATAGGGGCGGCAGCTCCAATTCTGGAAATATTGTCGGCGCCACGATTTCTCAGATCGGTCCGACCACGCCGACGCTTGATCCCGTTTTTCAATCTGCCGAGAGCTTTGGGCATTTTTCAGCGCCGCAGGCTCAGCTCTTACAAAGTCAGGTATCGAACCTGATTCAAAACAAACGCAACTTTACCGCCTCTATCAGCGAGGGCCTTCTCTCCGGGGGCAACGTCAGTCTCAGCTTCAGTAACGCCTACCTCAACGAGAACTCGCCGAGCGACGTGCTAAACCCGGCGAGCGCGCCTTCCCTCTCGTTCTCGTTCCGGCACAACCTTCTATTGGGCTTCGGCACCGCAGTCAACGGCCGCTTTATCACGGTCGCTAAAAAGACCCTCCAGATTGACGACATCGCCTTCGCAACCCAGGTGATCAGCGAAGTGGCGAATGTGCTCAACCTTTACTACGGACTGGTGGCCGACTACCAGGACGTGAAGGCGAAGCAGACCGCCCTCGATGTAGCTCAACGATTTTACGATGACAACAAGAAGCAGGTTCAGATCGGAACAATGGCGCCTTTGGACGTGACGACCGCGGAGTCTCAGGTCGCCTCCAGCCAATTCGCCCTGGTGACCTCGCAAACCACGCTAGAGCAGCAGCAGGTGAGCCTGAAAAATTTGCTGAGCCGCAATGGTCTGGCCGATCCGCTCATTGCGGGGGCTGAGATCATACCGCTTGATCGCATCGAAGTACCCGAGAAAGACAATCTGCCGCCGTTGAAGCAATTGATCGCCACGGCGCTGGCGAGTCGGCTCGATCTGCGGTCCGATAAGCTGAATCTGGAAAACGCCAAGACGTCCGCGCTGGGAACACAAAACGGCGTTCTGCCACAATTAGTGGCGCTCGCCACCACTTCTAACAGCGGACTTGCGGGTACGCCTCGGATCGTGCCCGTTCAAGGACAATTTGCCACGACAACTGTCAATTCCCCTCTGCCTCCCGGACTCATTATTTGCCCGGGAGCACCAGGAACTCTATGCGAAGTACCTGGTGCGGCCGTGGTCGGTGGCGTTGGCACGGCTCTTGGACAGATCATTCGCCGGGACTATCCGAGCGAGAACGCCGGCGGCTATATCGTGGCAAATGTGCACAATCGGCAAGCGCAGGGCGATGAGGCTATCGATCAACTCGGCTTGCGCCAGACCGAATTGCAGAATTTGCGGACGGTAAACCAGGTTGCCGTAGACGTCTCAAATCAAGCCATAGGAATGCAGCAGGCGCGCGTTCGTTACCAGACGGCCATTAAAAACCGGGTCCTCGATCAGCAATTGCTCGAAGCCGAGCAAAAGAAATTCTCGCTGGGTGCATCCACCACCTTCCTGGTGGTCCAGGCGCAGAGCGCGATGGCCACCGCGCAATCCGCCGAGGTCGCCGCGCTGGTAGCTTACAGCAACGCTCGCGTCTCGCTCGACCAGATCCTCGGCACTACTCTCAAAACGAACAACGTTTCGATCGAGGAAGCGAAAAGCGGACGCGTGACCCGGACATCGGCGCTTCCGGCGACGCTTCCGCAGTAGGGCATCCTTTCCAGGCCCGGTAAAAAATGCGCAGTCCCTTGGACCGTTGCGTAGATTAAGTCATTAGAAATAGGCAAGATTGTATTTGGCAGCGCAGATGCTATGGAGTTGGCGTAATCCACAACGAAATTGGCTCAGGGAATGATGGTTGTTCCGCATCGCAACTCCACGAAGTACGAACCAGCCTGTTAACTTCTAAACTCAACCCAACTCAAACCCCACCCGACCGAATTCCCTGAGCGTTTCGTGCCAAGACTCCGGCTGCTTCCTCTGCTTTCGAGCGCCACCGAAATCATTCACGCCCTGGGACTAGGGAAATTCCAAGTGGGACGCTCCCACGAATGCGATTATCCGGCCAGCGTGGTGGCATTCCCCGTTTGCACGCGGCCGGCGATTCGGGTTTCGGGTTCGAGCGCCGAAATTGACCGGTTGGTCAAGGAACGCGTGGCGTCGGCGCTGAGCGTTTACGACTTGGATGCCGCTCTCATCCGGAGTTTGCGTCCCACGCATATCCTCACACAGACGCAATGTAAAGTTTGCGCCGTAAGCCTGGAGGATGTGGAGCGGGCGGTAGCGGCAGAAATGGCCGGGACCCGGATCGTCTCGCTCGAGCCGTATGCGGTAGCCGATCTTTGGGCGGACATTCGGCGCATCGGCGAAGCTTGCGGGTGTCTGGCGGGGGCGGATGAGTTGGTCGAGACGTTGCAGCAGCGGATGGCGGCGCTAGCGCGGCGGGCGGCCGGAGCCGCAGAATACCCGAGAGTTGCGGCCATCGAATGGTTCGAGCCGCTCATGGCGGGTGGGAATTGGGTGCCGGAATTAATCGAAATGGCCGGCGGAGCAAATTTATTTGGCGCCGCGGGCGAGCATTCACCGTGGATGAGCTGGGAGCAAGTGCGGACGGCTGATCCGGACGTAATTGTGGGGCTGCCGTGCGGGTTTGATTTGGCGCGCACGCGCGCCGAAATGCATTGGCTGACCGAACGGACGGGCTGGCCCGAATTGCAGGCCGTTCGTACGAACTCCGTGTTTGTTTGCGATGGAAATCAGTTCATGAACCGGCCAGGGCCGCGGCTGGTGGAATCGCTGCGGATTTTCGCGGAAATTTTACATCCGCGAATCTTCGAGCCTACCCTTGAAGGTATTGGCTGGGAACGGTACTAAGAGCCCGGCACCATCGGCGCATTCGCCGAACGCGTGAAAATCGCTTTCGGGCAGAGCGCGTGCACGCCCTTCTTACCGTCGACAAGCTGTGTGATGTCAAGATCGACGGCGACGCTCGTCAGCATGTAGGCGTCGTCGCGGCTGAGATGTTTCTCCGTGGTGAGAAAGTCGAGCATCTCGCGAATCGCCAGCTCGGTGGCTTTGTTGAGATCTTCATTGAAACCCATGGTGATGTAATACTGCGGCGTTTCCGCGCGCGGCCAGCGAATCGCGACGCCTTTGTGCACGATGAACTGAAATGTACCGCTGAGCGACGTTTCCATGGCCGTGACATCCACCTCGCCATTGCCCATGCCGGCATGACCGTCGCCTACTTCGAAGAGCGCGCCTTCCTGGTGAACAGGGATATAGAGTGTCGTGCCCGCAACCAGCTCTTTATTGTCCATGTTGCCCGCGTGAATCCACGGCGGCGCGGAATTCAGCTTGGCATTGCCGGGCGGCGCGATTCCCATGCTGCCGAAAAAGGGGTGCAGTGGAATCACAATGCCCGGAGCGAAGTTGGCGACGCCGCGTTCGCGATCGAGCGGAATCACCTTCATGCGCTGATACGGATAATCATCCTGCAAAACGCCCGAGGTGGGGCCGAAGCCATTGTAGGCGTACGGCACATCCATTACGATTTTTTGAATGCGCACTTCGAGCGTATCGCCCGGCTCGGCTTCTTCGATATAAACCGCGCCGGTGAGCAGATGACCGCCCGGTCCCTTGTCCGCCGCGGGTATCTTCTCGTAAATCTCTTTCAGTGCCGGCTGGATGTCTTCCGGCTTGACGCCGGCGTGCTCCAGGCGTTCCGGATTCCCCGAAACGGTTTGGATCTCGACCGTATCCCCCGAGTGGATGCGGATGGCGGGCTTCGCTTTGGCCCAATAGTAGCCCCAGCAGATGGTATCCGGAGTAACTGCGAGGGTCTTGACTTCGGCGGCGATGAGCGAAAAGGAGCTAAGAAAGAGCAGCAATGCGGCTGGTCGCATGACCCATCATACGTTGATGGGACATAAGCTCTGCTGGATTGCTTCGGCGATCAGCTTGCCGTGAAAGCGCCCGTTTTCTATAAAGATTTCATTGGTGTGCGTGCCCGCGACAATCACGCCCGCCAAGTAAACGCCGCAGCGCTCGCTCTCGAGCGTTTGCGGATTGGTGATGGGTTTCGAAGTCGCGGCGTCCAGATGGATGCCGTGCTCCGCCATGAACTCAAAATCCGGGCGATAGCCGGTCATGGCGAAGACGAAATCGTTTTTCACCACAACTTCTCCCTCGGGCGTTTCGAGAACCACGTCGTGCGGGCGAATTTCCTTGACGCTGCTGTGGAAGTACGCCTTGATTTCGCCGTTCTTGATGCGATTCTCGATGTTGGGCTTGATCCAATACTTGACGTTAGGCGAAATCGCCGCGCCGCGGATCACCATCGTGACGCGCGCGCCGGTCCAGTAAAGCTCCAGGGCGCCGATTGCGGCGGAATTCTTGGCGCCCACGATGAGAACGTCGTGATTGTAGTAAGGATGCGCCTCGCGGTAGTAATGGATGACTTTATCGAGGTCTTCGCCGGTTACATCAAGCCTGTTGGGAATATCATAGTAGCCGCTGGCGAGAATGATTTTGCGCGCCGCATAGCAACCATTGCTGGTGCGAATCGTAAAGTGCCCGTCAGTGCCATCAAACCCGAGAACGCGCTCGTATTGATGGATATTGAGCTTGTAATGATCGGCGACGCGACGATAATACTTGAGCGCTTCCGTGCGGCCCGGCTTCTCATTGAGCGAAGTCATCGGAATATCGCCAATTTCGAGCAGCTCTGGGGTAGTGAAGAAAACCAGGTTGATTGGGTAGTGGTAAATGGAATTCACCACGCAGCCTTTGTCGAACAGCACCGGCTGCAATCCGCGCTTTTGTAGTTCAATGCCGCACGCGAGGCCCGTCGGCCCAGCGCCGACAATAGCGACATCAAACATCTCCACTAGAGCAACGCCTCAACGCGCTCATAGACGCCGGCTAGAGCGGCAGGCAATGCATTGGCGTCTTTGCCCGCACCTTCCGCCATGTCGGGCCGGCCGCCGCCTTTGCCGCCAATCGCTTTCGCAAGCTCCCCTACGAGTTTGCCTGCCTGCACTTTGCCGACAAGATCTTTACTTACCGCGGAGACAATGGCAACATTCGAGTCATTGACCGAGGCGATAACGATTACCGCGCTGCCCCACTTGTTGCGCAGCACGTCAACCATAGTGCGAAGCTGCTTCCCATCGAACCCCTCCACTCGTTCGGCGAGCACGGTAGACCCGTTCAAGGTGCGGCCCTTGAGCTTTTCGATCTGCTGATGGGCCACCTGCGTCTTCAGCGTTTCTACCTGCCGCTCCAGGATTTTTTGCTGTTCGAGAACTTTTTCCATCTGCTCCAGAACGGCGTTTTCAGAAGTGTGCAGAAGTTGACCGGCCCTTACGAGCTGTGCCGTGGCCGATTGGAAACGTTCGAGCGCAGTCTCGCCCGTGATCGCCTCGATGCGGCGGACTCCCGCCGAGATACTGCCTTCATAGACAATCTTCAAAAGTCCGATGTCGCCGGTGCGTTGCACGTGCGTTCCACCGCAGAGTTCGCGGCTGAAGCCCGGAATCGCGACTACGCGTACGCTTTCGCCATATTTTTCGCCGAAGAGCGCCATGGCGCCGGTAGCAAGAGCCCGATCCAGGTCCATGATGTCGGTCTTCACTTCGGTGTTCGCTAGAATCTGCTGGTTTACCATCAATTCCACTTCGCGCAGCTCGTCTTCCGTCATGGCGGCGTAGTGATCGAAATCGAAGCGAAGACGGCCAGGTTCCACCACGCTCCCGGCCTGCTTGACGTGCGAACCGAGCACCTGGCGCAGCGCGGCGTGTAGCAAATGCGTGGCAGTGTGGTTGCGCATGGTGGCGCCACGCGCTGGTTTATCCACCACGGCGATCAGTTTGTCGCCAACCCGAATGGGCGACAGAACGTGGATCTTTTGGACCATCGCGGACGGGGCCGGTTTATAAGCGCCTTCGACGATGGCGACGCGTTCGCGAGTTTCCGCATTAAGTAGCAGACCGGTGTCGCCGGCTTGGCCGCCGGATTCGGCATAGAACGGAGTTTTCGCAAATACGATCTCCGCCGTGCCCTGCTCGACCAAGTCGACCGGGTTCTTATCGGCAATGAGGCGCAATACTTCGACGGGGGCTTCCAACGTTTCGCGCCCGATGAATTCGACCGGCGGCAGTTCCTTGTAAACGGCTGCGACGTGAGCCTTGTCCGCGCCCTTCCAACTGGCGCGAGCCTGGGAGCGCTGCTTCTCCATTTCGAGCGCGAAATTGTCGCCGTCGATGCTGAAACCGAACTCCCTCGCCATTTCTTCCTGCTCGTCTAGCGCCAGACCGTAGGTGTCGTAGAGCTTGAACGCTACCGCGCCGGGCAGCACGCCACTTACGGCGGATTTCGCTTCGTCATGAAAAACGCGCTCGGCGACCTGGAACGTGGTCGCGTAGCGATGTTCTTCTTCGCGTACGATGCGCGCTACGCGTTCGATGCTTTCCTGCAGCTCCGGATACCCGGGCTTCATTAGGTCGGCCACGAAGCCGGTCAGCTTGTGGAGATAGGGCTCGGTGTATCCAGCGAGCCGGGCGTTGCGCATGGCGCGGCGCATGATCTTGCGCAGTACATAGCCGCGGCCTTCGTTGGAAGGAATAACGCCATCGTGAATCAGAAAGGTGGTGGCGCGAGCGTGATCGGCATTGATGCGCAGCGCGGTATCCGTGCGGTCGTCGGCGTGGAACCGGACGTGAAGCAGATTGGCGGCTTGTTCGACAATCGGATGCAGTAGATCGGTATCGTAGTTCGAAATGTGGCCTTGCAAAACGGCGGCCACGCGTTCTAGACCCATACCGGTATCGATCGAGGGCCGCGGCAGCGGAGTGAACTTGCCGTCCTCGGAGCGGTCGAATTGCATGAAGACGAGGTTCCAAATCTCAATAAAACGTCCGCCGCCATCGAGGGGAAATCGCTCGTGCTCACGGCCTTTTTCGGCTGCCTCCGCGCCTAAATCGTAGTGAATTTCCGAGCAAGGGCCGCATGGGCCGGTCTCCCCCATCTGCCAGAAATTGTCTTTCTCGTCCAGCCGGAAAATACGTTCTTTCGGAACGCCGGCCACTTTCTGCCACAGCTCTTCGGATTCATCGTCCTCGCGAAAGATCGTGACGTAGAGCTTTTCTTTTGGCATCCCGAACCAATTCGCGCCGGTAACCAACTCCCAGGCAAAGGCAATAGCGTCTTTTTTGAAGTAATCGCCGAAAGAAAAGTTACCGAGCATCTCGAAGAACGTGTGGTGGCGGCGCGTGTAGCCGACGTTCTCGAGATCGTTATGCTTGCCGCCTGCGCGGACACATTTTTGAGAGGTTGTGGCGCGCGAATAATCGCGCTTTTCGAGGCCAAGAAACACTTCCTTGAACTGGTTCATTCCAGCATTCGTGAAAAGCAAGGTAGGGTCGTTTGCCGGTACCAGCGACCCGCTGCGAACGACACGATGCCCCTCCCCGGCGAAGTAATCGAGAAACTTCGCGCGGATTGCATTTCCAGTCATCATTCTCTTCCAGTGTCGCAGTTCAGGGAATAATGGTGGCTTTGATGATGTAGTCGAGCTTGGGGAAGTTTTTCTTGAAATAGGCATTGCCACCGGCGGCGGCGGCGTCTTGGTCGGGACCGGCGCCATCCGGCGGCCCGTCGCCGTAGTCCATGTAGAGGTTCGTGACGTTATCGAGCCCTTGAATCACTTCGCCAAACGGCGTGAAGCCCTGCGCATCCAGATTCCCGCTGTTGTCGGCCAGATTGATAAAGACATGCGTGGTGCGGGCGTTTGGTGCGCCGGGCTTTGCAAAGACCACTGAGCCGGTTTTGTTGGAGACCTTGGGAGGATCGTCGTTGATTTTGATGCGATCCCAATGTTGGTAGACCTTCGGATCGCCATTGATGCCCCATTGCACGATGTAGCCTTTGAGAGCGCGGAAAAAGGCGTTGTTGTTGTAGTAACCGGCCTTGACCAGTTCATAAAAATGATCCGCTCCGAGCGGCGACCAGTCGCGATGGACCAGGATGATTACGTCCCCCTTGGTAGTCTCGAGTTTCACCTTGTATTCAGGCGGCGAGGGCTTCATCTTGACGGCGGGCGCGGCGCATGATCCGCCGGCGAGCGCCGCGGCAAAGCTGAGCGTCAGGGCGTGGCGTCTGGTCATTTCGCATCCCTCCAGTTAGGCCCGGCGCCCGTATCGACCGATAGCGGCACCAAAAGTTGATAGACGTTTTCCATCTCTGTTTTTACTAATTCTTGCAAATCGTCTTTCTCAGGCGGTGGCGCTTCGAAGACCAGCTCGTCGTGTACCTGCAGCAGCATGCGCGACTGCATTTTTCGCTGCTCGATAAGCCGCTGGATGCGGATCATGGCGAGCTTGATGAGATCGGCGGCGGTGCCTTGCAGAGGCGTGTTGACGGCGGTTCGCTCGGCAAAAGAGCGCGCGGACGGATTACGGCTTAGCATATCGGGGATGGCCCGGCGGCGGCCCAGCAAAGTCTTGGCGACACCGCTCAAGCGCACTTCCGCGATCGTCTTATCGATGAATTCGCGCACCCCGGCATAACGTTCGAAATAGCGTGCAATATAAATCTCGGCTTCTTTGCGGCCAATCGAGAGCTGCTGCGCGAGACCGAAGGGCGTTTGGCCGTAGACGATGCCGAAATTGACCGCCTTGGCGGCGCGGCGCATGTCGGCCGAGATCAGCAGCGGGTCGACATTGAAGACTTCGGCCGCCGTGCGCGTGTGAATGTCTTCGTTGTTGTTGAATGCATGGCTCAGCGCCGGGTCGCCCGACATATGCGCGAGAAGACGCAGCTCGATTTGCGAATAATCGGCTATCACCAGATACCAGCCGGCCTCGGGAACAAACGCCGCGCGGATTTCACGGCCTTCTTCGGTGCGGATCGGGATGTTCTGCAGATTGGGATTCGACGAAGACATGCGGCCCGTGGCGGCCCCGGCCTGATTGAACGTAGTATGCACGCGTCCGGTAGCGGGCCGGATCAATTGGGGGAGCGCGTCGATGTAAGTCCCCTTCAGCTTGGTGAGCTGCCGGTAATCGAGAACGTGCTGCGCAACCGGATAAGCCGTGGCCAGACCCTCGAGAATATCGGCGGCTGTTGAGATGGTCTTACCCTTGCCGTACTTGACGGGTGAGGGAAGCATCATTTCTTCGAACAGCACTTTTCCCAATTGCTGCGGAGAATTGATGTTGAACGGGCGGCCGGCCAG
>DASYAX010000218.1:0-6162 GCA_036501045.1 Bryobacteraceae bacterium
CTCTGCATTTCAAGGGGGTCGGCAAGATCGTTCTCAAAGGTATTCGCACAGCAGATGAGCCTACCGGTTGAATTCTCAATTACCGAGACGGAAAGGCGCGGGGCCTTTTGGCCGGCCTCGAGCTGACCTTCAATACTGAACCGCGCGGTAGTTTTGATCGAAGCCTCTTTGGGAGGTGGTTCGTGATACGGCATCACATAGACGCCGGGAAGCTGCAGCAGGCGACGCTCCACTTCGCGCGTCGTTCCCTTACAAAGGTAGTCGTACTGACTTTTCCCGGTCAGGTTCTCAAACTGAAAGGTAAGCACCGACGTATTCAGTGGCCGGGAGCCGATAAAGCCGAGTGAAACCGTGCCTGCGACAGCCACCAAGAAGGACCCAAAGACGAGATTTCGCGCCCGCAAAATGGAGGGAGACCTCCGCAGTTTTGGCGAGAATTGCGTCAAAGCCCGCAGCGCTTTGTAGAACCCGGGAAGCGGCTGGGTGGCGAGCGAGGGAACAGTCAGCTCGCGAATCGCATCCCGTGCGGAAACGAATCGCGCCTCCGGCTCGCGTTGCAAACACCGCCGAATGGTCTTGGCCCAATTTTCCGGCAACGCGGGAGCGCGGCTCTGCGGGTCTTTCGGTTCGCCCCACAGTTTTTGATACAGGATGGCCTCAACCGTATCTCCTGCGAAGGCGCCGCCCGTGGTCACCATTTCGTCTATGATTAGGCCGAACGCGTAGACGTCGGATGCGACGCTGGGCTTTTCGCCGGCGACGAGCTCCGGCGCCAGAAAGAACGGCGCACCGGCATGGAAATCGCTACCCGATTCGAACAACTCCTGATCCGTGGCAAATGGCTTGGCGAGGCCAAAGTCCATGACGATTGCGCGCAGCTCGCCACCGGACGCCGGCGTGATCATGATATTCGATGGCTTCAAATCCCGATGAATAATGCCGTTCTCATGCAGTGCGGAGATCGCGCCGGCCATCTGTTCGATAAGCGGAAGGGCTTCCTGTGGCGAAAGCGGTCCGGCCCTCGCTAAATATTGCTGCAGCGTCTCGCCGGACATTAACTGCATCGTTAGGCAAGTAACCACGCGGTTAACGGATTGCGAGTCATCTGCTGGCAAGCGATGCTCGACCAACTCATAAACACGGCAGAGATTCGGATGGCCAAAATCGCGAGTTATCCGGATTTCCCGGCGAAAACGCTCGAGCGCATCCGCATCGGAGGCGAATTCGGGCCGAAGCGTCTTAAGCGCGAGCCGGACTGAGAGACGTTCGTCGAAAGTCTCATACACTTCTCCCATGCCGCCGCGCGAGATGAGACGGATGATCCGAAAGCGCTCCGCAACCAACTGACCGGGCTGAAAGACTGCAGGGAGCTGCCGCCGCGTGCTCTCAGCCAGGAAACCGGATGCCTCCCAATGTGCGCGGAGCAATTCGTCCACCGTTTGCCGCAAGGCAGGGCTATTCGCGCAGGCGGCGTCAAGAAACGCGGCCCGCTCGGAATCGCTCAGATTGAGGGCGGATTCAAAAATCCGTTTGATTTCTTCCCATTCCTCAGCCCGCATCGCCCTTCCCTCTATGGATCCTGGTGTACAGCCAGGCTCTGGCAACTTGCCAATCGCGTTTGACGGTCCGCTCCGCAATGCCTAGCATCTCGGCAACCTCACCGTTGGACAAGCCTCCGAAATAACGCAATTCCACAACGTCGGCCATCCGCTGATCTTCAGCCGCTAACTTTTCGAGTAGATCGTGGATCTCAAGGATATCGCGAAATTCGTGCGGCTCGACGATATTTAATCCTTCAAGCTGAACCTTCCCACCCTGGCCGCCACGCTTATCAGAGTTGTGAGTGCGCGCATAATCGACCAGAATCCGGCGCATGGCTCGCGACGCAATGGCCAGAAAGTGCAAACGGTTTTGCCAAGGCTGCTGTGTTGCCGTACACAGCCGGACGACAAATTCGTTCACCAAGGCAGTGGCTTCGAGAGTGTGGTCGGGCCGTTCGCGCTTCATGCGATATTCGGCGATACGCTTGAGCTCCGGGTAAACCAAACTGAACAGTTTTGCTTGGTCCGTGGGATTCTTCGAGTCCCAACGAGTCAATAACTGTGTGACTTCTCCAACAGTGGACGGCGAGAGTGACATGTTCGAGTCGTCTCCAAATAAGAGGAACCGAAAGGATTCGTGCATAGAGTGAGCGGCAACCTGGCAAACAAACGGTCTTCGCCGTTTCAACCAGGCGAGAAAGTGCCCCTACACGTTTATGCGGAACGAACTCCGAAAAAGGGCCAAAAAAGATGCTTAGGCACGAATGACTAGCATTTTCGCTGCCAAAGGCCGCTCAATCGCTAGCCCGGTTCCAGATGCGCGACCGTCTCGAAGTGATAGGTCTGCGGAAACAGATCGACTAACGTCAGCCGGGCGATCTGAAACCCGCCGGTCGTCAGTTTTCGAAGATCGCGCGCTAAGGTCGTTGGATCGCAGCTCACAATAGTGAGCCGCGCCGGTTTGAGGCGTAGCAATTCCGCGGTAGCGTCTGGGCCTAGCCCGGCGCGAGGCGGGTCGGCGACGATCCATTCCGGTGCCCCGTCCAGACCGCGCAGGAATTCTTCCGCCGATGCCCGCCTGGGCGTGATGTTGGTCGAGCCGCCCTGGATCGCATTCCATTCCAGATCGCGAAAAGCAGAGCCGCCCCGCTCCACCGCATCAACGAGCCGGAAGCGCCGCGCAAGAGGCAGAGAAAACAGGCCTACGCCCGCGTACAAATCGATCGCTTGGTCGCCGCGTGCGCTCGCCACCACTTCATTCACCAGCGCATCGATCAGGAAGCGGTTGGTCTGAAAGAACGATCCGCGGCCGATGCGAAAGGTGTGCCCGGCCGCCTGGTACTCGATCGTGCCGTCGGCCATCGCGGGCAGCAGCGTCTTCATCCATTCGAAGAAGCGCACCGCCACCGGACGATTGGAATCGAGCACGTTGAGTTGGATCTGGCTGCCGTTGGTGAAGATTTCAAGGGAGCGCAGAAAGCGCGGCCATTCCGGCCGCTTGGCCGCCGTCTGCAGCGTCCTGATCGCGTCCACCAAAACCGGCGCGGCGATCTCGCAATGCTCGATCGGGCGAATATCGTGCGAGCCGGCCCGATGGAACCCGCATTTACGGTCCTCAAAATGAAGCTGCACGCGATTCCGGTAGAACCAAGGCTCCGCGCTAAGAATAGGAATATCCGCTTCGTAGGAAATGCCGCCGATACGCCGTAGTGTCTCGCGTAAAATCGCGCTCTTCTGCTCCAACTGAAAGGCATATCCGGCATGCTGAAGATGGCAGCCGCCGCAATCGGCAAAATACTCGCAGCGCGGCGCTATCCGCTCCGGGCTAGCCTCGACCAACTCCACCAGCGACCCGCGCAGCAGCCCGGTCTTCACCCGGCTGGTGGTAATCGAAACTTTCTCGCCGGGCAAAACAAACGGGATGAGCACCACCTGGCCGTCCTGCCGGGCCAGTCCTTCGCCGCCATAGACAAGCTTTTCCACATCGGCGGTGTTAGTGACCATTGGTGCCATCCCTTAGGATAGAGATTCGCTCTCCATTCGAATGAAAGCACGCGTTTTTTCCGGCATCCAGCCGACCGGCCAACTCCACATCGGTAATTATCTGGGAGCCCTGAAAAATTGGGCGGAAATCCAGTCGCAGTATGAAAGCATCTTTTGCATCGTTGATCTGCACGCCATCACGGTACAGCAGAACCCCGCCGAGCTTTCGGCGAAAATTCGCGAAACCGCCGCCTTGTTCATCGCGGCCGGCATAGATCCGGAACGATCGTCGATCATCGTGCAATCCAGCGTTTCCGGGCACGCCGAGCTGACTTGGCTATTGACCTGTATCACGCCCCTGGGTTGGCTGCAGCGCATGACGCAATTCAAGGCAAAAGCCGAGAAGCAGGAGACCGTCAGCGACGGATTGCTCCAGTATCCGGTCTTGATGACTGCCGACATTCTTCTCTACCAAGCCGGAATCGTGCCGGTGGGCGAAGATCAAGCGCAGCATCTGGAGCTCGCGCGGGACATCGCGCAACGTTTCAATTCCCTCTATAGCGAGACGTTTGTCCTGCCCGCCACGCATTTGCCCGCTGTCGGCGCGCGCATCATGGGTTTGGACGATCCCAACCAGAAAATGAGCAAATCCTCCAGCGGTTCTGGGCATGCCATCGGGCTGCTCGACGAGGCCAAGGTCATCCAAAAAAAGATCGCCCGCGCCACCACCGATTCGCAGCCCTTCGTCGAGCCGTCGAGTATGGGCCCCGGCATCGCGAATCTGTTGACCATCGGCCAGGCTTGCGATCCCACTATTACCAAAGAGTCCGTCGCGGGCATGCGCTATGGAGACTTTAAGAAGCGCATCGCCGAAGCCGTGATCGCGCGCCTCGAACCTATCCAGCGCCGCTACCGCGAGATTACTTCCGACACCCAATACGTCGATTCCGTGCTCAGCCGCGGCAGAGAGCGCGTTCTTCCACTAGCCGAAGAAACGGTTCGCAAGACCAAACACGCTATGGGCGTCTACGTCTAGCAAGCCGTTTATCTGGCGTTATCATGGGGTTGCATTGAGCACTCGGACCGCACCGCTGAGGCCCGTTGAGAGCAAAAACCCGATCCGAGCGTGGGCGATTGTCGTCGTTACCAACCTCGTCTCGCTGCTATGCATGGTGTGGGTGCTCAACGGCGCCGGGGGGCTTCATCGCATCTGGGGCGAAGTCGGGCACATGCGATGGAAATGGGTCTGCCTGGCCGTCTTCTGCGACACGACGGTGTACTTGCTGCATGGTTGGCGCTGGAAGACACTGCTGCGGCCCGTCGAACGAGTGCCCTACGTGCAGGCCGTCGAAGCGATCTATGTCGGGCTTTTCACCAATGAAGTTTTCCCGCTGCGCGCGGGAGAGCTCATTCGCTGTTTCCTGCTCTCCAAGTCGACCCGCATTCCTTTATCGGTGACCTTCGCCTCCGCCTTGATTGAGCGCATCTTCGATGGCATTTGGCTGATGAGCTGCTTCTTTTTCTGCCTGCACCTGGGGAAGCTGCCAGGAGTTCTGCTCAAGGGTGGATACATTCTTGGGATTCTCATCGTGGCTGCCGGGATCGTCATCGCCTGGGCAATGTACGCAAAGACGCAATCGTTCGGTTCCTTCTTCGGGTTATCGTGGCCGCGCTGGTTCGACACGCTGATTGAAGATTTGCACCTGATCGGCCATTCGCGTTATCTTTATTTCGCGTTTTTCCTCAGTGGCGTGTACATGCTGGCGCAGACGCTGCCGATTTATGCGCTGGTGAAAGCGAACGACCTGGCTGTCCCTTGGACCGCCAGCTTCACCATGATGGTTCTGCTTCGCCTGAGCAGCATCGTTCCGCAGGCACCTGGCAATCTCGGATCTTTCCAATGGGTGACGGCGCGAACGCTCATCATGTTCGGATTGGCGGCCGCTCACGCCAAGCGCTTCTCGCTGATCCTCTGGGCCGTTTTGACCATTCCATTGATCGTCATCGGTTTTGTGGCAATCACCATGGAAGGAATCAATCTGACTCATCTGCGCAAGGAAGCCGCCGCCGCGGCCAAGGAAGGAAATGAGACCTGAGGCAGGCTGGTTTGTTCCTGGTTAGAATGGATGCCAGAAGGGTTTGCACTTGCTTCCCCTGTTGTATCTCGGAGCCTTGCTCAGCGCGGGCGTGCCGGCGGATTCACCGGCGGCCGGCTTAGCGGCGCTTGACCATCAGGATTATCAAGAGGCTGAACGAATCTTTACCAGCCTTGCCGCCGCGGACCCGAAGGATTACACCGCTTTCTTCAATCTGGCCCTCGCCGAAACCGCGCTGAAGAAAGACGAGCAAGCCGCCGGGCATTTTAAACAGGTCCTCACGCTCAAACCCGGCCTCTATGAGGCGGAACTGAATCTGGGAATGCTCGATCTGCGGGACCACAATCCCGCGGACGCCGTCGGCTTATTGCGCGACGCGGCCAAACAAAGGCCCACGCAAGCTCGTCCGCAGCGCTATTTGGGCGATGCCCTACTGGCCGGCGGCGACTTCAGCGGAGCTTCCGGTGCCTATCGCGCCGCCCTGACCGCTGACCCCAAGCTCGCTGGCGCGGAATTAGGCTTGGGCCAGGCGCTCATGCGTC
>DASYAX010000219.1:0-11628 GCA_036501045.1 Bryobacteraceae bacterium
ACTGATGGATTCTCTATTTCCAACCCCGTCGTGGCCACCGTGAACAACGGCGGCTTCATCCCGCAAAATCTGATCAGCAATCCGTTTCCCACGGGTCTGCAACTGCCGGCAGCCAACTCGCTCGGACTCCTCACCGACGCCGGACTCGGAGTCAATGCGATCTATCTGGATCATCCGAGCCCCTATGTTCAGTCGATCAGCGCCGATTTCCAATATCAGCTATTTTCGAACGCCATGATCGAACTCGGTTATCAAGGGTCGCTCGGCCGAAAATTGCCGGTTGGTTACGCTCTCAACGTCAATCAACTCGATCCGTCTTACCTATCGCTTGGCGCAGGCTTAAATACGCCGGTGGCAAATCCATTCTACGGGTACATTACGTCAGGCACCCTGTCAGGCAAAACCGTCCAAGCTTATCAGTTGTTGCGGCCCTATCCTCAGTTCCTCAATGTCAACCTAATCACCGATACGCCGGCTGCCACTTCCAGTTTTAATGCGCTGAATTTCAAATACAACCAACGCATCGGCAAGTCAGTGACGGCTTTGGTGACCTATCAATGGTCAAAAGCAATCGACGACACCTCAGAAACACAAGGATGGGAGATCGGCGATCAGGAACGGAACGCTTACAACTTATCGGCGGAGCGGTCCATTAGCGCGCATGACGTTCCCCAATACCTCACTACCTCTTTGATTTGGGATTTGCCGGTTGGCCGCGGGAAACGCTTCGGTGGCAATATGAACAAAGTGGTGGACGGAATCATCGGGAATTGGCAGGTTTCGACCATTATCAGTTTCGCGAGTGGCTTACCCCTGCAGTTTTCTTGCCCCAACACGCTGAGCACTTATGGCTTTCAGGCATGCCGTCCGGACATCACGAGCCTGAGTTCCTTAGCGGCCGGCAATCAGTCCACGCAACAATGGTTTAATACCTCGTCATCGGTGGTCTTCGCGCCGCCCGCTTATACCATCGGTACGGCTCCGCGCTACATCCCAAACGTCCGCTTTGGCGCGACGGATAACGCGTCCATGTCAGTACGCAAGAGCTTTGTGCTGACCGACCGTCTCCGGCTATCTATCCAGGCTTCGGCCTACAACCTTTCGAATACACCACAGTATGGAAGAGCCAACACGTCGCTAGGAAGCTTGACCTTCGGACAGGTGACTTCGCTCGCGCCGGGAGCTACCTCCCGGCAAATAGAACTGGGGGCTCGCGTTCAGTTTTGACGTTTCACGGAAAAGAAGAGATGCTAAAACGGCGATCCGTCCTGGAACTGGGGGCCGCATGGCTCCCCTTGCGAGCAGCGGCAAGCGAATCTGGCAAATCCTCTAATTTTCAGAGTGTCCGCGCTCTGGGCGCGCAGGGCGACGCGAAAACGAAAGACACGGAAGCGATCCAAAAAGCGATCGACAGCATGAATGCGGCTGGCGGCGGCACCGCTTATGTTCCGCCGGGCACGTATTTGACCGGGGGAATTGAGCTCAAGAGCAACGTCACTTTGCTGCTTGAGGCAGGTGCGATTCTTCTGGGCAGTACGGATCTGAACGACTATCGTTCCTTGCCCGGACCCAACCCGAAGGGCGATGCGAACAATAAGCACCTGATTTTTGCGCGCGGCGCTGAGAATATCGCGCTGGCCGGACTCGGCGTGATCGACGGGCAGGGCCCCAAATTTTGGGCCAACAAGCACCGGGCGCCGGTTCCCCCGGAGGATCTATGGAAAGACGTCGCAACATACGATTGGGCGCCTTTGCGGCGGCCTTCTCCCATGGTCGAGCTCGTGGAATGCAAGAACGTGCACGTGGGAACGATCACTCTGCGAAATTCTCCCGGTTGGACCTTTCGTCCCGTCAACTGCGATTCGGTTTTCGTCAACGGCCTGACCATTCGCAACCCCGTCATTGGTCCGAACACGGATGGCATTGACCCAACGGGCTGTCACGACGTTTTCATTTCCAATTGCGACATTGCGACGGGCGATGACACCATTTGCCTGAAAAGTGAAAATCCCTATGGCGGTGAAGTCCGCGTTTCCCGCAATATCACGATTACGAACTGCGTGCTGACCGGCTGCTGCAATGGCTTCAAAATGGGAACCGGTACTCAAGGCGGTTTTGAGAACATCACATTTTCGAACTCGGTAATCTACAACGAAGATGTTCCGCTGAACGCGCGGGTCATCGCGGGAATCGCGTTGGAAATAGTCGACGGCGGATGGGTGGACGGAATCTTGATTTCAAACATACGCATGCAAAACGTGAGGACGCCGATCTTTGTTCGCTTGGGCGATCGCTCTCACCGGAATGGCCACGTAAGCAGGTTGAAAGGCGTCACGATTTCCGATGTGCAGGCTACTGGAGCAATCTTGACGTCTTCGATCACCGGCATTCCGGATCATCTTGTCGAAGACGTAACGCTGCGCGGCATTCGGATCTCGACGGTTGAGGGAGGAAAGAAAGAATGGGGCGCCGAGCCCGTTTCAGAGCAGATCAATAAATACCCGGAAGCGCGTATGTTCGGCCGTCTGCCGGCCTTCGGCCTGTATTGCCGTCATGCCAAGGGTCTTCGATTCTCCGATATACAAATCGATTCGGAAGTGCCGGATCCGCGTCCGCTGCTTGCTTGCGACGACATAGAAGACTTGGTAATCGACGGGCTCCGAGGGAAGGCGCAAAGTCCGCAAGAAACGCAGCTTCATCTGCACAACGTACGAAATGCCTTCATTCGAGGAAGCATAGCGGCGGAGCAGACCGCCTCTTACATCACGGTCGCCGGCGCGCAATCGAAGAACATCACCTTGATGGGCAATGATCTTAGCGGCGCGCAGAAGGTAGCGGAGGCTGCCCCGGATACACCGGAGAACACCGTGTTTCTTTTAGGAAATCGCACCAAAGCTGTCTGAATCTCTGCTATATTGAGAACGTCTCCTGCCCGCATTCGTCCTTTAAGTGGAGTTTTCCACTTCTTCCGAATCCCCTCGAAGTTAGGTGCTTCGAAGTCATGGTTCGTTTCTACGAGGACGTCGCCGGTATTCGGCATAGTGCTCGTTTAAACATGAACCAATTCTCTGAACTATCTCTCCCTGCTTCGATTCACCAGAATCTGAACCGAAATCTTTTTGTCCAGCCTACGCCCGTGCAGGCCGAGGCCATTCCGCCGGCGCTAAAGGGCGCTGACGTGGTTGCGACCGCCCAAACCGGCACGGGAAAAACTCTTGCCTTTCTCCTGCCGATCATGGACAAGCTGCTCAAGAAAGCAAGCCCTGGCACGGGCCGAGCTGCGAATCCGATCGAGGCGCTGGTCTTGACGCCCACGCGTGAGCTCGCCATCCAAATTGCCGCCGACTTTGAGAAACTCGCCGTCTCGACCGGCCTCCGCGCGGCGGTCGTCGTAGGTGGGCTGAGTGAGCAGACTCAGCTTAACGCCATCCGCCGCGGTGTACGGCTGGTGATTGCCACGCCCGGCCGTCTTGAGGATTTCTTAGGCCGCCGCCTGATCAACCTCGGCTCGGTAGAGACGCTTGTCCTCGACGAAGCCGATCGCATGCTTGATATGGGCTTTCTTCCCGCCATTGAAAAAATCCTTGCGATATTGCCGGCCAGCCGTCAAAGTATGTTCTTCTCGGCCACCATGGAAAAGCCCGTTGAGCGTTTGATTTCCCGGCACTCGAAGAATCCCGTTCGCGTCGCCATCGGGGGCACCGACATGCGAACGCCGGAACAAATCGACTTCCACGTCTACGAAGTAGAGCACGACATGAAACTCGGCTTGCTTCGTCACATGTTGACCCAGGAAACGGGATCGTTCCTGGTATTCGCTCGCACCAAGCATGGCACCGACCGGCTGGCCAAGCATCTTTCCGGATTCGGTCTGCGCGCGGTCGCCATGCACGGAGATCGTACCCAGAACCAGCGCAACCAAGCGCTCGCCGGATTCCGCGACGGCCGTTATCGTGTGTTAGTCGCAACGGATGTGGCCGCGCGCGGCATTCACGTCGATAGCGTGGCCCACGTCGTCAACTACGATCTGCCCCAGGCGCCGCAGGATTTTGTCCATCGCGTGGGACGAACCGGCCGCGCCGGCCAACGCGGTGCAGCCTCCACCTTCAGCTTGAAGTCGGAACGCGGCGAAATCCGCCGGATTGAGCGCGAATGCAAAGTCCGCATGGAGCGCCGCGAGATTTCGCCCGACGTCCTGCCCACGGCACCTCCCGCCACGCGTGGCGCTGCTACAAAAAAGCATAGCTTCAAAACACACGCCCGTTGACTGTGTTAGCCTGCAAGTGCCGACGGTACACCCGAAAGGGTGTCGAAGAGGGAATCCGGTGAAAATCCGGAACTGCCCCGCAGCGGTAATCAGGAACGAACGCTCCATTGAATCGCACTGGCCCTGTTGAGGCTGGGAAGCAGGAGCAAGTAGGAAAATCAAGCATTCGTTTGGCCCGCCTGAAAGTCCGAAGACCTGCCACGGCCGATGCCGAATGGTATCGCTTTTTCGCAGAATGCCTTCGTGGGAGAGGTATAAGACGTGCCTTTTCGGATTTGTGTTTTTGCGCTAAGCGCGCTGCCGCTAGCGGGCTTTCTTCGGGCCGGCGCCCCGGCTGAATTGTGTGGCCGCACGCTCGACCTTTCCTCCCGGCCGGTTGCGGATGCCTCAGTGACGCTGTATTCCCGGGACAGCACGATTCAGCTCACGACACGGAGCAACGGCGCAGGGCAATATTGCTTCGCGCAGGCGCCGGATGGAGACTATTTTCTCCAGGCCCAAGCGACCTCGTTAAAAACGGCTGCACCGCAATTAGTCAAGATAGAAGAAGGACTAACTCAGTTACCTGATCTTTCGCTCGCAATTACTCCAGTCTCCTCTCAAGTTACCGTTACTGCTACTGGCTTTCCGCAGTCAGCCAGCGAAACCTCGAAAGAATTGAACGTCGTGGATGTCGCCGAAGCGACGGCTCAAGGACGTGATTCGCTAGTGCAGGCGGTAAATGAACTACCCGGCTTGCGGGTAGCGCAGGCGGGAGGTCCGGGCAGCCTCGCCAGCATTCAGATTCGCGGGTTGCGTAGCTTCGATACATCCATCCTGATTGATGGCATGCGCTTCCGTGATAATTCGGCAACGCAAGGTGATGCCGCTTCGTTTCTCAGCGACCTTTGGTTCACCGATACCACCCGTGTCGAGGTTCTTCAAGGCGCGGGCTCATCGTTGTACGGTACAAACGCCATGGCCGGCGTCGTCAACTTGGTCACCGATACAGGAGGCGGGCCGCTGCACGGGGACGTGGATATTCAGGGTGGAATGCTTGGTCAATTCTTCGGAAAAGCTCACCTCGCGGGCAGCGGCCTTCGCAACCGGCTCTTCTACTCCATGGGGTTCGGCCACTTCGACGTAACGGAGGGGGTTGAAGGAAATGGCCGTTATCGGAATACCGGTGGCTTGGGCTCGCTTGAGTTTGCGGTTACTCCCAAGTTACGCGTGGGCGCTCGCGTGATTGGCGCCGATATATTCGGCCAGTTAGATGACGATCCCGCGCCGCTGCCGCCCTCTTCGATTCCGGGCGGGTCGATTCCGGCGGTCCCGCTGCCGGTGGCCCAAATTCCTGCGGCGGTCGCAAGTATAAGCGCCGGCGTCCCGTACGCGTTTGGGAATTCTACTTTTATCCCCGGCTATGGCGATGCGGACAATTTTCGAACGGTCCAGTTCATTTCAACACTCGCCTTTCTGGAACATCAAATCGATCCGGCTTTTCATTACCGGCTCAATTTTCAGGATCTCGACACAAACCGGAATTACGTAAATGGGCCTGCCGGGCTTGGCTATCAGCCTTTCGACCGCACCTCCACGAAATACAATAGCCGTACGGACACCGCGAACGCGACTGCCGAGTGGAAGCCGATTCATAGTCAGTTGGTTTCCTTCGGATATGAGTTCGAGCGGGAGAGCTATACCAGTCCTTCCTATGTGGGCCAAGTGCCGGTTTTTCTCTCGAGTTCGGAAGCCACACAATCGAGCAACACGGCTTTTGTACAGGATCAGACCACGCTCTTTAACGATCGGCTGCGAATATCGCTCTCCGGTCGTTGGCAAGGCTTCGATCTAAGTGCTCCCATGTTCTCAGGCGTGTTTCCTGTATATGCCTCATCGTCCGCTCTCTCACCACCCAGCGCTTTGACGGGTGATGCCTCCGTCGCTTACTTCGTCCGCTCTTCCGGGACGAAGATCCGCAGTCACGTGGGAAATGCGTATCGAGCCCCATCGCTGTACGAACGGTTTGCCACTTACTTCGACGGCAGCACATTTTCGGCTTATGGCGATCCGCGGCTCCGTCCGGAGCGCGCAATTTCATTGGACGCAGGCATCGATCAATACTTCTCGTCCGACAAGTTGAAGATCAGCGTAAGTTACTTCTATACACGGCTGCAGGAGACGATCGGTTATGATCCAGGAAATCTGATTACCCCGGACACCGATCCCTATGGCCGATTCAGTGGGTATTACAACACGCACGGAGGAATTGCGCGCGGCGTGGAATTGTCGGCGGAGGCAAAGTTACCGCGCTCCGTCATCTTTCGCACTGCCTATACGTATACCAACTCGATCGACCGCATCTCCGAATACAGCAGCGGGCTCCTGCAGACACCCAGAATCTATCCGCAAACCTTCACCCTTACTCTCATGAAGCAATTCGGCCGGCATTGGGATGCGTCGTTTGACTTTCTGGCCGGGAGTCGCTTCCTCTTCCAGCTTTTCGATCCTCTGCCCCCCTACAGCGCCTTGGCATATTCGTTTAAGGGGCCCCGCCAGGCAGGTCTTTCGCTCGGATACACACGTCCGCTCGGTGAGCGCGAGAAGCTGCGAATTTACACGCGGCTCGAAAATCTCGCGAACCAGGACTACTTCGAAAACGGCTTCCCGACGCCCGGATTTGTTGCCCGTGGAGGCGTGCAATTCAGCTTCTAAGTCAGGTTGTACACTGGGGACGTACAGAAACGATGCCGTTCCCAGAACTAAAAGTCAAGTTATTCGCAGATGGCGCCAATCGGGATGAAATGCTCGCGCTTTCGCGCAATCCGCGCATTCAGGGCTTTACTACAAACCCGACGCTCATGCATAAGGCCGGCATTCGAGACTACGAGTCTTTCGCCAGAGGAATTTCGGCCGAGATACCGGACCGGCCGATTTCGTTCGAAGTCTTTTCGGATGACTTTCTGGAAATGGAACTCCAAGCGATGAAGATTGCGAGTTGGGGCTCGAACGTCTATTGCAAGATTCCGGTCACGAATACGCGGTCAGAAAGCGCCGTCCCTCTGATTTGCCGGCTTTCCCAAAAGAGCGTGAAGCTCAACGTTACGGCTCTGATGACCGTAGAGCAGGTTTCCGAAACGTGCCGCGCTTTGAAACAATGTCCGGCTGGCTGTGTTTCCGTGTTTGCCGGTCGAATTGCCGATACCGGCCGCGATCCGGTGCCTATCATGCGGGAATGCCTCGAAGTCATGTCCGATTACCCAAACCTGGAATTGATTTGGGCCAGTCCGCGTGAGCTTTTGAACGTCTTTCAAGCGGATGCCATCGGCTGTCATATCATCACGGCTACTGGCGACATACTCAAGAAGCTGGACTTAGTGGGCAAAGATCTAACTGAGTATTCACTCGAAACCGTGCGGATGTTCCGGAATGATGCCGTCAAAGCCGGGTTTTCTATATAGCATGGCCGCGCTCACCGCTCGCGAGATATTCCTCCAAATCTGAGATTCCGGCTGGCGATCCAATTTCGTAAAAGCGCTCCGGGACCTCGAACGCCGCCAATTCGCCCTCCTCTAATAAGGTCTTATACACTGTCTCCAATCCAGTGAAACGATCGGCCGGCAGATCTTCAAACGCAGCCCGCTGGAAAAGACCAAGGCCATAATCGATGAACTGCATGCCGGGAGTGCGGAGCTGCTTGTCGTAGCGAATGATTCGGCCATCTACTGCCTCGATGTTGCTGGTGTCATATAGCCCTACGTTCCGGTAGATTGTCATGAGACCGCGTTTGCCGGCCGATCCGAAATAGGCTTGCACCGCCCGGTAATCGCAAGTAAGGTAAGAGTCTCCATAAAGCACGAAAAAGGCATCGCCCAATAGAGGCAGAGCTTTGCGGATAGCGCTGCCGGTTCCGAGCAGGACCGGCCCATCAAACGAATAGGAAACACTCATTCCGAACGAGGAGCCATCGCCGACGAATGCCTCGATCTTCTCACCCAAATGGCCGACACACAAGACGGCATTCCGAATGCCTCGCGAATACAACAATTCCAGTTGGTAGGCGATATAGGGCCTGCCGTTTATTGGGATAAGCGACTTAGGGATCGTTTCAGTAAGTGGCCGTAACCTTGTCGCAAGGCCGCCACATAGAATTGCGCAGGTCAACATTAGGACTGTGTAACCAACATCGTGCCCTGAAAATCGAATTTGATTCGAACTTCCCGAAGGCCGGCCGCGCGCATGGCGTGCCGGAGCCGCGTCTTGTCCTCCGTGTAAAACATCAGAAAGCCCCCGCCGCCGGCTCCGATTAGCTTGCCGCCCAGTGCGCCATTGTTGCGCGCCAATTCATACCAATCGTTGATGGTCGAGTTCGACATGCCCTGGGAGCGCTCTTTCTTGTGCTGCCAGTGGACGTGCATGATCTCGGCATATCGTCGCAAGTCGCCAGCTTCGAGAGCGCTCTTGCTCTCGAGCCCGAGTTTCTTCACGAAATGAAGATTATCGATCATCGAGCGATCGCCTTGCTTACTTCGCTTATCCTGATCGCGCAGAATCTCAGACGCCGACCTGGTGTAACCGGTATAGAACAGCACCAAATTGTCCTCGAGATTGGCGAGCGTTTCATTGCTTACCCTAAGCTTCGTTACTTCTACCGTTCCGTCGACGCGAAAGTCAAAGGCGGTTACGCCGCCGAACACCGCAATATATTGGTCCTGTTTCCCGATCGGCTCTCCGAGCCGCTCGATTTCAATGTGGCAGGCTTGTTCGGCGAGCTGCTGCTTGGGTACAACGGTTTTGGTGTGCGTGTGTAGAGCATGGAGCAGAGCTGTCAGAAAGCTGCTGCTGGAGCCGAGGCCGGTCCCGGCTGGAATATCCGACATGCTCATAATCTCCAGGTACTTTGCATCCTGATCGGCGAGGACGAGGGCTTCGCGGATCAGCGGATGTTCGATTTGCTGTAAAGTCCGGGCCCGTTCCAACTTGGAATACTTAAGAATCAGATCCTCGAAGAAGGTTTGGTGCAGTGTAATGTAGACATACTTATCGATGGCCGCCGATATGACAAACCCTCCATAGTTCAGATAGTAAGACGGCAGATCGGTTCCACCGCCGCCCAAGGAGATACGCAAAGGACTTCGAGTTATGATCACGAGTTTGCAGTGTAGAGCTGCTCGATGATTCTGAGAGCTTGTTGAGCTTCCGCTATGCCAGGCTGAGGATCGCGGTTAAGCCGGATATCTTCAAAGAAAGAAGCGATTTCGAGTTCCCACGAATGGTCCGGCATGGGATATTCATATATGGTCGTGGGAGGCGGACCCATATCGGGAAGCATTTGATAGTGCTTGAGGCGCTCAGTCCCGTAGCTGCCTCCCAAACCCTCTATCTCCAGCTTGCCCATTTGCCCACAGATTTCAAAGCTGAATAAATTCTTCCATTCGGTCCAACTCGCGTGCAGGAAGGCCACCTGCTTCGCCTTGGTCTCTAGCAAAAGGAAGGCATTGTCTTCGACCGGCATTTTCCAGAAGTAAGCCGGAGCGCGACCCGCCACGAAATGCAGATCGCCCAAGAACCAGCAAGCTAAATCGATTAAGTGCATGCCCTGATCGATCGCTTCTCCCCCACCAGAGATTTCGGGAACGGCGCGCCACTCCCGCTCGTATCCCAGACGCCCTCCGTGTCCATAGCGAGCGCGTATAAAGAGTAAGTCGGAAAGTACGCCAGATCCTACGATCTCTCTCGCCTTAAGCACAGAGGGATGATAGCGATGGTTAAAGCCGACGCGAATGCGCGCGCCTGTTCTTGCGGCGGCCGCTTTTACCGCATCGAGATCAGCCGCTCGCAGCGCTCCCGGTTTTTCGATCAAAACGTGCTTTCCATGGGCCGCGGCCGCTTCGGAGACGGGTGCCAGCAGGTTGTGTGTCGTGCATACAAAAATGGCGTCGATATCCTCGCGCGAAACCACTCGTTCCCAATCGGTAGAGATCTCAGCCCCGGCATGCGCCTGGGCCAGTCTCTCGGCCTTGGCAGCATCGACGTCGCAGCAGACGCTCACCTTGGCACGCGGCGGGATGCTCCGGGCCCTCTTTTGGCCGATAAATCCACACCCTACAATGGCCAATCGCATGAACTTTCCTAGAACTCCGGATTGTCCCGTAAAAACCGGACGGTCCTCACAACACCTTCTCTAATGCTCAGCCTGGGCTGCCATCCCAATGCGCGAATGGCCGAACAGTCCAAGAAAATGAAGGGATTGTCTCCGATCCAGCCGCGCTGCCCTCCGGCGTAACTCAGTTCGGGTTGAACGCCCAATTCTTCACAGATCCAGCCGATCGAATCGTTGACTTCGCAGTATTCATCAGTACCCAGATTCCACACACTTACTTTGGCCGTAGATTTCTCAACGGCTGTAAGTATGGCGTCCACGCAATCCTGTACATATAGATAGGATTTGCGCTGATGGCCGTTGCCGAGCACATACAATTTAGTCGGGTTACTCTTCAGTTGCTTGTAAAAGTCAACGACATGCCCATGCGTGTAACGTTCTCCAAGAATGGATACAAAGCGAAAGATGAACGCTTGAATGTCAAATCCTTCGCTGTAAGCTTGAATGAAACTCTCCGCGGCCACTTTCGAGGCCCCATATAAAGAAGTCTGAATGGGGAAAGCCGCATGTTCCGGCGTGGGCACCTGCTTGGCTTCGCCGTACACCGAGCCCGTTGAAGAAAATGCGATGCGTTTGACGGCGGTTGCGCGCATGGCCTCCAACACATTTACCGTGGCGATCGTATTCTGCTGTAGATCTTTGGTGGGATGCTCCGTTCCGAAGCGCACGTCGGCATTGGCGGCCAGATGAAAAACAAAATCGATTCCGGCAGCGGCGCGTCTGACTTTGTCGCGATCGAGCAGATCGCCTTCGAATAAGGAAAAGTTCGGATTGGATTGAGCATTCCGGAGAAAAGCAAGGTGGCCAGTGGAGAGATTGTCAAACCCTACGACCTGATGGCCTGACGAGAGCAAGCGGTCGGTGAGAGTACTGCCAATGAATCCCGCGCAGCCCGTAACAAGACACCGCAACTACCGTTCCCCGCCTTTGCTCCGCGGCTGATTTGACGTCATACCAGGATTATAGTTTGCGGCGTACACACGATCCTGTGCGAGGCTGGTAAGAATTCATGCCCTGGAAAGCCGAATATCGGGAACCACCGCGGGATCTATTGGCGCGGACGGGTCTGCGGCGTCACGCGGGCGTGTTTCATCTGTGGGCATTGGGTGTGGCGGCGGTCATTTCGGGCGATTTTTTTGGCTGGAATTTCGGCCTTTTGTCGGGCGGTTTCGGCGGACTGCTCGCCGCGCTCGTCATCATGACGCTGCTTTATGTCTGC
>DASYAX010000220.1:0-2814 GCA_036501045.1 Bryobacteraceae bacterium
CGGACGAATCCGCTTCTTGATCTCCCGAAGCGACGCCGCCCACAACGCAAGCGTCTCTTCAATCGACGCTGCCCGCGCCCACGATCTTCGAATCATGGTTGCCCATAGATTCAGAAGCCTTCCGGAAAAGCAACTGTAATGCTAAGCCGCCACCACGTTCTCCTCGACGCGGCCGTTGCCAGAGGAATAGACCACTCCGAGCCCTCGGGATCATAATCGTGACGGGATATCGATCAACCGGTTCCAGTTTTCGCTAGAGGCGTCGGTGATCTACGAATTCGTCCAGGGTCAGGATGTCCTGTAAGCTCCCGCCAACCGCGCTCCGATTGGGATAAGGATCCCTTTTCAACAATTTATAAAGGTCGATTTACTCAACCTTATGCTCATCGCTTGTAAAGCTCATCCGGTCTTAATCTCGATGGAGGCAAACGTGAAGGCTAGATTTTTCAAATTTCTGGCAGTTGGATCGCGCCTCACCAAGATTGAATACATTTTAATTGCGGCCGGTATTGTGTTTGCGACCACGGCCGTCCTGAACGGTCTAGGCAAAGACCTCAACACCCTGTTCGCATCATGCGCATGCTAAAGACCATCGTATGCAAATCAAGCACGATAGCCCCCCGATGTGCTCCTACGGTAAAGCAGACTGGGTAGTTTCAGGAGATTTGCAGACTGTTGACTCAATTCCCCCCAAGATGGCTTTGTCCCAGACCTCATATCCGGCCGCGTTCAGATGGATGCCATCGAGCGTATGCCGTTCCGGCATGGCAGCCAAAGGAACAAACAATGCTCCAACTTCTTTCGCAAGCTCGGGAAGCGTCGCGTTATAACTGTCCATCAGTACGGCGTTGACCTTCTTCGCCTGCTCGAGTCCTTCCTCGGGCGGCGGTATCGCCAATATCGCCGAACTAGAGGTTAAATCCGCGATTGTGCCCAGCAATTTCCGGTAATTCGAGCGGTATCGCTCGACGCTGTTCGGTATCGCCGCGTCGTTAGTTCCTAGCGCGACCACCACAAGGGCGGCGCGTCTGGCGCCGAGCGCCTGGGAGAGAAGCGAGCCAAGATTGCTTTCGGTCGAAGCCCCTCCTATTCCGGCATTCACGATCGCGTGCCCGCACACTGACCGCGGCAAGGTCGAAGCCTCCACGATGCTGTCACCGAGAACCACGACTGCATCGTCAACCCGCGCCAGCGTCGAGGCGATGATGAGCTGCCGCGTCGGAAGGTGGTTGTAGAGTACGGCGGGTTTCCTGGGCCATGCAGCTAAGGCGCAGGCCGCAAAACAACCGATTAGCGCGATACGGGTTGAGTTCATTCGGCTGCCATTTCGCGTAGGATGCACAGCGGCTGTTCCGCACCAGCCGGGATCCTCTTGCGCATCCTTCGCGACAGCTGAAGCGCATAACGATCGATGGGGAGAAAAAATGTGCTGGCCGCGAAAGTGAAATAAATTCCGGCGACTATCACGCCAAGCCGAGCTAACTCGATTCCGATCACGCCGTTCAGTATTAGGAATAAGGCGGCTGTGGGCCCGAGAAGGATCGGCCAGTGGATCAAATAGATCGGGAACGAAAATGTGGAGGCGGCCACAAGCCATGGCCGCGAAAGAAAATTGCGGGCCGCTTCCAATTCAATAAGCCCAATCAGAACAAGAATTGCGCCCAAGGTCTTCTGCTGCATCGGCGCAAACTGACCGGGAAACAGCAAATATGTGGGATGGGCACATAGAGCACGCAGCCATTCCGGTTGCCACACTTCCGCGAGGACGCATATGAAGACACCCAACAGAACGGAAAAGACTGGCAGTAACTTACCGGCGGACGCAGGCCTTTCCGCGCGCTCGAACGACGCCAAGAGATGGCCGACTATGAAGCAGATATAGGCACTTCGGATCGTGAAGGCCGCGCTGAGCAGTACGACCGTCCACCACAATGGACGCGATCGCCGTACGCACCAACACAGCACTAGCACGATTATCGAACCGTAGAACTCGATGCTAAGTGTCCACAGCGGCACAACAAAGGATTGCTCTATTGGCTGCTGCCAGTTCACAAGAAACGCGACTCCGGGCAAGCCGGAATACCCGAGGAACAAGGCGTTAGCGGTGCCATCCCTAATGACCGAGAAGAATGAAACGACGGTGCTCCATTGACTAGCAAACCAGCTAGATCCGCTAAGTTCTCCAGCCGCCACGTTCGCCTTCCCGAACACTAGCATCACCGCCGCGGCGACCAGCACCGCGGCAAGCGCCGGCAAGCCGAGGCGGATAACCCGGCCCAGGATTTGCGAAGATGGATTAGCCAGATTGCGCTCGAAAGAGCGGGTTAGGACATATCCGCTAAGCGCAAAGAATATGTAGACCGCGGAATAGCCGTCATAAAGAAAATATAGCGGCGACAAATGAACGGCGCCTGCGATGGCCGGGGCACCGGCCGGCAGCGGAAAAACGAGATCCGGCGCGAAGGCAGCAAAGAAGTGCAGTAGCAGTACTTGGACCGCCGCAAGGCCCCTGATCGACTCGAGATACGCGATACGGGGCACGCTTTTCACTCCTTCGCGTGTCCGCCACGACAAAAAGTAGCCACGCAAACTCCCTTGGCCGCATTTTCGCAAGCGCACGGCTCAAGAATAGGCTAAACCGCATTGAAAAAATCTTAACATTGGGTTTGAAACACGGTCATGGCGTCCTTCCGCGGGGCAAAGGACCATTACGCAAATGCGCTTGTCGAGAGGCTGATGGCAAATCGGCGATCTCCTGACCCAAACTTCGCACCATCATTTGCAGAGAAAGCCACTGGCAAAGTCGCATTCTGA
>DASYAX010000221.1:0-13286 GCA_036501045.1 Bryobacteraceae bacterium
GGAAGAACCGCCGCCGCTAGCCGCGTTGTTCACCTCAACCGAAACCGTGCTGGATGTGCCGCTTTGCCCCGCCGAATCCCTCACCGCCGCCGTCAATGTGTGTGATCCGTTCGTTACCGCCGTCGTATCCCAGTTAACCGAATACGGCGCCCCCGTTAAAGCCGAACCGAGGTCGTTTCCGTCCAGCAGAAACTGTACCGAGGCAACCGTTGCCCGCGCGGTGGCAGCCGCCGTGGCGGTCACCTGAACCGATCCGGAAACCGTCGCGTTGTTTGACGGGTTGGTAATACTAGCAGTCGGCAGTGTGCCGCCCGCGCCTCCGCCCCCAATCGAATACTGGAAGTTCACCGGAACATACGAAAGCTTTCCTGCGCCGTTCTGAATCCACGCGCCGTTATACGAGTACAAGGGCCCATTCACTTGCGCGTCGGCGGTAACGGTGATCGAACCGGTGAGGTCGTACCAAGTGTCGCCGCCCGCCGTTTCCTGGCTGACCACATAATACTTAGTGCCCTTGGATAGCGTTACCGCACTTGGCAGATTGCCGTACACGAACTGCCCTGCGCTGCAACCCGACATCGCGACCGATACCGATCCGCCCGCCACGTCTGCGCCGGTACTGGCGCTCACCAGTTTCACCGCATGTGTGTTGAGGTTCCCGCTGAGGCACACCCGTCCGAGCGCCTGCACCGACAAATCGCTTCCACTAACGGTAAAGGACATGCCGACGAAGCCGGAAAAATCGTTACGAGGGCTCGAGTTACCGTAAGCGATGACGAACGGCTCCGAAGCTTGCAAGGCCGTAGGAAAAATAGCAGCGCACAGAGCGCAACTAACCGCTAGGGCATACTTAGAGACCATCGTTGTTCCTCCAGATCCGTTCGGAGTTGCCGAACGCGCCCTGAGATTAGCATGAAAATGAGGCGATTTTGGCCAAATTGGACGCGAACGGTTATAGCCGCTAAGTCCAACAGGGTACCGGTACGTTCGCGGTTTTCAACGGCCCCCAATAAGGCAGGAACGGCGGTTGCTGAAATTGCGTGCGCACAGCCGCGATGGAGAAAAAAGTGGTTACCCCACTCCCTCTACTTCCAATTTACACCGCACCGGGGGGCTTGCGGCAAGCCCCGCGTCGTGCCGCATAATCGTCGGCTGAAGCCAGAAACTACGGAAATGGGAGTCACGAAAATGCCTGTGTTGTTGTCGACGTATGGGTTGCGCGGGGACGTCGAACCGATGGCGGGACACGCCGTGCGGTTGCGGTTGCGGACCCTCGGCGCGGAGACCGAGAGATGTGATGCGCTGGTCACGACCCGCGTGGTGCCGGCCGGAGCGTCGCGATGACCGGGCATGTGGTGGTGATCGCCGGAGGAGGTCCGACCGGGCTGATGCTGGCCGGTGAATTGGCGCTGGCGGGGATCGACGTCGCCATCGTCGAGCGCCGCGCCGGCCAGGAGCTCACCGGCTCGCGCGCGGGCGGCCTGCACTCACGCTCCATCGAGGTCCTCGATCAGCGCGGCATCGCTGATCGGTTCCTCTCGCAGGGACAGGTGGCGCAGGTCGCCGGGTTCGCCTGGATCCGTCTGGACATCAGCGACTTTCCCACCCGGCATAATTACGGGCTCGGGCTCTGGCAGACCCACATCGAGCGTATACTCGCCGGCTGGGTCGACGAGCTGGCGGTCCCGGTCTATTGCGGACGTGAGGTGACGGGTTTCGCGCAGGACGACACCGGCGTTGACGTCGAGCTGTCCGACGGTCAGTCCCTGCGGACGAAATATCTCGTCGGGTGCGATGGAGGACGCAGTCTGATCCGCAAGGCAGCCGGCATCGAGTTCCCCGGGTGGGATCCGACGACGAGCAACCTGATCGCCGAGGTTGAGATGGCCGAGGAGCCGGAATGGGGCCTCCGCCACAACGCGCTCGGCATCCATGCCCTAAGCAGGTTGGAGGAGGGGGGACCCGTCCGGGTCTTGGTGACCGAGCAGCACCTTGGATCCACCAGCGAACCCACCCTGCGCGATCTCAGCGAGGCGCTCATCGCCTTCTACGGGACCGATTATGGCATCCACAGTCCTGCTTGGATCTCCAGGTTCACCGATATGACTCGGCAGGCGGCGTCCTATCGCAAGGGACGCGTGCTACTGGCCGGCGACGCCGCACACGTGCATTACCCCACGGGAGGACAAGGCCTCAACACCGGGGTGCAGGATGCCGTGAATCTGGGATGGAAGCTGGCTCAGGTGGTCAAGCAAACGTCGCCGGAAAGCCTTCTGGATACCTATCATGCCGAGCGTTACCCGGTCGCTGCCCGCGTGCTGCGCAATACCATGGCGCAGGTCGCGCTGCTGGGTCGCCTGGACGACCGCATCAAGGCCCTGAGGGACGCCATGTCCGAACTCCTCAGCATGGACGAGCCTCGCAAACGACTGGCAGGGGAGATGTCTGGTCTGGACATTCATTACGACCTCGGCGCCGGACACCCGCTGCTTGGACGCCGCATGCCCGATCTCGACCTGGTCACCGCCGGCGGCCCGCTGCGGGTATTCACCCTGCTGCACCATGCCCGCCCGGTGCTGCTCAACCTCGGCGAGCCCGGCGGCTTCGACATCACTCCCTGGGCGGATCGGGTTCAGAGGATCGACGCCAAATACGCTGGTATCTGGGAGCTTCCGGTACTCGGCGCGGTCACTGCTCCCACCGCCGTGTTGATTCGGCCCGATGGATACGTGGCCTGGGTGGGAGACCGACCCCACCTCGGACTCCAGGACGCGCTAACCACCTGGTTCGGACCACCTCCTGCGGCGTAAGTCATTCTGTTCGGGGCAATCCGCGGCAATCACGTCACCGCCCCAACCGTTTCCCTCAATCCCTCAAGCATTTGCCATCCCCATTTCCGTCCTCCGGCACAAGCGACGGCCTAACCTGAACCGATCCGCGGCGTAGGAAACCAATTGTTTCGTAAATCACCGCCCCGGAAATTTGGGTTCGTTTTTTCAACGTCGTGCTCCCAAATCGTTTCGTAAAATGCGCTATCTCTTCGCCTCATTTGGCTTCGTTTCGCAAAAAACATCCTCCCGCTGCGGCCATGGGTTCGTTTTTTCATCCGCTTCTCGAGAATCGCCGGGAAACCGCCAGTTCGTTTGGCAAATCAAATGGAATCATGCAAATACCAAGAACGAAGTTCGTTTCGCAAAACGCCATCACCGAGCCCGAATTGGCTTCGCTCCGCAAAATCGCCCGTGTCACGCCGCGAAGCTCATCCTATGAAGCCCGACGCTGACCCGGACGTAGTCATCATCGGAGCCGGGGCCGCCGGCTTAGCGGCACTCCGTGAACTCGATCGCGCCGGCGGCCACGCGCTGTGTCTCGAAGCTCGCGACCGCATCGGCGGCCGCATCCTCACCGTCCATGACCCGCTCTGCCCCCTGCCGCTCGAGGTCGGAGCCGAATTCATCCATGGCCACCCACCCGAAATCTGGGACATCGTCCACAGCGCCCAGCTCACAGCCTACGATTCCGGCGACAATGCCGTGCGAATAAGCGGCGGCAAAGTGCAGGATGCGCAAGCCTGGCAAAGTATCGAGCGGGTGATGAATGCTATGCAGGCCCTCGCCGCCCGAAGCCCCGACCAGTCGTTCGCAAGCTTTCTCGCGTCTTCCGCTCATTCAGACCAGGAAAAGCGCTGGGCAGCCGCCTACGTCGAAGGCTTCAACGCCGCCCGCAAAGAGATAGTCGGCATCGCATCGCTCGCGCAGGACGCCGCGGCGGCCGCTCAAATTGACGGCGATCGCGCTTTCCGCCTGGTGAACGGCTATGACACGGTTCCCCTTCATCTGCTCCACGCGGTGAGCGAAGCCAACGCAAAACTCCGCCTGAACTCGGTCGTGAAAAGCGTCGTCTGGCAGCCCGACACGGCGCAGGTGCACGTCCGCCATTCACTCACCGGTCACCTCAAAATCATTCGCTGCCGCAAAGTCGTCATCACCGTTCCGCTGGGTGTGCTGCAAGCGCCGCCCGATTCGTTCGGCGTCATCCGTTTTCGCCCCGAGCCCGGCGGCATTTTGGCGGCGGCGCAAGCCCTCGCGTTCGGCCAGGCCATGCGCGTAACGCTCCGTTTCCGCGAGTCCTTTTGGGAGCGCAATAGCGAAATTTCCTTTGCCGGATTTCTCCTTTCGGACGAGCCGCTCTTCCCCACCTGGTGGACTTCGCTCGCCGTCCGCAGTTCGCTCATCACCGGCTGGAGCGCCGGGCCGCATGCCGACGCGCTCCTCGGCCAGCCGCCTTCGAAAATCGTTTCCACCGCTCTCGCCTCCCTCGCTCGCATCACCAATTCCAATCCGGCGCGAATCAACGATCTCCTCGAAGCCGCCTATTTCCACGATTGGCATGCCGACCCCTTCGCCCGTGGCGCCTATAGCTACGTGCCGGCCGGCGCTCTCGAAGCCCGCAAGATACTCGCCGAGCCGGTCGCAGACACACTCTATTTCGCCGGCGAAGCCACCGAGCTGAATGGCCACAGCGCCACCGTCCAGGGAGCCATCGCCTCCGGAAAACGAGCCGCTCGCCAAATCCTGAGCGCTAGGGGCTAGACTATCGGAATGCGTCCCATCCTTCTCTTTCTCGCGCTGACGGGGGTTACGCTGCTCGCGCAAGAGGCTCCTGCCGACAACGGCCCGCAAGTTGTCGTCCAACAGCTCTTCGACGCCATGGCTTCTCACAATGCCGATGCTGCCCGTGCGCTGTTTGCGCCCGATGCCGGGCTCTTCTCTTTAGGGCACGACGGCAAGGCCGCCCGCATGAAATCCGAGGAGTTCGCCGAGCTTCTGGCCTCCACCAAAAACACCTGGCTCGAGCGCATCTGGAATCCTACTGTCCTGATCCACGGTCCCGTCGCCATCGTCTGGGCTCAATACGATTTCCACCTCAACGGCACTCTCAGCCACTGCGGAATTGATGCCTTCACCCTGCTAAAAACCGCCGCGGGCTGGAAAATTGCTAGCGTCTCCGATACCAGCGAGACCTCTGGCTGCACCAGCCCCTTAGGTCCTCCCACGAAGTAAAGGTTGCCCATCATGAGATCTTTTGCCGGCTTTTTCCTCTTCGCCTTCCTCGCGGCGGCCGCTGCTCCGCCGAAAATTCATCTGCCCGTCGAAAAATACAAACTCGATAATGGCCTGCGCGTCGTCCTTTCGCAGGACAATACACTGCCCGTCGTCGCGGTGTACGTCGTCTATGACGTCGGCTCGCGCTCCGAAGAAAAGGGGCGCACGGGCTTTGCCCACCTTTTCGAGCACATGATGTTCGAAGGCTCGGCCAACATCAAAAAGGGCGAGCACATGCGCTATGTCGAATCGAATGGCGGCACTCTCAACGGCTCCACTCATCCGGATTACACCAATTACTTCGAATCGCTTCCTTCGAATAAGTTGGCCGTGGGCCTCTGGCTCGAATCGGACCGCATGCGCAGTCTTGCCATCACGCCGGAAAATCTCGCCAATCAAAAGGAAGCCGTGAAACAGGAGCGGCGTCTCAGCTTCGATAATCGGCCCTACGCCACCGCCATCGTCGACAAATGGCCGCTACTTGCCTTTAAGAATTGGCAGAGTTCGCACTCCCTCATCGGCTCTTTTGAAGATCTCAATTCCGCCACCATCGAAGATGTCTCCAAGTTTTTCAAGACCTACTACGCGCCCAATAATGCGGTCCTCACCATCGTTGGCGACATCAAGATTGGCGAAGCGAAGAAGCTGATCCAGGCTTACTTCGGCGATATCCCGTCCCAACCGCAGCCCAAGCGGCCCGATCTCACCGAGCCTCCCGCCACCGCGGAATCGGAAACCTATAAGGATCCGCTCGCTAAAGTTCCCGGCGTCATCGTCGGTTATCGCGGTCCCGTCCGTGGCTCTGACGACTTCTACGCCATGGTTCTGCTCGACGCGCTCCTTACCGGCGGAGATAGCTCCCGCCTGCAGCTCGATTTGGTCAAAGGCAAGAAATCGGTAATTCAGTATCAGGGCGATTTAGGCTGGCCCTTCGCCTCGGCTGACGATTACCGCTCGCCGGGTGAGTACGCCACCTTTTTCATTTACAAGCCCAATTTCCAATCGAGTCAGATTGTCGACGAGTATCAGGATGAGATCGCCAGAATCCAAAACGAGGGCGTCACTCCCGAAGAGCTTCGCCGTACCCAAACCTTGCTGCTTACCAGCAAGCTGGGTGAATTGGAAACCTGTCTCGGACGCGCCAGGTTGCTCGCCAACTTCGAGTTGATGGACGGCAAGCCCGAAGTCATCAACACCTTGCTCGATCGCTACGCCGCCGTCACCGCCGCGCAAGTGCAAGCCGTGGCCAAGAAATACCTGACGCCCAGCGAAAGAGTCGTCCTGACAATCGAACCGGCTCCTGCCCACGCGCCGGCAGCCAACGGAGGTCTTTAAAAATGTCGCGACTTACCATTCTCCCCGGCCTCGCCGCTTTCTTCTGTTCGAGCGCGCTGCTGCTTGCCGCCGAAATCGACCGCACCAAGCCGCCGGTTACGCCGCCCATTCCCGATGTGAAGCTTCCCGCCGCGGAAGAATTCCAGCTCGATAACGGACTCCGCGTCGTTGTCTCCCGTGATCCGCGCTTTCCGTTGGCCACCATTCGCCTCGCCTTTCTCGCTGGCTCCAAATACGATCCGAAAGACGCTCCCGGCTTGTCCGGCAACGTCGCCGACCTCTTGAACCAGGGAACCACTAGCCGCAGTGCGAGTCAAATCGCCATAGCATCGGCTGACTTAGGCGGCCAGATCGCCGCCAATTCCAGCGAGGACGTACTCACCGTTGCGGGAAGCTGCCTTTCGGAAAATACCGCCGCGTTTTTAGGTCTGCTCGCTGACGTGGCCCAAAATGCTTCCTTCCCCGACGATGAAGTGCAGCTTGAAAAGCAGAACCGTCTGCAAATTCTGCGCGGCGAACGCGCGCAAGCCGATTACCTTGGCCGCGAGGCTCTCAGCGCCGCCTTATACGGCGACCATCCGTACTCCCACATCGGCCCTACCGAAGAGTCCATTGCCCAATTGGACAAGAAGTCGCTCGAAAACTTTCGCGACACCTATCTGGTGCCCAACAACGCTTACTTGATCCTGGTCGGGCGCTTGCCCTCGGCCTCGGAAGTAAAGAAAATCGTCGCAGCTCAGTTTGGTAAATGGCAAAAGAAAGACGTTCCGGATTACCATCCGCCGGCCATTCCGGCGAATCATAAACAGCTCCTCTTGGTCGATCGCCCCGGATCGGTCCAAGCGAACATCTTTTCCGCCCATCTGGCGCCCAACTATTCCTCGCCCGATTATTTTCCGCTGGCAGTCGGCAACATGATTCTCGGCGGCGGCGCCAATTCACGCCTGTTCAACGATATTCGCGAAAAGCGCGGCTTTGCCTACGATGCCCATTCCATCACCCATCCCTTGCAGGAGACCGGATCCGTCAGCGCCGTCACCGAGGTTCGAAATGAGGTGGTGGAGCCCGCCATGCAAGCCCTCAACGGCGATCTCACCGCCATGTCGAAAGAAAACGTCAGCGCGGTTGAGTTGAGCGAATCGAAAAACTCCTACGCCGGCCGCTTCATTCTTCGCCTCGAACGCCAGGCCGCCGTTGCCGATCAGCTCGAAACGATTCAAACCCAAAATCTGCCGAAAGACTTTCTGCAGATGTATACCACGCATGTCCGGTCCGTTGAACCGGATCAGATCCGTGCCACCGGCAAATATTGGGATCCCGATGACGCCACCGTGGTCGTGGTCGGCGACGCTTCAAAAATCGAAAAATCATTGGAAAAATACGGCTCCGTGCAGCTCGTAAAGCCAACTCGTTAGTAACTATGTCGCTCGATTTATTTAATCTCTCAGGACGCGTCGCCGTGGTGTTAGGCGGAACTTCGGGCATCGGACGCACGCTCGCGCTCGGCTTGGCGGAAGCGGGAGCCGACGTGATCGCCACCGGCCGCCGCCAGAATTTGGTCGAGGAAGTCGCTTCCGAAGTCGAAAAGCTCGGGCGAAAGAGTCTGCCGTGTGTCACCGACGCCGCCAGCCGTTCCTCGATTGATGCCCTGCGCGACGCGATCCTCAACAAATTCGGCCGTGTCGATATTCTGCTGAACGCCGCCGGTCAAATTTTTCGCAAGCCTACCATCTCCATCAGCGAAAGCGATTGGAACAATCTCATGGATGTCAACCTGACCGGCACGTTGCGCGCTTGTCAGAGCTTTTATGCGCCGCTCGCCGCCAGCGGTCACGGAAGAGTCGTCAATATCGCTTCGCTTAACTCCTACGCGAGCTTTTTCGAAGTCGCCGCTTACGCGGCATCGAAATCTGGCGTCCTCGGGCTGACGCGCAGCCTGGCGGTCGAATGGGCGCAAAAAGGAATCAACGTAAACGCCATTGCCCCCGGCGTCTTCCGCACCGAGCTGAATTCCGCCCTCCTCGACGGAACCGATCGCGGCCGCGAATTGCTCATGCGTACGCCGATGAAGCGCTTTGGTCACATTCCCGAGCTGACCGGCACAGCCATTTTTCTGGCGTCCGACGCCGCTGCCTTTATCACCGGCCAGTGCATTGCCGTGGATGGCGGCTTCCTCGCCTCGGGCGTGAACGGATAAGATCATGCGCATGACACGCCGACATGCATTGGGCTTGCTGGCCGCTGGCCTTCAGGCTGGCCAGCACGAGCTTCCGCCGGGCATTGAAAAGGACGCCGGGCCGTTTCAGGGCACCCGCGAGTCGCTGAGCGCCTACGAGATCCCCGAGTGGTTTCGAGACGCCAAGTTCGGCATCTGGGCCCATTGGGGCCCGCAATCCGCCATCGAAGACGGCGATTGGTATGCCCGCAACATGTACATGGAAGGAAGCCCGCAGTACGAGTATCATTGCGAAACCTACGGCCACCCTTCAAAATTCGGCTACAAGGACACCATTCCTCGTTGGAAAGCCGAGCGTTTTGAACCTGCCGAGCTCATGAAGCTCTACAAGAAAGCCGGCGCGAAATACTTCATGAGCATGGGTGTGCACCACGATAACTTCGACTTATGGAATTCCAGGTATCAGCATTGGAATGCGGTCGAAATGGGCCCCAAGAAAGATATCGTCGGTATGTGGCGGAAAGCCGCCTCGGATGAAGGCCTTAAGTTCGCAGTAAGTGAGCATTTATGGATCACTTACAAATGGTTCTCGACAAGCCACGGTCATGACAAGACTGGCCTGCAGGCCGGCCTGCCCTACGATGGCACGGATCCGAAGAATTTTGATTTATACGTAGATTCCCACGAAGTTCATACCAAGCTGGGTTGGGACGAGAGCGGTATTCCGGAATGGTGGAAGCGCCACTGGTATCTACGGATCAAAGATCTTGTGGACAAGTATCAGCCCGATCTTCTCTATACCGACGGCGCGCTTCCCTTCGAAGAATACGGCCTGAACTTGGTAGCCCATCACTATAACGCGAGCGCCAGGCGCAACGGCGGCAAGACCCAGGCCGTTTACACGAGCAAGCGCGTGGAAGATACGGAAAAGGGCGTTGCGGTTCTGGATGTCGAGCGCGGCCTGGTGGATCAGATTTGGCCGCGCCCCTGGCAGACCGATACCTGCATCGGCCAATGGCACTACAAACGAGGCACGCAGTATAAATCCGCTAAGACGGTAATCGATCTGTTAGTCGATATTGTCAGCCGGAACGGCAATTTGATGCTGAATTTCCCGCTCCCGGCCAGCGGACAACTGGACCTCGAAGAACGTAACGTGCTCGAAGGAATCACCAAATGGATGAGTGTCGCGAGCGAAGCGATTCATGCCAGCCGGCCCTGGAAAATCTTCGGTGAAGGGCCAAGTACCCAAAAGACAAGTCAAGAAACCGCCTCGTTCAATGAAAAGAACCGCAAGGATCTTACCGCCGAAGACGTGCGCTTCACAACTAAGGGCGACGTGCTTTACGCTTTCCTGATGGGCTGGCCCGATTACCAGGCGGTGATTCGTCCCTTAGCCCTCAATACGGAATTACGGGTCGGCAAAATACAGAATGTGGAGTTACTGGGCTTCGATGGCAAATTGCAATGGTCCCAGGACGACTCCGGGCTTAAGATCTTCACACCTGCTCAAAAGCCAAGCGACTATGCCGTTGTCTTTAAGGTGACGGGCGCGTAAAGCTCTCGAAGTTAGCACGGAAGAGCCGGTTAATATCATGCCGGATCTGGTCGCGGGTCACGGCGCGCCCATCTTCAGAAAGCAGCGAGTAAGTGTTGGCCAAAATGGGCGCCAGCGTTCGCCGTGTGTTACGCCACTTATAGATAACTTGTTCGAGCACCCGGGCATCGGAATGTTGCGGGATGAAGGACATGCCGAGCATCTCGATGCGCTCTCTGGTCATTTCCTCGACGATCGACGGATTATTCAGGAACCACCAGCAGCCAAACGGCATCAGGTTGCTGAACTTGCGCGCGTAGACGCATAGTTCGTGTTGATTCTCGCGGCTCAGCACGCTCACCAGGAAGCGATTATCCGGAAAGTCGCGGCACAGGTTCTCGAGTGCCCGCAAGTCCGCCCTGCCTACCGCATCGCCCGCCAGCTTGATCGCCGGGTTCACTTGTAGCCGCACGCCGATCATTAGCGAGAGCGGAATGTTGAGTTCGCGGCAGGCAGGCAGGACGGCTTCCCGCAAAAGCTGCGCGCGCGGGCTTTCTTCCGGGTATTGGAACGTATCGGGCAGGGAAACGGCCATGTAAACGGGCCGCATACGCTCGCTCCATTCGGCCAGAAATTCTTTAGCTTCTGGAACGCTCTTGCCCGACTTCAATACGCGGTCAAGCCGCAGCACCGCGTGAAATTGGTTGTGATCGGCGCTACGTTTTTCCCAAAGAGGAGCCTCATTCGGATCGAGTGGATCGTTCGTCATCACCACTTCGGTGATGTCCGCCAGTTTGAACACTTCCTCGATGTGCGATTCGAGTTTCCGCGAGGCGAAAAACTTGCGCGCCGCCGTTAAATCTTTGCTCGCCGTAGGCAGATCAAACGCCTTCAACACCGCGGTGACGCCGCGCGTCGATTCGGAAACCGGCAAGTTGTCGACGAACAAGGTTTGCCAGATCAGATCCGCCTGCTCCGTTTTGCTCATCGACCAATACCGCGCGGGAGTAATATCGCAGGAGCGGAACAACTCGGCTTCCAGATAGTGATAGGTGAGCAATTCATCGATGCCCCACAGGCCGAGCGCCCCCAGGGACGGCTTGAACAAATGCGTATGAATGTCTATGAACGGAGTGGTGGCGAGCTCTTCCTGGACTATTTTCAGCATGGTTTTTCCACTGCCACTATATTCTAAAAGATGGCCCAGCAACTGATTCTAAGCAAGAATTCCGTGGGCGTCGGAGACCGCTTTGCGCACCAGGCTGAAGCCCAATTGCGCGCCTGCCTGTTAGCCGCCGCGCAAGGCGTAGACGTTATCCCGGTCTGGAACAAGTCGAATCGGGAACATAACATCATCGGTTCCGAGCCCGCGAGCGTACGCGCCGCCGCCGACGCCGCCGCAAAATCCCTCGGTTGGACAAAGCCGTATCACGTCGATGCGGATCACATCAATTTCGATACCGTCGATCGCTTTCTCGATGCGAGCGATTTCTACACGATCGACGTGGCCGATTGGATCGGCAAACCGCCCGCGCCTGGCGATCTGGAGGTCTTCGTCAATCGCCATACCGAACGCGATCGCCAATTCGTGACGCAAACCGCCGTCAAGTATCTCGCCGCGGTGAAAGAGGCTGGGCGAATTTATCGCAAGATCGAAAATAAAAAAGGCAGAGGCAACTTTATCCCGGAAGTGTCGATGGACGAGACCGACGCCCCGCAAACTCCCGATGAACTGCTGATTATTCTGGCGGCGATTGCGGACGAAGGTATTCCGGTGCAAACTATCGCTCCGAAGTTTACCGGCCGCTTCAGCAAAGGCGTCGATTATGAAGGCGATCTCGAAAAATTCGCCGAGGAATTTGCGGACGATATAGCGGCGATCGCGCTAGCCGTTGAGCGCTATAATCTGCCGCGCAATCTGAAGCTGAGTGTGCACTCCGGCAGCGACAAATTTTCCATCTATCGCCCCATGCGCCAGGCGCTCAAGAAATTCCATGCCGGTGTGCATCTCAAGACCGCCGGTACGACTTGGCTCGAAGAGCTGATCGGATTGGCGGAGGCGGGCGGTGAGGGCTTAGCGCTCGCGAAAGAGATTTACTCGCATGCGTACGAACAACGGGAGGCTCTGTGTGGTCCGTATGCCGCCGTGATCAGCATCGATCCTCAAAAACTGCCTTCGCCAAGTGCCGTTAGCGCTTGGACTTCCGACCAGTTTATTTCCGCCTTACGGCACGACCAGCGCAATCCGGAATTCAACAGTAACTTCCGCCAGCTTTTGCACGTGGGATTCAAGGTAGCCGCCAAAATGGGCCAGCGCTATTTGGACCAATTGAAGGAGTTTGCTCCGAGCATCGCCCGGAACGTGACGGAAAACCTGTTCGACCGGCACATCAAGCCGGTCTTTTTGGATAACTGACCGTTGCGCATCTCACTGTTCATCACGTGTTACAACGACACTCTCTTTCCCGAGACTGGTAAAGCGGTGGTGGCCGTCCTGGAGCGGCTGGGCCATACCGTCGAGTTCCGCCCGGAGCAGACGTGCTGCGGGCAAATGCATTACAACACCGGCTACCGGGAGGAGGCGCTTCCGATCATGCGCCATTTCGTCGAGACTTTCACCGGCGCGGAAATGATTTGCATTCCGTCCTCTTCCTGCGTGGCCATGATTCGCGATCACTATCCGAAGATGGCAACCGCTTTGGGAGACGCCGGCTTACTGCGTGCGTTGGACGATTTGCTGCCACGCATCTTCGAGTTTTCCGAGTTGTTGGTTGACAAACTCAACGTTACCGATGTTGGAGCATTCTTTCCCCATACTGTGACTTTGCACCCGTCCTGCCATTCGCTCCGGTCTCTGCATCTGGACGACAAGCCGGCCCGCCTGCTGCGCCAAGTGCGCGGCTTGACGTTGATCGATTTGCCAGAGGCGGAGCAATGCTGCGGTTTCGGAGGCACTTTCGCCGTCAAAAATTCGGACGTCTCGGCGGCGATGCTTTCCGAAAAGATCAACTGCGTGCTCGATACGCGCGCCGAGATCTGCACCGCCGCGGATAATTCGTGCCTGATGAATATTGCGGGAGCGCTCAGCCGCCAACGGACCGGTGTGCGCTGCCTTCATTTAGCCGAAATTCTC
>DASYAX010000222.1:0-7870 GCA_036501045.1 Bryobacteraceae bacterium
CATCTCTCCATCCAATCGCCAGGGCGTCGCGTCTTTGAGCTTCTTACCGGCTGAGCGATCGCTCGCTCCGAGCCAGGTCAACTGGAACCAGGGATGCCCTTGCAAAAAGCGGATGAAGTGCTGGCCCACCATCCCGGTGCCACCAAGAATGCCTACCTCAATGGTTCTCATAATCACTACCTGCGCCGGTTAGCGCGAAAGCCTCTCCACCAGTTGCTTATAGAGCTCGACGGCCGCCGTTAACTCCGACTTGGCGATGCGCTCTTGGCTGGTGTGCGCCACGTGAATGGTTCCAGGGCCGATCAGGAAGGGCTGGCCCCAGGCTTCGCCAAACGCGGGAATGTCGGTGGTGTACGCAACCACCGTGGTCGCGAAGCCGTCGAGCGAACCGAGATGCACGGCGGGAATTAACAACACTTCGTTGGCCAATGCGTCGGGCTGGCTAGCGGCCTTAACACTCTCGCGCAGTTCGGTTACTTCGCCCACCACGCGTATGAAGATTTCGGCGCGGGCTTCATCGGGGATGACGTTTGGCGCCACGCCGCCTTTGATGGTGCCGATATTCAGGGTGCTGGGGCCTAGGATCGGATTGACGGGCAAGGCCATTTTCCGCAGACGGTCGAGCGCATTCAGCAGCTTCTCAATAGCCGATTCACCCAACTCCGGATAGGCGGAGTGAGCCATGCGCCCGCTCGCCACGATTTCATAACGGAGCGCGCCCTTGGAACCCAGCGCGAGTTTATTTTCGGTGGGCTCGCCATTGATCAGAAATTTACTGCCGCGCGGATTTTTGGCGGCGGCCAGAGCGCCGGCGCTATTGCGCTCTTCACCGACGACGAACAACAGACCGAAGTTGCGCTTGCCTTCGCTTAACAGGCGGCCGCCGGCGGTCAGCATCGACGCGATGATGCCTTTGGTGTCGCAGGCGCCGCGGCCCCAGATCTCCTGGCCGTCGTCGTGCGAGGCGATGAACGGCGGCACGGTATCCATGTGAGTGGAAAGCACCACTACGGGATCGCCGAAGCGAATAAATACGTTATCGCGATTCTCTTCGACCGGCATGCGCTCGACTTCGCCCGCGAACCGGCGCGCCATTTCGGCCATGCGTTCGAAGAGAAAATTGCCTACTTCGCGCTCATTGGGCGTTATCGATTCGATATCGATAAGAGAGCGGGTGAGCTCGAAAACATTCATGATTCGATTCTTAACGCCTTAACCTCACGTTCCGGGCAAAGGCGCGCACAGGCAGGGGGAAAAGGGTTGAAACGACAGAATAGCAAAAACGTGGCGAAGAAAAGGCGTTTTTTACCAAACGAAACGGCTGCGGCCTCCAGTTCCCGAGGCGATTTTGAAAAAACGAACCCATTTCACTTATGCCGTGATTTTGCGGAACGAAGCCAATTTTCAGCATGAGGAGCTTGCTTTCTGCGCGAGAGTAGCATGCCAAGGGCAGCAAGAACGCGAAATTGAGACCCGCAATGCGTTGAGGGAATTAGGAATATAGCCGGGACGATTTTGGTGACTCGCAAACCTCCGGACGCTCGCTCTGTGGCAGAATACGGTGGTGCTGCAGGCCCTGACCAAGCGCAAAGAATGGAAATTCTTCAGCGTCCTGCCCAAGGCAGATACCGGCCTTGCCGCCGGTTGGTGGGCGGCGGTGTTACTGAGAGGAATCCTGCCGGCGGTTTTCGGAATCGCCATGGGCGTGCTGGTGGGCACGGTGCAGCACAAACAAGCGCTGGCGGTTCCGCTCGCGTTCGCGGGGACAGTCTTTGTATTGCTTCAGGTGCTGAGCCCGATTCATCAGGCTCTGAGCGCCAACCTGGGAGACCGCACGGCCGCCTGGCTCTACGACCGGCTTACCGAAGCGTGCGTGCGGCCGCCGGGCATGGCGCACCTCGAAAATCCTAAGCTGGTGAGCGATTTGACGGTAGCGCGCGATTTCGATCTCGGGATGACCGGCCCTCCGTTATCGATCTCCATGGATTTCATAGCGAGCGGCATGGTGGAAATGATTGGGGGATTGGCGTCCGCCGTAATTCTTGCCTTTTATGCGTGGTGGGCGCCGGTGATCCTCGCGGGCGCCTGGTTCGCAACCCACTGGCTGCTGCGCGAGAGCGGAGTTTGGTACGACCGCAACACCGAGGAAGTACGCGCGGCGCAGCGGGATGCCGATTACGCCTACCGGCTGGCGGTGGATCCGCCGGCAAGCAAAGAGCTGCGGCTATTCGGGCTCGATCACTGGACGATTGAGCGTTTCAAGGCAAAACGCACCCGTTTGCACGAATTGCAGTATGCAGCCACGCGCCTGCGCGAGCGGCCTGTGCTTTTGAGCCTGCTGCTAGTGGTATCGGCCAACTTGTTAGTGTTCTGGCTACTCGCGAGCGCGGCCAGCGGCGGCCGCATCAGTCTTGGCGAAGCGGTGATTTATGTGCAGAGCGCTATCGGCGTCTCCATGATTGCGTTCGGCGGACTCAGTTGGTCAATCGATGGATCGGCGGCGCCGGTGGCGGCGGTGCTGAGGCTGGAGGGGGCGATACGACCGGCCGGGGCGCTACCTTCCGGCAATCGCCCGGCGAATGGAAAGCCCGAACGCGAGATTCGCCTGCGCGACGTGACGTTTGCATATCCGGCCGCAGAATCGGCGCCTGACCGCGCCGCGAGGCCGGTGCTCGAGCACTTCGATCTCACGATTCCGGCAGGCTCGTCGCTAGCCATCGTCGGACAGAACGGCGCGGGCAAGACGACGATTGCGAAGCTGCTATGCCGGCTGTACGATCCACAGTCGGGCTCGATCGAGGTGGATGGGATCGACGTTCGCGAATTCGATCTTGCGTCATGGCGCTCCCGCATCACGGCCGTGTTCCAGGATTTCATTCGTCTGGAGCTGCCTCTGCGGGACAACGTTGCGCCCAATGGCGCGGCGGACGAAGTGATACAGGCGGCGCTTGAATCGGCGGGAGCGAAGGGCCTGGCGGCACTCGATACGGTGCTCGCCCGCGGATACGACGGCAGCATCGACTTATCGGGCGGCCAATGGCAGCGTATTGCCCTCGCGCGATCGCTGGCCGCCGTCAAGCTGGGAGCCGGAGTGGTGCTGCTCGATGAACCGACCGCGCAACTGGACGTTCGCGGGGAGGCGGAGATTTTCGAGCGGCTGCTGGCCGCGACCCGGCATTGCACGACCATTTTGATTTCACATCGTTTCTCTACGGTCCGGCAGGCCGATCGCATTTGCGTGCTGGAGCAGGGACGGGTCATTGAACTGGGCACGCATGATGAACTGATGGCGCTCGGCGGCCGTTACCGCACGATGTTCGATCTGCAGGCGCAACGCTTTACGGCCGCGAGCGATGAGGAGGGCGCAACCTATGACGTCCTCAGTTAAGCCGCCTGCGGCGATTGATCCACTGCCGCCTGCTCTTTCTTCCATGTGGCGGCTGTGCAAGCTGGGATATCGCAATCAGCCGCGCCTGATGCTGGCGTCATTCGTGCTGTCTCAACTGGCCGCGCTGCCGGACGCGTTGCTCGCGCTGTGGCTGATGCTGCTGGGCGAAGGCGTGTTGGAGCACCGGCCGGGGCTGGTGGAAGGCGCGGCGATCGGCTTAGCTGTTTCCACCGCCGGCACGTGGTTTCTGCGCACTGTGAGCACGCGAACGCAACGACGCTTTCGCGATAGAGTGACGGTCGCGCTCGAGGCACACGTGGCGCAACTGCAGGGATCCATCGCCACTGTCGCGCATCAGGAACGCCCGGAGTATCTTGACCGGTTGTCGATGCTTCGGAATCAGGTGTTCGTGCTGGATCACATGTACGTGTCGGTATTTTCGACCCTCGGATGGGTCCTGCGGTTGGGTATAACGATGGCGCTGCTCGCATCGATTCATCCGGCGCTGCTTCTGCTGGCGGTGTTCGCGATCCCGACGGTTTTGACATCCACCTGGCGGCCAGTTATTGAAAAAACGGTGCAGGAGCGCGGAGCGCAAACCGGCAGGCTGGCGCGCCACTTATTTACCATCGCAACGACCGCGGCGCCCGGGAAAGAAGTGCGCGTCACGGGCATTGGAGAGCGCCTGATTCGAGAGCGCCGGGCGAAGTGGGAAGGTTGGTACGGACCGGTGGCGGCCGCTCGTTGGGGGTCGGCCTGGTGGTATGCATTGGGATGGGCGATCTTCGGATCGGCCTACGTTGGCGCGGTCGTGTTCGTGTCGTATGGGTTGCGCGCTCCGGCGAGCCAGGTACTTCTGGTGCTCGCCGCAGGCGCACGGCTATCGGCATACATCGGCGCGACGGTGGGTGAGATCGGATTTCTGCGCGGGTTCTGGATGGACGGCTCGCGGCGGCTCGCCTGGTTGGAGGATTACGCCGCCGCGATCGCGGCAGCGGGCGATCTGCACGTCCCCACGGTGCTGCACAGCGGCATACGCCTCGAACACGTGTCTTTCGAATATCCCGGAACAGAGCGCCGCGTGCTCGACGACATATCGGTCACGCTGCCGGCGGGCGCGGTGGTGGCGATCGTCGGCGAAAACGGCGCGGGCAAGACGACGCTGGTCAAACTTCTGGCGAAGATGTATGAGCCATCGTCGGGGACGATTTTCGCGGATGACGTGCCGCTCGCGCGGGTGCAGGCCGGCGATTGGCGGACGCGCTTAGCAGGCGCCTTCCAGGATTTTTTTCGCTTCGAATTTCGCGCGACGCACACCGTGGGTTTGGGCGACGTGCCGCGGCTGGACGACAGACCCGCCGTGCTGGCAGCGATTGAGCGGGCCGGCGCTAACGACGTGGTCGCCCGCCTTCTGTCCGGCCTCGAGACGCAGCTTGGTCCGACCTGGCCGGGCGGAGTCGAGCTATCGTTTGGCCAGTGGCAGAAGTTCGCGCTGGCGCGCGGCTTCATGCGAGATCAGCCCCTGCTGCTCATTCTCGATGAACCCACGGCAGCGCTGGATGCGGAGACCGAGCATGCTTTATTCGAACGCTATGCCGAGGCGGTGCGCGGCGCCGGGCATGGCGGCGATGGCCGCATTACGATCCTGGTCTCCCACCGTTTCTCAACTGTCCGCATGGCCGATCTGATCGTCGTGCTGGACGGCGCGCGCCTGGTGGAGGTGGGCACGCACGATGAACTGATTGCGAAAGGCGGTCAGTATGCCGAGTTGTATCGCATCCAGGCAGCGGCGTACCGGTGAACGACTCAATCGTGCCGTAGCGAAACCATGGGGTCGATTCTCGAGGCGCGATGGGCCGGGAGATAACCGGCCAGGAGGCCTGAGGCCACGACGACCAGGATTGCGACGGCGATCGAGGCGGGGTCTAACGCCGAGAGGCCGAACAATTTGCTCGACAGTAATCGAGCCAGCGCCAGGGCGCAAGGCAAGCCGGCGCCCACGCCGATCGTCACCATCCAAAGCGTTTCAGCGAGCACCATCTGTCTGACGCCAAGCGCGGAAGCGCCGAGCGCCATGCGTATGCCGATCTCGTTGGTGCGTGTGCTCATGGAATAGGACATGACGCCATAAAGGCCAATTGCCGCCATGAAGAGCGCTAGTAAGGCGAAGAAGGCGGCCAAGCCGGCAACCATCCGCGATGCAATTAGTTGCCTGTCGATTTGCTGATTGAGCGTACGGAACGTCAGAATGGGCAAGTTTCGATCAAGCTGTTGTAGCGATTCGCGAACCGCGGAAGCGACACTTGCAGGATCTCGCGAAGTCTTCAAAAGATAGGTGACGGATTTTACCGTTCCGATAGGATGAGAAATGTTCGAATAAAACCTCGGCTGTTTCGTTTCGTTCGGACCGTGTTCTTTGGAATCGGCGACCACTCCGACGATTTCAAACGTTTCGCGAGTCGTCGGATACTCATCCGTGATGTGTTTGCCGATTGCGTCTCCGTCTGGAAAAAATTTCCGGAAGAACGATTCATTAATCAGGCATAGCTGGGCACCGCGGGCGGCATCGCGCGCGTCGATCTGCCGTCCGCGAAGCAGCGGGATTCCCAGAGTGGTGAAATAATCGGCTCCTATCTCGGTCCATCGAGACGCTAGTTGTTCCCGATCGCGCAGCGGCGTACCCTCGATCGCTAAGTGATCTCCGGAATCGCCGGCAAAGAGCCCGGTGTTCGAGAGCGTGGCGGAGCGTACGCCGGGCACGCCTTGCAACCGTTCGCGAACTCTTTCGTATAACGACGTGGCGGCGGCTCCCTGGTAGCCGGCCGCCGCAGGATCGAGCTTGAGCAGTAAAAGACGCTCGCGATCATAGCCGAGATTTTGCGTGAGCAGATTACTCAGGCTGCGTAGAAACAATGCGGCGCCGGTGAGCAGCACCAGCGACATGGCAACCTGCGCCATACCCAGAATCCTGCCGGCGCGAACGCGGCCTCGTCCCCCAATGGAACCTCGCGCGTTGGCTGCCAGCGTTTGATTGATATCCAGACGTGTTCCCCGAATGGCCGGCGCCAGTCCGAACAGGAGTAGCGTCACAAGCGAAATAGCGGCTGTAAATGCAAATACACGCCAGTCGCCGAGAACATTGAGGCCGGGATCGTCGAAGCCACTCGAGACCAGAGCGAGCAATAGGCGCGTACCGGCTACCGAAAGTAAGACACCCAAAGCGCCTCCGAGCGCGGCGACCAGAAAGCTCTCCGTCAGCAGTTGGCGGATCAGCCTGAGACGAGCTGCCCCGAGAGCGAGGCGAACGCCAATTTCTCGCTGCCGCGCGCTGGCCCGGGCGAGCATGAGATTGGCGATATTGGCGCAGGCGATCAGGAGCACCACGCCGACCATGGCCATCAGCAGGAGTAGCGGGTCTGAGAATTCTCCGCGCAGAGCCGAAGCGCCGCGATTGCCGGGCCGCAATTCGATTCGTTCTTCGAGCGTGTTCCGCCGTTCTCGTCCGGTTGGCAAAGCGGGCGCCCAAGCACGCAAAATTTGTTGGAGCGTCACGTTGATGCCGGCTTCGGCTCTTTGGCGGGAGATGCCCGGAGCGAGCCGGCCCATCACCTGAAGCCACAGCGTGTCTTTCGGCGTCAGGTCGTCGCGGCCGGGAAGAACCTGCCGCTGCATGGTCATCGGAAACCAGAAATCGGCATCCGCACCGACCAGGATTCCGGTAAAACCAGGCGGCGCGACGCCGACGATGCGAAACGTGCCTTGTCCTACGCGAACGGTGGTTCCAACGATTCCGGGATCGGCGGCGAACGCCTGCCGCCAATAGCCGTACGAGATCACGGTGATAGGATTCGCGCCCGGCACTTGATCTTCTTGCGGAGTGAAGACGCGGCCCAGGACGGGCGTAATTCCCAGCACCTGAAAAAATCCCCCCGAGACAAGCTGAGCGTGCGCCCGTAGCGAATGCTCCGGTGTGACGCCTTCAGGAAATACGTCAACGGCGCTCACGTCATTCTGCGCCGCCAGGATGCCGGAAAATACCGTGTTGTGCAGACGAAGCTGCTCGAATTCCGGATAGGAGAGGTTGGTGCGCACGCCATGTTCGGTGGTTTCCGTAGCCAGGCCGCTTTCGGTTGGGTCCGTCAGTAATACCAGTTGGTCCGGGTGTTGGACGGGAAGCAGCCGCAGCATAACGGCGTTGATCAAGCTGAAAATCGCGGCGTTCGCGCCAATGCCCAAGCCCAGAGTTAGTACTGCAACGGCCGTGAACCCGGGATTCTTTCGCAGCGCCCTCGCGGCATATCGGATATCCCGCCAGGTCGTTTCGATCGCGGTTCCCATGCGCGCCTCTCTTGCCTGCTGTTTCACTTGCTCCGGCCCATCAAACTCGAGGCGCGCCGCCCGCATCGCCTGTTCGCGGGACAAACCACGCGCCATCATGCGGTCGACTACGATTTCAAAGTAGCTTCGCACTTCGGCATCCAA
>DASYAX010000223.1:0-51530 GCA_036501045.1 Bryobacteraceae bacterium
CCGGCATAGCGGGCCCACGGCGGCGTGGTTCAGATAAATCAGCTCTTTCGTGACCGGAAACTGATCCCGGTATTGGTCAGCAAGAGCGGAAGCGGCCGTTTCTCGAGGCGCGGCGACTTTTTCGCAACCCATTCCTCCGAGCATACGTTACTGGTGTTAACGCCCCCGGTGCGAAGAGCCGTATACTAAAGGACAGACGATTAATTGCAACCTCCGCATCCGACGTACGTTGCTCGTAAAGGAGTTTTTATGCGGCGAGTAGTTCATCTGAGATCTTCCGTCAGTGTCGCCCTGGCGGTGCTGCTGGCCGTGCCGTTCGCGGCCTTTCCAAGCGACAACAAGAAGTCCGATCCGGACGCCATCGGCGACCGGACGGTCTCGTGCAAGATGAACTGGTACTCGCTCGAGAAAGAAATCGCCCTCGGCAAATCGTTGGCGCAGCAGGTGGAGCGTCAATCCAAGGTCATCAACGACCCGGTCATCTCAGAGTACGTGAACCGCATCGGGCAGAATCTGGTCCGCAACTCGGACGCCAAGGTGCCCTTCACAATTAAGGTCATTGAAGACCCAACGGTAAACGCATTCGCACTGCCGGGCGGCTTTTTCTTCGTCCAAACCGGCCTTATTTTGAAGGCCGATACAGAAGCGGAACTAGCGGGCGTCATGGCGCATGAAATCGCCCACGTAGCGGCCCGCCATGGTACCTGCCAGGCGACGAAGGGTGAATTGGCGCAGTTGGCCACCATTCCACTGATCTTTATGGGGGGCGCTGCGGCCTACGGCATCTATGAAGCGTCCGGGCTTTTGATTCCTCTATCGTTCCTTCATTTCAACCGCACGATGGAAACGGAAGCGGATTATCTCGGCGTTCAGTATATGTACAAGTCCGGCTACGATCCGACCGCATTTGTCGATTTCTTTGAAAAGATCCAAACTTTGGAAAAGCGCAAACCGGGTACCGTATCGAAGCTATTCTCGACGCATCCGCCCACGGACGACCGGATTGCCAAGACGCAGAAGGAAATCGCTCTGCTGAAGCCCAAACCCGAGTACGTTGTCACGACATCCGAGTTCAATGACGTTAAAGCTCGTTTGGCCATGCTCGAGAACCAACGGCGGCCGGATAAGACGAGCGACGATCCGAATAAGCCCACGCTGCGGCGCAACCCCAATTCGAATACGCCCATTGAAGACGAGACGGATCCGTCGAAGAAGACCGACGGCGACGATAGCGACCGTCCGAAGCTGAAGCGGCGTCCCTCCGACACCGGCGACAGCACGACCACCAGCAATCCGACCAACAATTAGCTTGCGAGGGCGGTTACTCGGTTACTCGTTTCGCAGCGCTGCTTCGGCATCCGCGACGGTCGGGTACGTGACCAGGAACTGATCCACGCCGGATATGACAAATACCCTTTCCAGCCGTTCGTTGGCGAGGGCGTACTTGCGGCCGGCTTTGCCATACGATACATGAATGCCAACGAGGCTGCCTAGCGCGGCGGAGTCAATGTAAGGCACTTCTGTAAGGTCGACAATCAGGTCGCGCGGGGCCGGCTGTTCGCGTGTAAGGTTCTGAAAGTCGAAGAAGTTGTGGATGGTCAGAGGGCCGCGCAGCTTAATAATGCGGATGTCTCCGCCTGCCCCGGCAAGTATTTCGACAGTGACATCCTGTGTTGGATGATGTTCCACAGTCTTCCAATCATATGCGCCTCCCGTTTCAGTTTTATGACAGCGGGCCTGGATTCAGCGCATATCAATCAGTTCGAGACTGACCGGTACCTGCCGCGATTCGCGATCGCTTTCGGCGAGTGTCCGCTGTAGTGTATGGAGATCGAGAAACGTTTGGTCGCAGCCGATTCCAGATTGCTCCAGCGCTTCCAGGCAAACCGGGTCCAAGGCGTGGGGGGACTCTTGGTGCATGATCTCGAGCACTTTTTCGAGAGGTAGAGAATCCCGGTAGGGCCGCTGGGCGGAAAGGGCGTCAAAAATATCGGAGACCACCAGTAGCCGCGACTCGAGCGGCAGTTGGGCCGCAGTCAGACCCCGGTGGTAACCCGTGCCGTTCAGTTTTTCGTGATGAGAGGCAGCGACTTCGCTCAATTCTTCGAACCCGGAGATGCACTGAAGAATGTTCCAGGTGTGTGCCGGATGGCTCCGTAGAGCCTCCCATTCCGCTTCGTCCGGCTTTCCAGGTTTTTCGAGAATGGCGTTGGAGACAGCCATCTTGCCGAGATCGTGCAGCAGCGCCGCATACCGGATAAATAGAACACGCGACGGAGCGAAATCTAATTCTCTGGCGATGGCAACGGCGGTATTCGCCACGCCGTTCGAGTGATTGTAGGTGAAGGGCGACTTGGCGTCTACAATTTGAGCAAAAGCCTGGCAGACCGCATCCAGGCTGACATCGCCTTCGGACATCATCTTATGGCCGGGTTCCAGAGCCAGTACCAGGGAAAGAGGGGCATCGGTCTCAAGGCCGCTCCAGAGCCTTCCACGCTTGGCCAGGGATCGAGCCGCCTGGGCCACCTCGGGATCGAACCATTTGCGGCTTCGCTCTTTGATGATCTCCAGAGCTTTTTCCGGGCCGGAACTCGTATAGAAGACATCGAGCGTCTGGGCCAGCAACAGGATCCGGGAGGTAATCGAGATGTTATGACCCCGGATGCCGTCCGGGTCTCCTCCTCCGTCCCAGTGCTCGTCCAAGCCGGCAATACCTTCCGCAGTTCGTTCCGATAGACCCATCAGCCGAGCCATGGTCACACCGTGCTCGCAGCGAATGGTTATCACGTCGCGGGTATCGCGTCTCTGCTTTGAGGCAACGCGGAGAATAGCGTGGACCCGCTCGAGAAAGGGCTTACCGGGCGCCACATGATCGAGCGCGTACTGCAGCGTTTCCCAACTCAGCCGCGTCCAGTCGGTTCGTTTGACGTCGCGCTTCGCGGCGATGTCGTCGGAAGCTAATACGTTATAGACATGAGAAGCGTTGCTGCTGCAGCCGACATCTTTGAGCAGCAACGAATAATAGAGATCCGCTTGTACATCGTCCGGTAAGCGCAGCTCCGCGCCGATGCGCATGCCCAACACGCAAGTGCGAACAGAGTGCCAGCGGCTGGCTCCCGATCCGAGATCAAGGGCCTGCGAGAGAGCGGATACGACTTCGGCAACACGTAAGGATCGAGAAGCTTCGACCGCCGATGAAATCTGGTCCGGCTGCGCCAGGGCGCCAGGCCGACACAAGGTAGCCACAGGCTACATATCGGATCAACCAATTCCGGGATTAAAGCTCTCTGGAGATAAAAACAGGCCGCCGTGAAGAGAAGGCGCCGACGGCTAGCTTTGAGCGGCTTTGCGAGCTTCCGCCGTGTCGTAGCTTTCGCCGTAAATGGCGGGCACTCTGGCGCCCATGGAACGGAGATACACGGATAACTGGCCGCGATGGTGAATCGAATGACGAAGGCCGAGATCCAGAAAACTTACCGCAGGCATCTTGAAAATACCTCGAAAATCGAGGATTTGGCCCAGTTGCGCCGGCGGAACAGCAGGCAGTTGACTGGTCTTTTCTTCAAAGGCATCCGCGTACCAGCGCGCCACGTCCGCCGTGTTCCGGATCTCCTCCGGCCGGGGGCCGCCGGGCTTAAACTCACCCGTGAGCGCCGCTCTTATGAAGCTCAACTCGGCCGCGGCGACGTGCCAGGCCAGCTCGAAGGCGGTTTTGGCGATTGGATCAGGCCGGTAGTCGCCCTTGTCGACAGGAAGAGTTTCGATGATCGTTTTGGTCGTCTGATGCTCGTGACGGAGCGTCGGTAAAATCGTCTGCAACAGAAAAGCGGCTTGCTCGGGTTGGAGGGATTGCATAGTGAACTCGTGGCCAGTATAAAACAGGCGCTAATCCAGTACCCGCACAAATTCCGCCACAACCTGATACTTTCCTTCGTCGAGGTCGAGATCCCAGGAGGGATAGGCAGGGTTCAGGCTCTCCAGACGGATGCGGGTTTGCACAAAGCCTTCTTCGGAAACCTGCTTTTCGCTGCGATAACGCTTCACAGTGTATTGGTTGTCATCGGCCAGTTCGGAATTGCGCACCAGCACCAAACGTCCCTGGCGCGAGCCCACCACGCCGCGGCGAAACACGCACAAGCTGCCGTCGGGAATTTTCGGCTCCATGGAGTGGCCCTGAATGCGTGCGATGAACATATCGGCGTCCAGTTTCAGATCGGGCGGCGTTTCCAGCCATTCCTCGGCCTGAACGTCTTCCGGATTGGTGAGAAACGGGCCGGCCGCTACCGCCAGCGAAAAACGTGGCAGATGCGTGCGAAAGCGCAACACCTGTGCCGGGACATGCGCGCGGTATAGTTCGTCGAGCGTTTTATGGAAATCGCGAACGCTAAGCGCTTCACGGTCGGTCACGCGAATGGCTTGCGAGGCTTCATTCTCGAGCTGCTCGAGCAATGCCTTGCCTCCGCCTTCGCGCGCCCGCTCCGCCAAATCGTCTTCGAGTGAAGCGAGCACCTCGGCGTCTTCCGGACTGGCGAATGCCTCCCAATCACGGCGCAGCCGCAAATGCAGAGTGTCGGCGACAGTGTCCAGCAACAAGATGCCAATGGTCTCAACCCCATGGCCCGGTAAGTCGGATAGCAATAGCGAGTACTCCCCTGGTTTGGGGGTGAAGTCGCGCATACTGACGACACGGGCTGACAAGAGAGGAACGCTCCAGAAGGTCCAGTCAACAGCTTATCGTCCTCCAGGCGGGCTCTCAATAAGTAGGCCACTCGCAGGTGGCGTTAATCCGGACCTTACTCCGTCCGCAGCGCTTCATTAGGGTCAATGCGGGTAGCACGCACCGCCGGCAGGTAGCAAGCCGCGATCGATACGCCAAGCAGAAACAACGGCACCAGCGTGAAGGTTAGCGGGTCGGTCGCGGAGATTCCGAACAGCAGACTTTGCAGGATCCGAGTAGCGAAAAACGCCGCTAGCAAGCCCGCGAGTAACCCGGCGATGGCTGGTTTCAGCCCTTGCCTGAGAATCATCCCACGAACATCCGAAGCGTGCGCGCCGAGGGCCAGCCGGATGCCGATCTCGCTCTTACGCTGCGAGACCGTGTACGACAGCACGCCATATAATCCGACGGCCGCGAGCACGACGGCGAGCGCTGCGAATGAACCGAACAACAGCATGCTGAACTCGCGATCGGACGCCGAGCGGCCAATCACTTCTTCCATGCTCCGGACCTGGAACAAGGGCAGATCGGGATTCAAGCGGTGAATCGCTTCGCGGACCGCGGCGGTCACCGAATGTGGCTCTACCGCGGTGTGCAGCATGATGTATACATTGTCGAATTGACCGTCGAGCAGCGGCAGATAGAAGGTGGGCTCCACCGGCGCGTCGAGGTCCTTGATCACGTCGCCGACGACCCCGATAATCTGGTAACGCGAAACCGGCTCGCCTAGTTGCTTTTTTCGTTCTTCTTCGATCTGAAAGTAGATGCGTTTGCCGAGCGGGTCTTCACCGGCGAAGTACTTCTTCGCCATGGACTCGCTGATCACTACGGCGCCGGCCTTGGGATGTTTTTCATCGAAGCCGACACCGTCGATTTCCGTAAACGTGCGTCCGCGCAGCAACGGAATACCGGCTGCGGAGAAGTATCCCGGATCGGCTCCGCGTTTTAGGGCGTCCAGTAGCTGGCCAGGGGGCAAGGGACGGCCTTCAATGCTGAAAACGTTATCGCTGCAATGGCCGGCTACCGGCGGGCACGAAACCATGCCGGCGGAAACGACGCCCGGCACGGTCTGCAAGCGCTCCGCGAGCAAACGCAGAAAAGCCGAGGTCTTGGCACGCTGATTGCCAGCGGGGTCGGGCAGGGAAATGCCCACCAATAGCGAATGCTCCACGCGCACGCCGGTTTTGACTCCATACAAACGCGAGAAACTGCGCAGCAGCAGTCCGGCGGAAACCAGTAATACCAGGGACAGCGCCACTTCGGCCGCCACCAGCAGGTTGCGGAAACGGCCATGCGCGCGGCTGGGCGTGGCGGATCGCGAGCTGTCCCTCAAGCTGTTGGCAAGATCGCTGCGCGAGGACTGAAGAGCCGGAAACAGTCCGGCAGCGACGCCGGCCAACAGCGCGATGGCAAAGGCGAAGACGAACACCGCCGGACCGGCCGACGCCGAGCGCGAAGCGAGCACCGCATCGGCGCCGGGTGCGTGCGCGGTCAGCGCTTGCGTGACGAATCCCGCCAAAAACGCGCCGCCGCCCGCGCCCGCCAACGCCAGCAGAACGCTCTCGGTAAGAAGCTGGCGAATAATGCGCCCGCGGCTAGCCCCGATGGCTTCACGAATGGCGACTTCGCGGGTACGGCCCGCTGCGCGGGCCAGCAGCAAGTTGGCGACATTGACACAGGCAATTACTAATACACAGCCCACCGCTCCCAGCAGGATCAGCAGCGAGGTGCGAACGCCCTGCACCAAATAGCTTTGCAGCGAGACTACGTTGCCTCCCTTGCCGCTGATGGCCTCCGGATGCTCGCGCTTGTAGCGCGCGGCGAGAGTGTTGATTTCCGCTTTTGCCTGAGCCATGGAAACTCCGGTGCGCAAACGTCCCACCACCAGCAAAAAGTGATTGCTATGGCTCTTTTGTTGCTCCGGTGTGATACTCGCCAATAGCGGTATCCATAGCTGCGTGGTCCGATAGGGAAAGCCAAAGCCCCGGGGCATGACGCCAATCACTTGATAGTTCTCGCCGTCCAGGCGGATTTGTTTGCCAATGATATCGGGCATAGCGCCGAAGCGCTGTTGCCACAAGCCGTAGCTGATGACCACGACATGCGGCGCGCCATACCGATCTTCGTTGTTGCGGAATCCGCGCCCCAGCAGCGGGTGCACGCCGAGGGTCGAAAACAACGTGCTAGAACAGGCGCAATTGTCGACACGCTGCGGTTCGAAGGCGTCCGACGGACTTGAGAGATTAGACGCCCCGCCCACCGAGGCAGCCATCTCTTCGAAACTCGTGGACAACTTCTGCCAATCGAGGAAATTGCCAGGGGCCACCTCGTTAAACGGCTCGTTGCCGACCGGCCCTAGCGGGGAATCCTCGAACAAGGCGGCCAGACGGCCGGGATTCTGGTAGGGCAGCGGTCTCAATAGAAAGGCGTTTACTACGCTAAAAATAGCGGTATTAGCTCCCAGTCCTAAAGCCAGAATCAGAATGGCCGTCAGGGTAAAGCCCGGCCGTTTGAGAAACTGCCGGATGGCAAAGCGAATATCTTGCACGAGGTTCAGGATGCAAACGGCATACCAATCCTTGAAGCGTTTGTAATCAGCCGCTTACCGGGCCTGCCCAGATGGGAGACCCTTCTGCCTGGTATTTCACTGCCCGATAGCGGACACGTTAAGGCGTGATCGAATTCGGATAGTAGCCTCTGCGCGCCCGTACTTTCACGTTGCCTAAATCCACCACTACTTTGACGTTCCGGTACGCTTTGTCCGACGTGTTGTCCGAGACATAGCGGATGATGTACTGTGTCGTCACTTCGCCGGCGATATCCGCCACGGCATGGTACATGCGGCCGTCCACCACGGAGCGATAGGCGCCTACGCCGACCGTCAAGGCATAGTTGCCGTCGTCCGACGGATGCGAGAGATAGCCGTCGGTGTCCTTGTAAACATCGCCGAGCGGATAGACCACGCGACCGCCGGTGTCGACCGCCAGTTTTACCAGGTTGTCGTCGCTGGCGTTGGCGAAGCCGAAGGCCTGCGTACTGATGCAATAGATGGTGACCAAGTCGCGCTGGGCCAGCTCGACCACCTGATTGAGCGAGTGTTTGCTGGCGTTATCGTGGCCATCGCCGACGATCACTATGATCCGCCGTGGTTCGATGGGCTCGCCTTTCACCGACTTGTGCTTGGTACACGCCAGATAGATGGCATCGTACAGCGCGGAGCCGCCGCCAGGCTTCAGCTTGCGAATCTTTTCCACCATGGGCTCGGGATCGCTGGTAGTGTTCACGGCAATTTCTGCATCCTGCGCGAAGTCGATCAGATAGCCCGAGTATTTCGGGTCGCCGGTTAGCAGGTTCTGAATCAGCTCGATAGTAGCGTTCTGAAAATTCTGCCAATGGATACGGCTGGCGGTGCTCATATCCAGCAAAAAGCCAATTACTACCGGCTGATTGCGCTCCCGCGTGAAGAAGCGAATGGTCTGCGGTTTATTTTCTTCAAGGATTTGAAAATCGCCCTGATTCAAATCCGTTACGAAGCGGCCTTTTTCGTCGGTGACGGTCACCGGCACGATGACTTCATTGACCGAAACGCGAATCGGGTTGTTGTCCTTGTTGGCAGCGGCGCCCTTGTTCGCGGGCGGCCCGGCTTTGGAGGCCCCGGCGGGCGGTACGGATAAGGTTGCCTCGCTCTGGCCCCTGGGTTCGGCGGTCTTAGGGACTTGCTGTTTGGATGGCTCCTGGGCCGCTTTGGCCGGAAGTGCCGGAAGTAAAAACAGAATGACCGCAAGCCCCGCTGTAAAGGCTGCCGGTTTAAGAAACTGCATGGAGGAGAGTGCCTAGCATGAATTATACTGAGACGGCGCGAAGAAGCCGGCGGGATACAGATTTCCGCCGGACTCCTAATTCACTTTCATTACGATAAACGTCAGGTCGTCGTATTGTGCTGCGTCGTCGATCCAATCCTTCAGCTCACGGGATATATGGGTAGACATTTCGTCTACCGGGAGATGCGCCACGCGGCGCAGCAAGGCCTGTAACCGTTCTTCGCCGAATTCTTCCTCACGCGGATTCAGCGCCTCCGTCACGCCATCGGTGAACACCACCAACACGTCGCCGGACTGCAGAGGGACGCTGGCCTCTTCGTAGTTCGCGTGCGGGAACATGCCGATGATGGTGCCGCCGGTCGCCAGTTCCTCGATTTCCGGGGCGGAACTAGCGGCGAAACGCAGCAGATAGGGTGGATTGTGGCCCGCGTTCACGTAGCGCAATTGCCGGCTATGTTCGTCGACTTGCGCATAGAAAAAAGTGGCGTAGCTGTTGGATCCCGTCGAGCGATAAAGGAAGCGATTCATCTTAGCCGCCAGCTCCGGCAGCGAAACGTTTCCTTCCGCCGAAATGATGCGCAGGGAGGCCTGCACCACCGACATAATCAACGCCGCCGCGACGCCCTTACCGGCGATGTCCGCGAGCGCGATGCCAATCTGGTGGCCGCCCACTTCCAGGAAATCGTAATAGTCGCCGCCCACGCTTCGCGCCGGCACGCTGACGGCAGCAATGCCCATGGCCGCGCTCCCCGGCGGCTTATCGGGCAACAGACGCCTTTGCACTTCCGCGGCCAGCGCCAGATCGCGCCGAAGTTTTTCCTGTTCCACGACGCGGTCCGTCAGGCGCGCATTCTCAATCAGCAGCGCGAACTGCTGCGCGCAGTTGCCCAGCACATGCCTTTGAACGGCGCTGTATTCGTTGCGCGCTAACGGTGGCCCGAGCAGCAGCACGCCAAGAATTTCCTTCCTGGTTCGTAGCGGCACGGCAAGGCGCGCCTTCGTCTCCCTGAGGCGTTCGATCTCCGCTACGTACTCCCGTTTTTGCTCGCCTGCCCACCGCAGCCAGGTATCGTAGTCACCTTCGCCCAGGGGTAGCGGCGAGGAATAAAAACGGAACCGGCTCAGCAGAAAGCCTTTCGTCTGGCTGGCGTCATTTTCGAGTAACAGGGCCGATTGTGCTCGAATTTTTTCGCACACGGTTGTCAGCGCGAGATCGAGCGCCGCCGGAAATGACTCGGCATGGCGCACGGCCTCGATGAGTCCGCTCACCAGCGTGGCTTCGGAAATCTCCGTGTCCTCATCGGCTCGCGAGACCAACTGGGATACCACTTGCCGGAGGCCCCGCTTCGTGCTTTGCCACATGGAGCCCGGCTCGTTCCGGATGGCCACCAGGGGCGATAGCAGAGTCGCCCGCCAAGCCGGAAAAAAGGAAGCCACGGCCGCGACTCCTGCTATCAGGGCGGTCGAATAGATGAACGAACGCGGATCGAGATCGCTAATCTTGAGGGCCTTGACCAGAAGCCAGACGGCTGTGACAACCGCTACGCCGCCAATCGCCACGCCGTAAGCGGCCATTTTCACTCCACCACCTATAACCAGGCGCATCAGATCGCGGCGGGTGGCGCCGAGTGCCATCCGGGTGCCGATCTCAACCGTGCGCTGCCGGACCGAATAAGCCACCACTCCGTACACGCCGAGCGTAGCAAGCAGCAGTGCTGCAACAGCGAAGAATCCAGTCATGAACGAGCTCACACGCTGGAGCGATAGCGAATCTGTTACCACTTCGTTCATCGTTTCGACGTCGTGGATCGGCTGCGCTGCATCGACGCTCTGAATGGCCCGCCGAATTTCGGGCGTCAGTGTTTTCTCCGAAAGCGCCGAACGCACCAGAAAGTGCATCCGCTGCAGTGCGTAAACCGCGTTCGAAAAGTAGATTTCGGGAACGGTTGGGTTGTCCAATCCGTCGTTTCGCACGTCTCCCACCACTCCAACTACCTGGACCCGATCGCCGCTCGGGCCGCCCACTCGCGCGTAGGCGCCGACCGGATCGCGGTTTGGCCAGTAGTACCGGGCGGCGGCTTGGTCAATTACTGCGCGCGTGGGATTCTCGCTAGTGTCTTGCTCCTTCAGAAAGCGGCCTTTCAGAAGAGGGATACGCATGGTCGGTAGATAGCCCGGACCAGCGACGAGGAAAGTGATGCGCTGGACCGCCTTGGGAGTTATAGTGCGTCCTTCGGGATAGATGGTTGTGCTAAAGCAGCAGCCCGCGAGAGGCAACTGGTTACTGAATGTGGCGCTCTGAACGGCGGGGATCGATTCCAGGGCGCGAAGTAATCTGTTTTGATAAGGACGGAGCTTCGCCGCGGTTCCATATTGCGCCTCCGGCACATCCAGTTGGAACGTGAGCAGCCGATCAGGATCAAAACCGGGCCGCATGCCCGCCAGATTCTCGAGATGAGCGATCAGGACCGCGCTGACTGCGAGAAGCGTGAAGGCGACCGCGATCTCAGCGATCACCAGCGATTGCGACAGCTTGCGATGCCGCATGGATTCCGAAGCGCGCGCGCCATCACTGAGCACCTCATTGGGCAAAGTGCGGATGGCCTGCCAGAGTGGCGCGAGGCTCGAAAGCACGCTTGCAAGACATGCGGCGCCGAGTGCGAATAGCAACACCGTCCAATCCGCGGCAATTTCGTCGGCGCGCGGGATATGCTCCGCCGCGAGCGAAACCACAATGTGTACGAGCGCAAAACTTAGGAGTACGCCGGCCGCCGCTCCGGTGAGCGCAACCAGCAGCCCTTCGGAGAAATACTGCAGAGCCAGTTGTCCTTGTGCCGCCCCTAACGCAACGCGAACCGCGGTTTCGCGTGAACGGGCGACCGAGCGGGCCACCAGTAAGCCGGCCACATTGGCGCAGGTGATGAGAAGCAACAACCCGGCCGCCCCCAAGAGAAGCAGCAGGGTCGGCCGGGCCTCCTGAACGACCGCTTCGCGGAGATCGTCCAGTTGAGCGGTGTACGATGGATGCCCGGCCGGATCCTCTCTGGCTATTCGCGCGGCGACGCTCTTCACGTCCGCTTGCGCCTGGGTAAACGTCACGCCTGGCTTGAGCCGTCCGTAGCAGAAATACACCCCTGAAAGGAGATCCTGTGCTTCAACGCGAGGATCGAGCGGTAGCCAAACGTCGTTACGGGTTTGCCCCGCGCCGGGTCCGCCGACCGGTAGACGGAACCAAGGGGGCATTACACCTGTAACTGTGTAGCTCCGCCCGTTCAACACCAGCGGTTGGCCCAGGATGTCTGGGCGGCCGCCCAAACGCTGCCAAAGCGCATTTGAGATCACCGCAAAGGAGGTATCGCCGTTGCGAAACCATCGCCCCAGGATCGGGTTCACACCGAGATTCGCGGCGAGTGTGGGCGTTACGTCGATTCCATTTAAGTGTTGCGGTTGGCCCGGAGACGTCAGGTTGAACTCGTCTGGTCTGAACCAGCCGAACACATCGAAGCTGTGCGTCCGTTGCTGATAGGCGAGGACATCCGGGTAAGGCAAGGATGAACGCTGCCCGGGCTCGCTAAATCTCGCTCCATAGAGAGCCACAAAGCGCTCGCCGTGCTGGTAGGGCAGAGGTTTCAGCAGCACGGCATGAATCACCGTATAGATCGCGGTAGTTGAGCCAATGCCGACTGCCAGCGCCAACACTGCCAGCAGCGCCACCGCCTTCGCGCTCTTCCATGACCGCCACGCTTGCCAAACAAGCGAAAGCATCAATCGTCCAAGACCGTTTCGAGCCTCTCCACAGGCCGCGGCTGCAGTTCGTGGTGCCGCATCAAAGTACGCGCGCAAGTATTCCAACGCAAAATCGAATCGTCGTTGCCGGCCGGCCGCGCCGTCTGCGCCGTTTCGTACCAGCGCATGGCATCGGCAAATTCCTCATAGGCCTTGAACGCCGCGCCCGGGAGCCCCTGGCGCAAGCGGGTTCTGGCAGACCGCTCCGAAATAATTCCCGCATAGTAAGCGCGCTCGTATTCCCCTTGTATTTTTTCCAGAACTCCGCGCGCCTGCGCGACCGTTGCTTCCGTACCAAATTGGTCCGTGAGCGCGAGCAGCAGCGTCACTAAGGCAGTTTGGTTGGCGGCATCGATACGGAGGATATCGAGACAAATGCTTTCCGCCTGAGACGGCTCATTCAGAAGACGGTATCGATGCGCCTTCTTGAGCGCCTCCGGTATGGCCTGCCGTGAAAGCGACTTCAACTCGAACTCCATGCTGTCCTCCTTTCACTTTCCAAAAATCCGGAATAATTTTCTTAACGGATCGAAGTATTCGTCCACCACGCGCTCTTTGAGCGGAATGATGGCGTTGTCGGTGATCTTGATCCCCTCCGGACAAACCTTCGTGCAGCACTTTGTAATGTTGCAGAATCCGATGCCGTGCTCGCGCCGCAAATCGCCCGTCCTATTTTGATTATCGAGTGGATGCATCTCGAGAGCCGCGGCATTCACCAGGAATCTTGGGCCAACAAACTGGTTGTGTAGATTATGCTCGCGCAAAACGTGGCAGACGTCCTGGCACAAGTAACACTCAATGCACTTGCGGAATTCCTGAACGCGATCGACATCCTCCTGGGCCATGCGCCACGTTCCATCGGGCGCATCCGGCGGGTGCGGTTTGAATTTCCGCATGGTTTTCTTTACGCGGTAGTTCCAGGAAACGTCCGTCACCAGATCCTTGATAGAGGGAAAGGCTTTCATCGGCTCGATCATCACCGGTTGCTCGAGCGGAAGGGAATCGAGACGGGTCATGCACATGAGCCGGGGATTACCGTTAATCTCCGCCGAACAAGAGCCGCACTTGCCTGCCTTACAATTCCATCGCACTGCCAGATCGTTGGCCTGGTCCGCTTGAATGCGGTGGACAGCGTCGAGCACCACCATTCCTGGAGAGATTTCCGTGGCGTAATCGTGGAAATCGCCGTTCCCGTTAGCGCCTCGCCAGATGCGAAAAGTTGCGGTGGACATTATTTCATCTCATCGATAATTTGCTTCAACCCAGCCGGTACTTGTTTCAACGGCTCGCGTGTTACTTGCATTCCGCCGGAGCCATCCTGCCGTACTACCACTGTGCTGCTACCTTCCTGGTCATTCTTCGTTGGATAATCTTCCCGGAAATGCGCGCCACGGCTCTCCTTGCGTTCGATAGCAGCACGAGTGATGATTTCTGAGACGGTAAGGAGATGCGGCAGATCGAGCGCGGTATGCCATCCACCGTTATATTCGCGGTTTCCAATCACCGCTACGTGATCCGCCCGGCGAGTCAGCTCGCGCAGTTCATCGAGCGCGCGCCGCATTTCCGAATCGCGCCGGACGATGCCGACCAGCTCGTGCATCATCTCCTGAAGTGATTGCTGCACCTGATACGGTCCTTCGCCGCTTCGGTCGAAAGGTTCGAGAGCGCCGCGGGCAATGGCTTCCAGTTGTTGCCGATTTACCGTGATTTCACGGTTTTCTTTTGTAAAGGCCGCCGCATATTCTCCTGCGCGTTTTCCGAAGACCAGCAAATCAGATAGCGAATTGCCCCCCAACCGGTTCGCGCCATGCAGGCCCGCCGCGCATTCGCCGGCTGCAAATAAACCGGGTACGTCCGACATTTGGGAATCGGCATCGACCCGGATTCCGCCCATCATGTAATGTGTGGTTGGCCCAACTTCCATGGCTTCTTGGGTAATGTCGATGTTCGCCAACTGCTTGAACTGGTGATACATGCTGGGGAGCTTTCTTTTAATGTGCTCGGCCCCGTTCGGAATACGGCCTTTTATCCAGGCGATATCCAGAAAAACGCCGCCGTGCGGGCTTCCGCGGCCTTCACGAACCTCTCGCATGATGCACCGCGCCACGTGGTCCCGGGTCAGTAGTTCCGGGGGACGGCGCGCGTCGCGGTCGCCTTGGGTGTAGCGCCAACCTTCCTCTTCATTGTCCGCGGTTTGCGCCCGATAATTTTCCGGGATCTCGTCGAACATGAAGCGGCGGCCTTCTTTGTTCTTCAAAACGCCGCCTTCGCCGCGCACTCCCTCCGTCACCAGGATGCCGCGCACACTTGGCGGCCAAATCATGCCGGTAGGATGGAACTGAACGAATTCCATGTCAATGAGCGACGCCCCGGCCGCAAAAGCCAGCGCCAGTCCATCTCCTGTGTACTCCCAACTGTTGCTGGTGATCTTATAGCCGCGGCCAATGCCTCCGGTCGCCAGCACGATCGCCTTGGCTCGAAAAAGCAGGAAGCGCCCGCGCTCGCGTTCGTAGCCGAACGCCCCGGCGATCCGGCCGCCATCCTTGAGCAGGGTCAGGATGGTGGTCTCCATATGAACTTCCATGCCCAGATGGATGGAATGGTCCTGCAAGGTACGGATCATTTCCAAGCCGGTTCGATCACCGACATGCGCCAGGCGCGGATAGCGATGGCCGCCGAAGTTGCGCTGCAGGATGCGGCCGTCTTTGGTTCGATCAAACAGCGCACCCCAGGCTTCCAATTCGCGGACTCGATCGGGCGCCTCTTTGGCATGTAGTTCGGCCATGCGCCAGTTGTTGACATACTGCCCGCCGCGCATGGTATCCGCGAAATGGACCTTCCAGTTGTCGCGTTCGTCCACGTTGGCCATGGCTGCCGCGATCCCGCCTTCGGCCATCACCGTATGCGCCTTGCCGAGCAGGCTTTTGGTGACCACGCCGACGCGCGCACCACTGGCGGACGCTTCGATCGCCGCTCTTAATCCCGCCCCGCCCGCTCCAATTACCAGCACATCGTATTCGTGCGCTTGGTATTCCGTCATTAAAAAATTCTCCAGTCGGACCAGATCCCCATGGAGCAGAGGCGCACATAAAGGTCCGCGAACATTACCGAGAACAGGCTCATCCACGCAAACAGCATGTGGCGGCGGTTCAGGCAGCCGGCGCAGGCATAGGTCTTTTGACGGAGCGGCGATTTTGAGAGTTCGTCCAGCCGCCCTCCCACCAAATGGCGAAGCGAATGGCAGCCAAAGGTATAGTTGGCCAGCAGGACGACGTTGACAGCCAGCACCAGAGTTCCCACGCCGATCCCAAAGTGACCGTCAAACCAGAGCGCTTTCCAAACGTCCCACGTTAGAACTACGAGAAAAAGCAGTGCCAGATATAAAAAGTACCGGTGCACGTTTTGGAGGATCAGCGGAAATGAACGCTCCCCACGATAGCTCTTGCGCGGCTCGCCCACGGTGCACGAAGGCGGATCGGCCCAAAAGGCTTTATAGTAAGCGCCCCGATAGTAATAGCAGGTCACACGGAATCCGCCGGGTGCCCATAAGATGAGGAGCGCTGCGGAAACCGGAGCCCATGAAGGCCACCAGTTTGGCCATGCGCCGAACCACGCGCGCGCGGAATCGCCGAAAAGTTCCGGCGAATAAAAGGGCGATAGGTAGGGGCCAAAGCTGTAGTGATCGCCTTGCCATGCCGCCCATGTGGCGTACACGATAAACAGGGAGAGGCCAAGGAAGGTGAGCAGCGGCTGTGCCCACCATAAGTCACGGCGTGACGTGCTGCCGAAGCGGTCGCCTCTTAAGGGGACGTCGATCGAGGACATGCGGAGTCCTTCCCAATAGAATCAGGTAGTCAGAACTATGCCAGCATATCGCACGCCCATTGATGCGCGTTCTCAGAAAACGTTAGTGGCCGCGCGGATCGCAGGAGCGGGTGCGACCCAATTCTCGAAGCGTCTGAAGCCGGGCATCGTGAAGTATTTTAGCCCTTCTCCCGATGGATCGAAGGAAACCGCCAAAGCCCGCCAAAGTTTTCGCTATAAAGGAGACCATGCAGCAAGAGATCGTTGGCCGGCGCACGTTCCTGGCTTCCGTGTCAGCGGCAGCGTTTGCGCGAAGCGCAGCGCCCGCGGGCGCTGCGGATTGCCACCATCACATCTACGATTCGCGCTTCCCGGTGGACCCGAATGCGGTGCTCCGTCCGGCCGACGCCACCGTCGCCGATTACCGGCTGCTGCAAAAGCGCCTCGGGATCACCCGCCATGTTGTCGTGCAGCCGTCTACTTATGGCGTGGACAATCGCTGTCTGCTCGATGCACTTCAACAGTTTGGGCTAGCTACCTCGCGCGGGATCGCCGTCGTGCGTCCCGATATTCCGAACGCACAGTTGAAGCATATGGACGCGGCCGGTGTGCGCGGCATTCGCTTTAACTTGTCGCCGGGAGGCGCCACCACTCTCGAAATGATAGCCCCGCTTTCCAAGCGCATGGCAGCATTCGGCTGGCACATTCAAGTGAACGCGCCTTCGGAACAGATACGCGCTGCCGCTGAGCTATGGAATCGCGTGCCCGTCCCGATTGTGTTCGACCATCTGGCGCACATCCCCGAACCCGGCGGCCCGGATTCCGCCTATGCTGTCGTAAGCAATTTGCTGCAGAAGGGTAAAGGCTGGGTAAAGCTTTCCGGGGCGTACATCGATAGCGCGGTAGGACCTCCGTCTTATGCTGACCGCGCGGCAATCGCAAAAGCATACGTGAAGGAAGCGCCTGAACGCCTGGTGTGGGGGACCGATTGGCCGCATCCGACAACGCGCCGAAAACCCGATGACGTAGTGTTGTTCGACCTTCTGGCGGTATGGGTTCGCGACGAGTCCACGCGCACACGCATTCTGGTTGATAACCCAGAACGGCTTTACGGCTTCTCGAGCTAGTCGCTATTCATATCGCAAAGCAATTACCGGATCAAGTTTCGCGGCTTTACTGGCCGGCCAAATGCCAAAGAAGAGGCCCACGCCGACGGAAACGACAATGCCGGCAATGGCCGCCCACGCCGGTACCTTGGTGGGAAGGGAACTGAAGACTAGCTTGCTCGCCATAGCAATCAGCCAGCCAAGCACCAATCCACCCAGGCCGCCTAATCCGGTCAGCACCGAAGCTTCGAGCAGAAATTGAATCACGATATCGATGCGCCGTGCGCCGATCGCTTTGCGCGTCCCGATCTCGCGTGTGCGCTCGGTGACCGAGACCAGCATAATATTCATGACACCGATGCCACCCACCAGTAAGCCAATGGAACTCAAAACGATCATCACCAGGAATGTCATGGCGGTGATCTGGCGGAACTGCTCCACCATTTGAGTCGCGGTGGTGATCTCAAAGTTATCCGGCTTGTTCGGCGCGACATGCCGTTGGATTCGCAGAATAGTGTGTATCTGATCGATCGCCTGCGGCAGTAAGCCATCGGTTGCGGTTACGCTGATCGCCATGTCTTTGGCATTCGGATACATCTTCATCATCGAAAAAAAAGGTAGCAGCACGCGGTTATCGGAACTGTCGAAAAAGCTGGCCGTCGGGCGATACATAGTGCCGATGACCTCAAATTGAGCTCCATCCACGTCGATCATCTTGCCGACGGCATTCTCTTCTCCGAACAATGCTTTTTGTGTGTCGGCGCCGATCACGGCCACCGGGGCGCGATGACGATCTTCAAATTCTGTAAAAAAACGGCCTTGGTTCATGTCCACTTGGCCGCCTTGGGCGTAGGCTTCTTCTACGCCGCGAATCTGGCTTTGGTAAACCGCATTCCCCTTGTACCTGGTTACGATCGGGCCATGGTTGGGCCACATCATGCCCGATACCCGGGCGCAGGCCACACAGTCGTCGCGGATAGTCCCAACATTTTCGTAAGTGAACTGCTTGCGGAGGCGCTGTTCCGGTGTCAGATCCGTGGTTCGAAAAGCCGGTTCCCGGCTGACGATGATGGCGTTTGGGCCGAAGCTTTTCAGTACGCCGGTAACCGCCCCATCGAAGCCGGTAAGGATGGCCCCGACGCCAATAATCGTGCCGGTGCCGATGATCACGCCGAGCATAGTCAGCAAGCTCCGCAATTTATGCGCGCGGATCGTGTCGAGCGCCAGCATGGTGTTGTTGCGGAAAGATAGAAAAAAATTCATCGGTTACTCCATGTGCAACGCGACGATAGGATCGAGCTTCGCCGCTTGCCGCGCCGGGTAGATGCCAAAAAACAAACCCACGATCGCCGACAAACCCACTCCGACGATTACGGAAACCAACGGCATTTCCATGGGTAGCGGAGTAGTATTCTTCACCACCACCGTCAACAGATAAGCGATTATCACGCCGATGAATCCGCCGGTGGTAGCCAATACGGCGGATTCAACCAGAAACTGATTGAGGATGTCCTGGCGGCGCGCGCCTAGCGATTTACGGATGCCGATTTCATGCGTGCGTTCCGTTACTACGGCCAGCATGATGTTCATGATCACGATCCCACCCACTACCAGAAACACCGACACGATGCCGAAGGCCATGCCCGCAATGGCGCCCGTCAGATTGTTCCAGGCGTTAGACAAAGTATCGGAGCCAAAGATGCTGAACGTGTCATCTTGCCCTGGCCGGATGTGCCGATAGGCCCTCAGCAGCATGCGCACTTCGTCTTCGGCTTCCGCCATATGATCGGGACTGGACGCCCTGGCGAAAAGCGCAACGTCGCTGCGAAGCGGGTTTCCGTAAGTCTTGAAATAAGAATAGACCGGCACCATTACAAATTTGTCTTGCGACTGCCCGAAAACGCTGCCTTTCGATTTCGCGACCCCGACTACTTCATAAGGAACCCCATCGACCTTGATGGTCTTGCCGAGCGGGTCCATTCCTTTAAAAAATTGTTCGACGATGTCGTTGCCAATGAAAGCGACGGGCGCGTGACGCCGGATTTCCTGCTCGCTGAGCGCCCGGCCAAGACCGACTTCGATGTTGCTTAAGGCAAGAATGTCCGCGGTGATTCCGTTTAGGTCGACGGTTTGCATGATTTGACCGGCGTAAGAGACGGTCACGGATCTGTCGGTTTCAAGGCCGATTTCGCTGAGCTGCGTAGCGTTCTGGCGGATGAAATCGTATTCGGCGGGAGTGATCTGCGGATTACGCCGCTGCATCTCGAGAAATTTCTTGGGATCCCAATTGCCGATAAAAGCAATACGCACCACGCGGAAACCATCCGAGCCCATATCGGAAAGCTTGGTGGCTATGTAGACATTCATGCCGTGCACGAACGAGGTAACGGCAATCAGCGTGCTAGTGGCCAGAATGATGCCGAGCAGCGTCAGGAAGCTGCGCAGCTTGCTCTTGTTGAGGGAATCCATGGCGATGCGGGCGGATTCCCAGAAAGATGCGCTTGGGCGAAATTTTCGTTGAGCCACTCGCTGCCTCGTTTAGTGAACTACGTTTCTGAGGAGAAAACGTTCCACAATATCAGTTTAATCGCAAATCCTGTGCACATACCATGCACGGCCCGGCGGCTCCCGATAAATGCGATAAAGCGCGCCATCTCCAGCGCCATGTTCCATTCTCCTCGGTTCCAGGCCGTTGAAGCCATGATTCGCCGGAAGTTTTCCATGGTCCGGCGTACCACGTTGCACGCTGAGCAGGCGATTTTCGTCTGATTTTTGAATTATCTATGGTGCTGGAGGAGAGGGTCGAACTCTCATGACCAGTGAAGGTCGCGGGATTTTGAGTCCCGTGCGTCTGCCAGTTCCGCCACTCCAGCAGATTGCAGAATTTAGAGTATAGCAACCGATTCCTTCAATCGCCTCCAGGCAAACTCGTACCAAAACTAAACCACGATATCGCCGTCCGCGGAACCACCGCCGCCTGCTAAAATTCTTCGAAGCAACTGCCGGGACGGGGGCGTCCAAATTTTTTGTAGATGAGCCGGATCGTTACACAAAGTCTCTTCCATTCCTCGCGAACGCAGCCTTCGTGGCGTAGCTACCTCGTGAGTGGTGGAGTTCACGCCGCTCTCACTGCGTTACTTCTCGCTATCACGATTCCGGCTGCCCGTGAGGGCCTCCGAGGACCTGTCAAGCAAGCAGTCCTGATCGCACCGCTGCCCGCCTATGTTGCCCCGCCCAAACTCGTGATGCGCAACACGCCGAAACCCAAGCCCATTCCCCCCGAGGTGAAGCGAATCGAGCCGCTCCTGATACCTGCGCCCGCCGTCAACCGCGTTATTCCGAACGTCGTCACGAAAATCGAGCCGCCGATCCGTCCCGCGCCCGACCTTCCACCCCAATTGCCTCCTGCCGATCTGGCCAAGCGCGCTCCCACCCCGCGCCCCGTTCTGGTGGGCGGGTTCGGCGATCCGAACGGTGTTTCCTCAGCGATCCGCCCGAAGCCCGCGCCCGTGCTGCTGGCAAATGTCGGCGCCTTCGACTCGCCCAAGGGGTCCGGCCAAGGCGGCGAGCGTGGACACAATGCATCCGGACTTGTTCGCGAGAGCGGTTTTGGCGCAGTTGGCGCCGCCAGCGGACACGCCGCGGAAAACGGCCAGGTTCGCACCGGCGCCTTCGCCGATGCAATCGCCAACCCGCAAAGTTCGCGCAAGACCGCGGAAGCGAGCGCGCCCGCGGTAACACCTGTCGAAATCCTGTTTAAGCCAAAACCTGTTTACACGGCGGAAGCTCGAAGTCTGCGGCTGGAAGGCCAGGTTTCCTTAGAGGTGGTATTTCTTTCGACGGGCTCCATTCGTGTCATTCGCGTCGTCCACGGATTAGGGCATGGATTGGATGAGGCCGCGCAACAGGCCGCCTTACAAGTGCGGTTCCGGCCTGCCACTCGCGGCGGCGTCGCAGTGGACACAAATGCGACCATCAACATAACCTTCGAGCTCACATGACGAAACGAAGCCGTCCACCAATGTTCCGTAGCAGAATGGTCCAGCTCGTTTTGGCGGCGTCTCTTTTGGCTTCTGAGTTCATCGGCCATTCTCCTGCCGCACCGGCAAGAAGCTTTGAAGAAGCTATCGATCGCGCCGTGACCAATGAACGGCTGCTTATACGGAGGTTGCGCGATAAAGAGCCGGTTATCGAAACCTATATCCAGGAGACAAAAACCGATTCGGATTTGGGATTCGTTCCCAGCAAAGACTATTATTTTCTCGGCCGGTTGAACATGCGGGAAGGCATCGTCGACGATTCCTATTTGCCCACTCCTCCGAAGTGGAAAGAAATTCCTCACATCTTCACCGCCCTCTTGACTACCAAATACTATCCAGGCGGATTCGCCGACGAAATGTTCCTGGATGTCGACGATTTCGATCGTGCGCATTATTCCTTCGAGTACGTGAGGCGCGAATTCCTCGGCGATGTGCGGTGTTTGGTTGTCGACGCCGCGCCGCTCAAGGAGGCGGGCGGACGGGGTTTCGTCGGACGCATCTGGATCGAAGACCGCGATTACAACATCGTTCGTTTCAATGGAAGTTACACGCCCTCGCCATCGCACGAATTTGCGCATTTCGATTCGTGGCGGGTGAATACCGGTGGATTATGGCTTCCTTCTTATATTTACGCTCAGGATGAAGGCTATCGCTTTGGACCTGTCCATACCCCTCCGATGCGGGCCCAAACCCGCCTTTGGGATTATGAGCGCGCCGGCGAGAAGGCCGATCAGGCTTTCACCAATCTCACGGTCGATATTCCGCAAGGCGTGAAGGACGACAGCGACGCGTCGGCGGAAAATTCGCCGGTACAGTCCTATCGCATGTGGGAAGAGCAGGCCGCAGACAATGTCATCGACCGATTGGAGCGGGCAGGCCTGCTGGCGCCGCCCGGCGAGGTGGACAGAGTTCTCGACACCGTGCTGAACAATCTGGAGGTCACCAACAACATCGCAGTCGACCCGGCGGTTCATGCGCGGGTACTGCTGACCACGCCGCTCGAATCGGAAGCCTTGAATCATACCATTCTGATCAGCCGCGGTCTCATCGACGTTCTGCCTGACGAGGCGTGTCTCGCCGCAGTGCTCGCGCATGAATTGGCGCATATTGTTCTGGGGCATTCGGTAAACACCAAATACGCCTTCGAGGATCGGTTGCTCTTCGACGATCCGGCCACCCTGAAGCGAATCGCGCTGCGCCGCACACAACAGGAAGAGCAGGCAGCGGACGAGCGAGCTTTGGAAATACTCAAGAAATCTCCCTACAAAGCCAACTTGCCGAAAGTCGGATTGTTCCTGCGCATGTTGTCTGCAAGGAGCAGCGATGTGCCTCATCTAATTCGCCCGCTGCTCGGCAACCGCATGGCGAACACTCATAAAGATCTTCGGCTTGCAGGACTGATGGACGTTTCACCGGAGCTGAAAATTCGCGATAAAGACCAGATTTCGGCGTTGCCGCTTGGCTCGCGTATCCGGATGGATCCGTGGTCCGATCAACTTCACCTGATGAAGACGATGAACGTCGTCCTCCTCACCGCCAAAGAGAAGATGCCGTTTCAAGTGACTCCCTTCATGCTGCATTTAACGCGTGAGGAGAAGCGCAGCCCCGCTAGGCCCGCTGCCAACCATGCGAACTAAAGGTGAAACTCTTCGCCGATTGACTGCAGGCAAACACGCCCCGGCGCGCAACCGGCGGCCTGCAAAAGCCGCTCGATCGGCTCCAAACGCGGCTCGCGGCTCAATTGAAACGTCTGGTGATGCACCGGTAAGACGAACTCTGCGCCAGCGTCGTTGGCCATGGTCCATGCCTGTTCCGGATTGCAATGTACCCGAATCCAGGGATCATAGGCACCGATCGGCATAATGGCCATGTCGACCGGCCGGGCTGACCGTAGGCGCTTAAAGGAATCCGTGTATGCCGTGTCGCCGCCGAACAGGATGCGCCGTCCGGCGAGTTCGATCAGATAACCGTTGTACCCGCGATAGGTATCGCTCCGCATTCGCGCCCCCCAATGGGCCACTTCAAACGCGGTGACTCGCGCCGGTCCGATTCCCACTGAATCGTTCCAGCGCAGTTCGTGAACGTGGCCGTAGCGCCGAACGCGCAGCAGGTCGGAGGTATGCGTCGCCGTTACTACTTGCGTGCCAGCATTCTCCAATCGCCGCAGGCTCGGCAGGTCGAAATGATCCATGTGCGCGTGCGACAGCAGGATCAGATCGATGGCAGGCAGGTCCGCCATCGCGGCCGCCACGTCCACCAGGCGCTTGATGCCCACGGTCAACGGCCCCAGGCTCAAACCCACTCGCGTACTGAAAACCGGGTCCGTCAAAATGTTGAAGCCATCGATTTTCAAGAGCACCGTACTGTGTCCGATCCACGCCGCGTGCAAACCGTGCTCCGGCCAAAGTTTGGGTTGCGGACAGAGCGGTGCTGCGATGACCGGACGGCCGCATTCCTTCGAGATCTCGCGAAAGAAAGCCGGGGCCGCTTGCCTGAGAAAACGCGCAGTCTCCGGAGCGCGCAAGCTCCAAACGGGAAGTGTCTTCTTCTTGACTAGGTGATGCCGTCTTCGCAAACCGGAGTGTTCCACTGCCATGATTTAGACGCCGCGGCCCCTGAACTTGAGCGCTGTAGGATGGGGAAAGGGCGGCAGGCCTAGACCACTCAAACAGGTACCAAAATGAACCGAAGATATTTCCTGATGGGCGCCACAGGGGCTATCGCCTCGACTCAAATCAAGAGCCATTTGCTGGCTAGCCCCAACGACACCGTTCGGGTCGCATGTGTTGGCGTAAGAGGGCAGGGTAGAGCGCATCTGCATCAATATTCTCAGATGAAGAACGTCGAGATTGCAGCCATCTGCGATATCGACGAGGGTATCTTGAACAATCGGCTCGATATGGTCGAGAAACTCTCCGGTAAAAAACCGGACAGCTATTGGGAAATTCGCAAGCTGCTCGAAGACAAATCGATCGATGCCATCTCCATTGCCACGCCGAATCATAGCCATACGCTGCAAACCGTCTGGTCGCTGCAGGCCGGCAAGCATGTGTATTGCGAAAAGCCCTGTTCCCATGACGTTTTCGAATCGAAACAGATTGTAGCCGCGACCGCAAAATACGGCAAGGTGGTGCAGCACGGAACGAATAGCCGTTCGGGCGTAGCCATTCGCGACGCCATTCAAAAAATGAATGACGGGTTGATCGGCGACGTTTATCATTCGCGCGGGCTTTGTTACAAGTGGCGCGATACCATCGGCCGCAAGCCGGTCGAGCCTGTCCCCGCCGGTGTGCATTACGATCAGTGGCTTGGACCGGCGCCTTTGCACGCTTTCACTCACAATCGCTTCCATTACAACTGGCACTGGTTTTGGGATTATGGCAACGGCGATTTCGGCAATCAGGGGATTCATGAGCTCGATATCGCGCGCTGGGGACTGGGCGTGAGTTATCCCCACAAAGTGAGCGCCATCGGCGGCCATTACATGTTCGATGACGACCAGGAAACGCCGAACACCATGTCGGTATCGTACGAATTTCGGGAGGGCGGCAAAAACAGGCTGCTGACGTTCGAAGTCCGCCACTGGGCGACCAATTTCGAAGATCAGATCGGCGTCAATCACAAGGGCGATTCCGGCAGCGTGGGCAACATCTTTTACGGCACCAAAGGCTATCTTTGCGTCGAGTGGTACACGAAATACTGGACCTATCTGTTCGACACGAAGACCAAGGAGCGGCATGCCGGACCTGCCGAAGAAGAGGGCGGCAATAATTGGGCAAACTTCATCGAAGCGGTGCGCGCCAATGACCCCTCAAAGCGCAATGCGCCCATCGAAGAAGGCGCCAAATCGGCCACTTTGATGCATCTTGGAAATATCTCATATCGCCTGGGCCGAACGCTTACTTTCGACTCCGAAAAAATGGAATGCGTCGGCGATCACGAAGCGAACGCCATGTTTAAGCGGAAATACCGCGCCCCGTACATCGTTCCCGAGCACGTTTAGATCCGTCCTACCGAAAACCCGTGTAGCCTTGTACGTATGCACTGGCTACTTCGCGATCTTCGTTACGCCTTCCGCGAAAGCACTCGGCGCCCTGGCTTCACCCTTCTCGCCATCCTGACGCTTGCGCTGGGAATCGGTGCGGTCACCACTATGTATAGCGTGATTCACAGCATTCTGCTGAACCCGTTTCCCTATACCGATCCGCGCCGCATGGTGGACGTCGTGATCAAGGACACGGCGCAAAGTAACGGCGGCATTCGCGGCGCGCTGACTACTCCTGAGTTTCGTGCTTACGTAGATGAAAGCAACGTATTCGAAGAAGCCGTCGGCACGGATTCCTCGGCGATGCTGTATCGCACAAATTATGGAGTCGAGCAATTCCTGGTGGCTTCGGTGACTCCGAACACCTTCCATTTCCTGGGAGTTCCTCCGATGCTGGGCCGCGCCATCACCATTGACGACGCAAAACCCGGCGCCCCGCCCGTCGCGGTCTTGAGTTACAAGACCTGGATGACCTACTTCAACGGAGATCCAACCGCGCTGGGACGCAAGATTATCTTGGACAGCAAGCCAATGATCGTCGTCGGCGTCATGCCTCCCCATTTCATTTGGAACTTCGGCGATGTATGGATTCCAGATCCCGCCAGCCGAAGCGACCCCGCCGCCATGACCAGGGGATTTTGGCTGCAGGGCCGCCTCAAGCCCGGCCTATCCCTTCAACAGGCAGCGGCACAATTAAACGTCATCGCTGGACGGCTGGCTCGCCTCTATCCGGAGCGATACCCGAAGAAATTCACCATTCAAGTCATCAGCGTAATCGATTGGGTGGTTGGAAAGTTTCGTTGGGTGCTGTACACGCTGCTTGGCGCGGTAGGGCTCTTGCTTCTGATCGCCTGTTGCAACGTTGCGAACATGCTGCTGGCCCGCGCCACTGCGCGTGAAAGGGAAATCGCCATCCGCGCCGCATTGGGTGCGACTCGTTTTCAGATTCTTCGCCAGTTATTGGTCGAGAGCATGCTGCTTGCTCTCGGCGGGGGCGCGATCGGAATTGCGCTCGCTTATGGAGGAGCAGCCGCGCTGGTTCATTTCATTCCTCCCTATACCATCCCGGCCGAAACGGAAATTACGCTCAGCGTTCCCGTCTTGCTAGTCAGCCTCGCGACCGCCGCGCTAACGGCCTTGCTCTTCGGCTTGGCGCCTGCCGTCTACTCCACGCGCCGCGATTTGGCTCCTGGGCTATCGGCAGCAGGTAAGGGAGCGGGAAGTGGGCTCGGCCGCGGCAATCTTCGAGAAGTTCTCGTCATTTCAGAGGTTGCACTTTCATTGGTCCTACTCGCAGGCGCCGGAGTTCTCATGCGCAGTTTCCTAGCAATGGTCAGCCTGGACTTGGGTTTCAACCCGCACAATATCGTGGTATCCCGATTGTCATTACCGAACGCCAGCCCAGCTCAAAAGCGTCAGTTTTTCGAAGCGGCGCTACCGCGTCTTGCCGGAATGCCTGGCGTGCTTGCCGTGGCTGAGACGACGGGCTTGCCTCCGTTCGGGGGGATGACCACAGACATCGACGTACCGGCGAAACTACACACAGAGCGTTGGACGGGAGAGGTCGAACTTTGCAGCGAGAGCTATTTCCAAACCCTCGGATTACGTTTCCTGACTGGATCGGCCTTCTCGCGGAGCGATGTGGCCAACGCCCGAAAGCTGGCGGTCGTCAATCAGACATTCGTCCGCAAGTACTTCGGCAATGAGAATCCGATCGGGAAACAAATCCGAGTGACCCGTCTGGGCGACGGTCCGGATGCCATACCCGATCCGTCCTTCCAGGTCGTCGGCGTGATCGCGGATGTGCGAAACCAGGGTGTTGAAGAAGCTTCCGTCCCCGAAGCCTTCGTTCCTTCCACGGTGAGCGCTCTCGGCTTTCCCAAGATTCTGATTCGAACGTCGTCCGATGCAAGAAAGATGTTAGCTGCTCTCCGGCGAGAGATTCGCGCGATTGACAGGAACGTCGTACAACGGGATCCGATGACCGTAGACGACATGCTCCACGACTTCTCGTATGCGCGCCCGCGCTTCAGCGTTTTGCTTCTGAGTCTCTTCGCGAGTATCGGCTTGCTGCTGGTCGGCACGGGTGTCTATGGCGTAATGGCCTATTCGGTATCGCGCCAGACCCGCGAAATCGGGATCCGCATGGCGTTGGGCGCCGAACGCAGCCTGGTGTTCCGCACAGTGCTGGGTGTCGCGCTTCGGTTGATCGGCTGCGGAGTCGTGGTCGGGGCCTTGGCGAGCGTCGCGGCCAATCGCGTGATTTCGAGTGCGATGTGGACCGTTGCCGCCTTCGACCCAATCGCCCTGCTAAGCGGCGTGGTCGTGATTACCGGGTTAGGACTCGCGGCTTGTTACTTCCCGGCTCTACGTGCTACACGCGTCAATCCGATGGTTGCTCTGCGCCACGAATAGAATCACTGTAGTATAGTTTTCTAAATCTCGTGGCCTCAACTTCTTCCGCACCGGATAACGACGGCGCCTCCGTGATTGCTCTTCACGCGGTGTTATTTAACGAACTGGGTGATTGGAAGCCCATCACCGAAGCCGATGCCGCGAATCTGGCGGAATACCGCCAACTCGCAACGGAGGCACACGCTGCTCGCGACTTCTGGGCCGGCCTCAGCAAGACAAAGCACGTCGAAGTGGGAGAGTGCGAGACGGCCTATAACTTCATGCTGGCCGCCGAAGACGCGTGCCTAGCTCCGCTCTATCGCATCCTACATAGTCAAAAGCGCTCAGCCCTATGTTTCTCGGGCGGCGGCATTCGAAGCTCTACCTTTTGTCTCGGCGTGTTGGAAGCCCTCGCCAAATATTCCTTTGCCGGGGATCCCGCTAAAGCCTCGCCCAGGCTGGTGGCGGAATTCGATTATCTCTCCACGGTGTCTGGCGGCGGCTACGTGGGTTCCTGGTTTAGTTCCTGGATCGCCCGCGAAGGAGAAACAGCAGCGGTTCTACGGCAACTGGCACAAACGCCATCGGGCAAACTTGATCCCGAGCCCAAGCCGATCCAACATCTGCGCGATTACAGCAATTACTTGAACCCGCGCCTCGGCTTGCTTTCTGCTGACACGTGGACGCTGGTAGCCACCACCTTACGAAACATCATGCTGAATTGGCTGGTGCTCATACCGTTTGTGGCAGCGGCTCTCCTACTTCCCGTCCTTTATCGCGATTTTCTCGCCACTCCGGCGCATGACAGCATTCTGCTCCTGCTGTCCGGCTTTCTGCTAGGCGTCTTAGGAACGGCGTTCGTTATGCATAATCTGCCCAGCTTCGGGAATCGCCAGCAGGGTGAGAACCGGTTCGTGATCTTTTGCCTTCTGCCGCTGGCCTTCTCGGCGGTTTTCCTGACAACCTGGTGGGGACGCCAGCCGCCGCCCGCAGCCAGCGGTTTCTACCAGGCCGCTTTCGCCTTGTTCGGGGGCTTGATGCATGCGGCGGGAGTGCTCGGCGGTGTTTACCTTTCGAAGCTCTCCGACTCTCCCAATTTCCGTAAGGGTCGCTTTCAAGGAAAACTGCTGGCGATCACGTTCGTCGCCGCCGTCGGCACCGGCGCTCTGGGAGGCTGGCTTATTTATTTTGTCGCCATCCGTTTCCATCCCGCTTTGGTGAATCCGGATGCCTATTGTTGCCTGGCCGTTCCTACTGTGTTCGCGACGCTCGCTCTGGTAGGTGTCTTTTCGGTCGGTGCCGCTAGCCGCTTTACCGACGACGATGACCGCGAGTGGTGGTCGCGCGCCGGCGCCTGGGTTCTCATCGCCAGCGTGTTCTGGATTCTCTTCAGTTCGCTGGTGCTGCTTCTGCCCGGCTGGGTGGCCGATATTACGGCTAGCCGCAAGGTGATTTTTTCCGCGGTGAGCGCCGCCCTCGGCTGGTATGCCACCCAGGCCGGGGCAAGCGGCAAATCGGCTGCCGGAACACGTGGCGATCAATCCGCGGCACAGAGTGACTCCGGGCTCTCCGCCCGACTGCACCAGTTGCTCGTGCCAGTCTCCGCCATCTTGTTTCTGATCGCCCTGGCTTTCGGCATCACGCTGTTGAATGATTGGGCTTCCGGGCTCTTGCAGCCCTTTCCCCACTCTCTGGTGCTCGTTGAGCTCGCGTTGGCCGTCCTGGCCTCGTGCACCGTCAGCGTAAACAAGTTCTCTCTGCATGCCATGTACCGCATGCGTTTGATCCGCGCTTTTCTGGGCGCGTCGAATGAAGAACGCAAGCCGAACCCATTCACCGGCTTTGACCCCGCCGACAATCTCGAGATGCAGCACATGAGTCCCGCCAAGCCCATGCACGTCCTGAATCTTTGCCTCAACCTGGTCAGCGGCTCGAAGCTCGCTTGGCAGCAGCGCAAGGCCGAGTCCTTTACCGTTACGCGTCTTCATTCGGGAAGCTTGCGTGTCGGCTATCAACCCTCCGGCCGTTATGGGGGCACGACACCCAACGATGGCATCACGTTGGGGACTGCTATGACCATCTCCGGCGCCGCCGCCAGCCCCAACATGGGCTACCATTCTTCGTCGCTCGCTGCGATCGTGATGACGCTTTTCAACGCGCGCCTCGGTTGGTGGCTGGCCAATCCCGGCGAGCCGGGACGCGGCTTTTGGACCTGCAATGGACCGGCCTTCTCCATTCGCCCGTTTCTCGATGAGGCGCTGGGCCGTACCAACGACTCGAACCGTTATGTCTACCTTTCTGATGGCGGTCATTTCGAAAACCTGGGCATCTATGAAATGGTTTTGCGGCGCTGCCATTTCATCGTGGTAGTGGACGCCGGTGCCGATCCCGATTACACCGAGGAAGATCTCGGAAACGCGGTGCGCAAGATTCGGATCGATATGGGCGTGCCGATCGAGTTCTCTTCCGAGATTCGCATCAATCCCGCTCTCGGCGTAGAAGCGAAGCACTGCGCGCTTGGCTGGATTCGCTACGATTGCGTTGACCCGGGCGCCGAGCCCGGCAAGCTCTTGTACATCAAGCCTGTCCTGAACGGCAATGAACCGGCCGACGTTCTAAACTACCAGAGCGCGAATAAGCAATTTCCGCAGCAGCCGACGGCCGACCAATGGTTCGATGAATCGCAGTTCGAGAGCTATCGGCGTCTGGGTGCGCACAGCGTGGAAGAAATGTTTCGCGGCTTGCCGGGAGGCGGAGGAATTGAAGAACTATTTGCCGTTGCCGAGCAATATCTGTCGCCCCCGGAAGTCAAGCGCGCCGCGGGCGGACAATAATGCGAGAGCTCTATTCCTCGCGAAGCGCAACCACTGGATCGACGTTCATCGCGCGGCGCGCAGGTAGACACGTGGCGGCGAAAGCCACTACCGTCAGCACCACCGCAACCAGAACGAAGCTGGCCGGATCGGTCGGCTTCACACCGTACAACAGACTGGCGAGCAATCGCGTCACTCCAAAAGCGATCGCGACTCCCGCCGCTACGCCGAGCAATGCGGGCGTCATGCCCTGCGTGACAATCAACCGCAGGAGCTGCTTCTTGTCCGCCCCTAGCGCCATGCGGATGCCTAATTCCTGCGTCTGCTGCTCCACCGAGTACGACATCAAACCATAGATGCCGATCGCTGCCAGAATGAGCGCAATGGCCGCGAAGATCGTCAGCAGCAGCATATTGAAATTCTGCCGGGCCGTACCTTCGGATAGAACTTGCTCCATAGTGCGCACCTTGGAGACCGGCATCTGACCATCGATCGCCTGAATTTCTTTGAGAACCGCCGCGCTCAGCGACTTCCGGTCCAGGTTCGAACGGATGCACCAGCAAAGGGGAAGCACCGAATTGGCAAGCTGGGTCAGCCCCTGCGGCTGTTGGCTCGCGGGCAGGTACATCACGCCGACATTTGTATCGCCGAGACCGGTCTCGCGCACGTCGCCGACGATACCGACAATTTCGCGGGGCGGATCGTCAAACTGTGGTCCCAAACCTTTGCCGATGACGATCACCTGCCCAACGGGATTTTCCTTCGGCCAGTACTTCTTCGCCATGGCTTGGTTGATGATCACGACTTTGGCCGCATTGCCGGTATCCCGCTCGTTCAGCAAACGGCCGCTCAGCAGCGGAATTTTGAAGACCGCGAAATAGTGCGGCGAAACGGAGCGCCACTGCTCGTCTCCGTTGTAATTCTCACCCGCTTTGGGCGGCTTTCCGGCGATATTGAAGGGCAGATCGATTTCGCTATTGGTAGGCAGCACAATGGCGGTGGCCGCGGCCGCCACGCCAGGTAATCCTTCGACCCGGCGGAGGACCTGCGTGGTGAATTGATCGACTTTTTCCGTGGTAGCGTAGCGCTGACCGGCCAGTGACATCTGCATGGTCAGCACGTGATGCGGATCGATACCCGCGTTGGCGGTGCTCAAGCCGATAAACGTGCGAATCAGCAAGGCGGCCGAAGCAAGCAGCACCAGCGCCAACGCCATCTCCGCGCCCACCAGCAGCTTTCGTATTCGATTCTGCTTGCGTCCCGTGCCCGACCGGCCGCTGGCTTCTTTGAGCGTGGAAGTGATATCGGGATTCGAGATCTGCAAGGCCGGAAACAAACCGAACAAGATGCCGGTTAGGAAGGTTACGCCGATGGTGAACAGGGCGATGCGCCAGTCGACCACCGAAAACACCTGCTGCGCCCGGTCTGGGTCGCTTAGGCGTGGGATATTGCCGGGCACCACCAGCAGCAGGGCGCGAACGCCCACGACACCAAGCAGGAAGCCCAGAAAACCACCGAGGCCCGCCAACATGACACTTTCGGTAAGCAACTGGCGTATTACTCGCCAGCGGCTCGCGCCTACCGCCGCGCGGATTGCCAGTTCCCGTTGCCGGCCTGCCGCACGTGCGAGCAATAGATTCGCCACGTTGGCACAGGCGATCAAGAGCACAAACGCAACGGCGCCCAACAAAATCAATAGCGCCGGCTTGATATTCCTGACCTCGGCATCGCGCATCGGTACCACCGCCACGCTTTCGTTTTTATCCATCCACTTGGGATTGGCGCGCCGGAACGCCGCGCCCGCAAGCTTCATGTCCGCGCGTGCTCGCTCGATCGTCACATCGGGTTTCAGCCGGGCGGCGGCGGCCAGGTAGTGTCCCTGATTCGTGCTGTTCGGGTCCGCCTGCAGAGGAATCCATACATCGGCCGGCGGGCTGGCGATGAAGGTGTCCGGCATGACTCCGATGATCGGGTAAGGATCGCCATTCAGCGTAATCACCCGATTCAAGATTCCCGGCTCGCTCGCGAAATGGGAGCGCCAGAGCCTTTGGCTGATCACCACCGCCTTCGGACCATTCGGCAGGTCTTCGGAAGAAGTAAACGTTCGGCCCATCAGGGGTGAGAAGCCGAAAACTTTGAAATAGTCTGCCGAAACGTGGACACCTTTGATCTGTTCCGGACGATCGCCGCCGCTGAGATTCAGGCCGGGCCCTTGCTGGTCGTACAAAGTCATGGCGGAAAATACATGATTGTTGTTGCGCCACGTCATGTACTTGGGAATCGAGTTCGAATCCCCTTCGCCGTTCGGGTATTTACGGGCGAGGCGCACCAGGCGATCGGGCTCCGGGTAGGGCAGCGGCTGGAGCAACACCTTGTCCACCACGCTGAAAATGCCAGTGTTGGCTCCCACACCGAGCGCGATGGCCGCGACCGCTACCGCCGTAAAGGCCGGGCTCTTCCGCATAATGCGAAAGGATTGCCGGATGTCCGGCCACAAGGATTCCATGTCCCCAATACGGGGTAGCCCCGCCAAGAGTTCCAGAGATTTGGTCTAGTTGGAATCGGGGCCGGCGAACGTGATGCGCGAATCAGCCTCGAACTTACGATAGCCTTGAAATTCTATTTGGTTCAGCACGTTGTTTGAGCCGGTATCCATTTGAACGGAAGCTTGGACAGGCAGCAGATAGCTCTTGCCGGCAATATCGACCGTGTCGTAATCAATTAGCGTGAAAAGGCTTTTCGTCCTCACTTCCGGAGGAATGTCGATCGGATGATTGGTAATGCGCCAAACGGCGCCGGTCGCCGGATCGGTATAGACAGATCCTTGATACGCCACCGTGGCATGCGCTAAATCACCCAGGCTAAGACTGATGGCCGAGTGCTGTTTATCCACCGTGTACTCGAAGACGGCAAGGCGCTTGCCGCGAATCGTTTCCCAACCGCTCCAGGAAAAGCTAGCGTCGGTCGACTGCGCAAACATGTTGCTGAGTTGCCCTCCAAATTCGCCCTCGGTGGTCAGCGGCCTCCGGACAAAGCGGCTCCTCTCCGGCGGCTTGCCGTTGACCAGCTCCAGAGTCCGCTTTTCCTTGCCTTCGCTGAAGACCAGACGGGAGGCGAGGCTATCTCCTTTATGCCAGTGCTTGGGCTTCCGGCCGGCTTCAAATTGGTGAACCACACGCAGGCAGATGAAATTAGGAAGACCCGCCACATACTGGGCGGCATATTGGCGGGTTTGATCGAGCATCCTCTGCTGCTCTGCCGGGGCAGGTGGGTCATCGGCCGGAAAGGCTAGCCGGACGCTCAGCGCACACACTAGCGGGATCATTTTGCCAGGCAACCAAGCCTTAGGAAAGGCCATGCATTTGTAATCATACGCGCATCGCCTGACCTTAGTCCTCGGCCCATCGGCGTCTAGGGCGGTACTGGTAACAGCGGTGGGACCAAAGCGGCCTTAGACCCCTTGAGCCTACGAGGTCTCAGGCGCACACTGGATGGCATGGAGAACAGCACCAACGTCAGCGACTGCCACAAGAACTGGCAAAGCGCAGTACGCGAATACGAACAAATGATACGCGCGGCGCGTGGGCGAGGACTTAGCGCCCAGGAGTTGCAAAAGGTCAGCCGGCCTTATCTGCTACGCGTGGACGCGGCCTATGTCCGCCTGAAGCAGGCGGAAGGCAAGCGGTCTCTCAGCGTGGCCGCTCTGTAGCTCACTGGCCCGGAGGATGCTGCGCTAAGCCGCCGACATTGCTCTTGTCGACGACGAACGTGCCGGTATCGACGAAAGTGGGAAACGGCGAAAAAACGTTCTTCCCCCAGTTGCCAGCCAACGGGACAGGCGGATGATGATGCACGTCGTCCAATAATTTCGTTCCGAAATACGCCATGGTGTAGGGCTTCTGCGCGACGGTGGCGGAAATCACGCCCTTGTTGATCCATTCGACCGTACCCGGATCGGTATCCATGGCAATGATCGTAATCTTGCCGCCCATATTAGCCCGGTTGACGACATCGGCGACGGCAGGGCACGACACCGCTTCGAGGCAAATGAAAGCATCCGGTTTTGTTTTGCCGTCAAGCAGCTTCTTCGCGTTATCGAAAGCGACATCGGAATTGCCATTCATATCGATGACCTGCATGACATTGATGCTGGTGTGGTCAGCGAAGGCAGCCTGATAGCCGCTCAAGCGGTCTTTGAGATTGCCTTGGCCCGCAATGGTGAAGATGGCAACGTTGCCTTTGCTATTGAGCAGCTTGGCGGCCATCTTGCCGCCGATCAGACCAGCGTTGAAATTATCGGTTCCAACAAAGAACAGGCGTTTGCTGTCCGGAGCATCGGCATCGATGGTGATGACGGGAATATTTTGATCGATCGCGGCATTGATATCGGGAGTCAATAGACTGGCATCGGCCGCGGAAACCAGAATGCCGGAAGGCTTCTCGGCAACGGCTCGCCGGAAGGCTTCGCGCTCCCCTTGCGGATCGTGTCCATCGGGACCATCTACTTCGGCTTTGACCTTCATTTCAGCAACGGCGCGATTAAGGCCCTCAGCCGCTGTTTGCCAATAAGCAATCTTACTGTTGTCAGCAACCAGGATGTATTTCTCGGTAGGCTCATGCCCGTTACCGGCACATCCGGTTAGCAAAAGGAAAGACGCGGGTAGTGCGGCCAGAATGAGTGGCGACCACGGAATTCTTCGCATTATGCCGGATGATATCACGGGCGCGTGGCTTTGAATTCAAAGAAAACCGCGGCTAGCGGAGGCAGCTCGATCGTTAATGACCAGGGACGTCCGTGAAGGGGAACGGGTACGGCTTCCACGCCGCCGAAATTGCCTCTGCCGGAGCCGCCATAGTGCTTGGCGTCGGTATTTAAAACCTCTTTCCAAAAGCCCTTGGCGGGAATGCCAATGCGATAGCTCGACCGGGGCACCGGGCTGAAATTGCAAACTACGACCGTCATCCGATCCGGCGAATTGGCTTTACGAAGGAAGCTCAAGACGTTGTTTTCGGCATCGTGAAGATCGATCCATTCGAAGCTCGCGGGGTTGTTTTCGCCTTCGTGCAGCGCGTCGTTCGAGCGGTAGAGATGGTTAAGATCTCCTACCAGCAGACGCAGCCCCGCATGCGGCTCGAGACGCACCAGATCCCATTCGAGCGAGCCATCGTGCTGCCATTCACTCCACTGGCCGAACTCCCCGCCCATGAACAGTAGCTTCTTACCGGGCAGCGCGTAGAGATACGCCAACAGCAAGCGGAGATTCGCAAATTTGCGCCAATTATCGCCGGGCATTTTGGCGAGCAGCGAGCCTTTGCCATAGACTACTTCATCGTGCGAAAGCGGCAGGATGAAATTCTCACTGAACGCATACACCTGGCGGAAAGTTAGCTCGCTGTGGCGGTACTTACGGAAGACCGGATCCTGCGACAGATAGTCCAAGGTGTCATGCATCCAGCCCATGTCCCACTTGAAGCCGAAGCCAAGGCCACCCACATAGGTGGGGCGCGACACCATGGGCCAGGCGGTCGATTCCTCCGCCACGGTCTGCACATCGGGATGGACGCGATAAAGCTCGACATTCATGTGGCGCAGAAAGCCGATCGCGTCCAGGTTTTCGCGGCCGCCGTACGGATTCGGAATCCACTCGCCCGGCTTGCGGGAGTAGTCGAGATAGAGCATGGAAGCCACCGCGTCGACACGCAAGCCATCGGCGTGGTATTTATCGAGCCAGAACATGGCGCTGCTTGTCAGGAAGCTGCGAACTTCGCCGCGGGCGTAATCGAACACGAAGCTATTCCAATCGGGATGGACGCCGCGCCGCGGATCGGCAGGCTCATACTCATGGGCGCCGTCAAAATAACCGATGCCATGCTCGTCCTGCGGGAAGTGCGAAGGAACCCAATCGAGGATCACGCCGATGCCGTGCTGATGAAACAGGTCGATCAACCGCATGAAATCCTGCGGCGTTCCGTAACGGCTGGTGGGCGCGAAAAATCCAGTAGTTTGATAGCCCCAGGAGCCAAAAAATGGATGCTCCATCACGGGCAAAAACTCGACATGCGTAAAGCCCATTTCCCGGACGTAAGGAATCAGTTGTCCGGCAAGCTCCAGGTAATTCAGTGAACGATTGTTGTCTTCGAGGACGCGGCGCCACGATCCCAGATGCACTTCATAAATGGAAATGGGAGCGTCAAGGCCGTTGGCGCCATGCCGTTTGGACATCCACTCCCGGTCACCCCACTCATAGCTGAGATCCCAAACGACTGAAGCCTGTTGGGGAGAGATTTCGTGCAGAAAGCCGAATGGATCTGCCTTGTCCGCAACGTAGCCGGAGGTTCCTTCGACACGGTATTTGTAGCGCGTGCCGGGCGCGGCCTCTTTGGCAAAACCTTGCCAGACTCCGGCCATCGCGGGCTTCAGCGGCGTCACGCCAACGCGCCAATCGTTGAACGTTCCGATGACGGAAACCGAGCGCGCATTCGGCGCCCATACAGCGAACTGAGTTCCCGCGTCTCCCTGGGCAAGATGAGCGCCAAGCAGATCCGGGAGCGTGGAGTGGGTGCCCTCGCGGAAGAGGTAAACGTCGTTATCCGTCCACTGCCGGCTGGGATTGGGCATGTGGCGCTTAACCGATAAGACTCAAAATGCCGCGCAAGGGAATGTTCACCCAGTCGGGCCGGTTGTTCAGCTCATAGGCTACTTCGTACACAGCTTTCTGCAGCAGGAATGCGTCAAGCAGAAGTTGTCGTTGATTTTTCTCGGCCGGAATGTACAGTTGATTCCGCGCCTGCTCGAAGTAGGCGTCGAGATAGGCGGCGCTGACCCGCTTGTTCCACACCGCCTCTCTGGATTCACTCTGTCGACCGTCCGCAGCAGCGTGGGCGGCATACTGGAAGGAGCGAAGCATGCCTGCCACGTCGCGCAGGGCGAGCCCTCTGGCACGCCGTTCGGCAAGCGGCCGGGCAGGCTCTCCTTCGAAATCGATGATCATGAAATCGTCTCCGGTGTAGAGAACTTGGCCCAGGTGAAAGTCGCCATGATAGCGGATGCGAACGGCATTAGTGACAGCGAGGTCTTTCAAGCCGGCAAAGCGATTTACGATGGCATTCTCGAAAGCCAAAACTTGGCGGGCGCTTTCGGCGGCTCCTTCAGGCAGCGACGATAGCTTGCCGCGAAGCAGCTCGAAGACGGCATCGGCCTGCGCCAGAGTCTCTTCGTAGATCCGGTGAGCGTGCGCAGGCGTGAAGGGCTCGGGTGCGAAGTCGGGATCGTCTTGGGAATCCGCGAGTGCGGCGTGCATTTCCGCGGTTCTCTTGCCTAACAGTTGCGCGGCAGGAAGATACTCGCCAATGGGTTGGCCAGCTTCGAGCGAATGCAGTGTGTACTGCCAGGCGTCGCCCTGGTTCTTCACGAACTGTTGAAGCATACCAGCGGCGTAGGAAGGCCCTCCGCCGTGCGGGCGATATTCCAGGCTGCCCAGCAGGGCGGGCGTGTGCCGGAAGCCGCGCTGCGTGAGGAAGTGGCCGATTTCCAGATCGGGATTTATCCCAGGCTCGATTTTTCGAAAGAGTTTCAGGATGAAGCGATCGCGAAAAATAATGGAAGTGTTGCTTTGCTCCGCTCTCGAGATGAAGCTATCGAGCGGGGCAGAAGTGTATTCAAAAGCGCTGGTGTGAGAGGCCACAAGATCGCCGTTTCGGCCGTGGAATGTTCGCGAGTCTGCGATGGCCGCCAGCAGGGCGTTGCGGAAGTCCTGACTCGCCAGCGCGGCTTCGTCAAAGCCGCTTACCTCACTTGAAACAAGCGGCAAAAGATAATAGTCCCGGTCGCCTTGCGCATACTCGATCTCAAGCACCGAAATAACAAAACAGCCGTCGAGCTGAATAACATCGCGCACCCTGATTTGGCGCACCCTTCTGGTCTTAGCGCGGAACCAGCGGCGCGAGGCGAGGTACGCGGGAAGTAGGCGCTCGAGACTGGCGGTGTCGATTGCCGTCATAAGAAATATTCGAAATCGGATTCGGCGCGCAGACGGCGGCGAATACGCAGAATGTGGGCAGGAATGCTGGCCGGATTCAGCTCGACGTAATTCCTGCGGCCGGTCCACACATAATGTGCGCCGGTGAGCAAGTCATGAGCCTGGTAGGCATGATTTTCATCAATTCCGAAGTCGTCGAGAGGTAGTTCGACGATGCCGGCCTGGGTGTGATGCGGGTCCAGGTTGACGACGATTACCACCAGGCTAGAGCCGTCCGCGGAGCGCTTGCTGTAGCAGAGAAGCTGATCGTTATTCACCGGATGAAATTCTAGCGACCAGTCGCTTTGCAGAGCGATATTTTCGCGCCGAATGCGATTGACCAGCGCGATCAGTTCGCCCAGGCTATCCGCGCGTTCGAGATCCCAATGACGGATTTGATACTTCTCAGAATCGAGATACTCTTCGCTGCCTGTGCGCACCGGACGGCTTTCCAAGAGCTCAAAAGCCGGCCCGTAGATACCGTAATTAGCGCCGAGCGTGGCAGCGAGCAAGAAACGGATCGCAAACGCGGCGCGGCTGCCAATCTGTAGAAACTCGGTCAAGATATCGGGCGTGTTCGGCCATTGATTGGGGCGAAAAAATTCGCGCACCGACGTCTTGGTCAGCTCGGTCAGATAACTGGTCAGCTCAGACTTGCCGTTTCGCCACGGGAAATAAGTGTAGGACTGGCTGAAGCCCAGTTTGGCAAGCCGGTACATGATCTTGGGCCGGGTAAAGGCTTCTGAAAGGAACAGTACTTCCGGCCATTCGCGCTTGAGCTCGGTGATGCACCATTCCCAAAACGGAAAGGCTTTGGTGTGAGGATTATCGACGCGGAAAATACGCACGCCTTGTTCGAGCCAAAAAGTGAAAATACTCTTGAACTCCTGCCACAACTCCCACCATTGCGGAGTTTCGAAGTCGAACGGATAAATGTCCTGATATTTCTTGGGCGGATTCTCCGCATATTGAATCGTTCCGTCCGGACGCTTGCGAAACCATTCCTCGTGATCCTTCACGTAAGGGTGATCGGGCGAGGCGTTGAAGGCGATGTCCAAGGCGACCTGCATCCCTAATTCCTCGGCGCGCTTGATGAAGTTGCCGAAGTCTGCCAGCGTGCCGAGTTGCGGGTGAACCGATTTGTGGCCACCCTCCGCCGAGCCGATAGCCCAAGGGGTTCCAACATCACTGGGCTCGGCCTGTACCGAATTATTCTTGCCTTTGCGAAAAGTGACGCCGATCGGGTGAATGGGCGGTAAGTAGACCACATCGAAACCCATGCCCGCGATGTAGGGCAAGCGTGCCTGGCAATCGGCGAGCGTTCCGTGGCGTTCGGGTTCGAGTGCAGTGGAGCGAGGAAAGAGCTCGTACCAGGTACTGAAGCGCGCGCGCACCGGATCAACGACGATGACAAGCTCGCGCTCGAATTCGGTCGCGTAGCGGCGGTCAGGATAGCGGAGCACGGCCTCATTCAGAAGATCATCCGTCGCGGCGGCGCGGCGCGTGTCGACTTCCGATTCAGTGCGGAGGAGCTTCGCTTGTTGACGGAGCCATTCGGCATCGGAAGCCTGCGCGCGCGCGGCTGCTTCGGCGATCAAGTTTGCACCCATCAGGTAGTCGATGGCCGCGTCGCTATCGGCTTTGATGCGCTTCAGCAGATCGCGCCTCCAGGTTTCCCAATGATCTACCCAGGCATGAATGGTGAAGCGACAACGGCCTAGCTCGGAGACCGCGAACTCGCCGGCCCAACGGTCATTGACCAGCGGAAACATGCGGACTTCCTGCCAGGATTTTGAATCTTCGCGGCGAAATAACAGCACCGCCGCGATGGAATCGTGTCCGTCGGTAAAGATATCGGCTTCGACGCGCACTGTATCGCCAACGGTTCTTTTAGCGGGAAATCTTCCACCGTCGACTTCAGGCGCGACCGCTTCGATCACGACGCGGCGACGTCCATCAAGGGGTGGTGGCGTGGCGATGGGTTTCATTTCGTTTCGTCGATCAAGCTTCGATAGAGGTCGATGGTTTGACCAGCAATGGCCGGCCAACTAAACGTTTGCTCCGCGCGCCGGCGGCCCGCCGCGCCAAATTCCCGGCATTTTTCGACGTCGGCCAGTAATTCGGAAAGCTTCGCAGCCAAGTCGCGTGCGAACTTGTCCGGCGAAATGGGGAATCCGGTGACGGCGTCCTGCTCGAACGGGACGAGAAAGCCGGTCTCGCCATCGACGACAACCTCTTTGATTCCTCCGGTTTTACTGGCCACTACCGGCGCTCCGCACGCCATGGCTTCCAGGTTGATGATGCCGAAGGGTTCATAAACGGAGGGGCAACAGAATACCCGCGCATTACTGTAGAGTTGAATCGCCTCGGGCTTCGTTACCATTTTTTCGATCCAGATGACATGCGGGTTACGCTCGCGCGCGGTCTCGACCTTGGCGCGCATTTCCGTGGCGATTTCGGGAGTATCGGGCGCGCCGGCGCACAGGACGATTTGCGTATCGGGCGGCAGGTAACGAATCGCATCCACCAAATGTGTGACACCCTTTTGGCGGGTAATTCTACCTACAAACAATACGTAAGGAATTTTTGGATCGACACCATACGTTGTGAGCGCGCTGCTGCTGCCAGTATGACGGTACTCGGTGAGATCGATGCCGTTATAGATGACATGCACGCGCTCGGGCGAAACGGGATAGGCGCGCAGAATGTCTTCCTTGGTGCCGTTTGAGACAGCGATGATGGCGTCGGCGTCAAGTATCCCGGTGCGCTCGATCCAGGAACTCATGGCATAGCCGCTGCCAAGTTGCTCCGCTTTCCAGGCGCGCAACGGCTCGAGGCTGTGTGTTGTGAGCACAAACGGAATGTTGTAGAGTTTTTTGGCGAGGAAGCCCGCGAGCGACGCATACCAGGTATGGGTATGCACAATATCAATGCCTGAGAGCGCCTTCACCTGCGTCAAATTAAGGCTGACGGTCTCAAGGGCGGTTTTGAATTTGCCTTCGGTGCCGTCGGTCAATTCGGACCATGGTTCCGCGCCGCGCACGTGAAGGTTGCCCTCATCGGAATACTGTTCGCCCCAGCAATGAACTTCGACTTCGATTTTTCTTGCCAGCTCGCGGCTCAGATACTCAACGTGAACTCCGGCTCCCCCATAAACATGTGGTGGATACTCGCGCGTGAACAGTGCGGCCCGCAATTAAAAACTCCTTTGTACCTTTCAGAAGCTATCACGCGCTCGGTTGGCGAATTCTCATGGGCGAAGAAACAGCGTTTTTTACGAAACGGAATGAGGGCTTCGAAAAACCGGCGGCCGGCCCCGACCAGCCGAGTTTCGCTCAGAGCATCCGCCGGGGAACAACGTTTTGGTCCTAAGCCGCTGATTCTGGTGGCGCGGAAAGTTTTCCGCCGATCTGTGATCGATTAGGAAGTTTTTTCTGCAACTTACTTACTACACCTTGTACTTTTTTCCAGGTGCGCCTATACTAAATCAGTTTCGGCGCTTGGGTAATAGATTTCAGTTACATTAGGGTGACAGTGTACGTCTGCTGCGGCCTTTCCGTACTCGCGCTTTCGTTCGGCCTAGCTGGGCCGGTGATGGCTCAGCAAGATCTCACGCCCACAACTCACGCCTCGAGCAAAACTCCTTGTAATCTCTGGAAGTTCGAGAATCCATTGGGCGAACTCACTCCCGGACAAAGGGCGTGTTATTACGGCGCCAAGCTAACCCGGCCTTCTTTGCTGTTACGCGGCGCTTTTGTGGCTGGCTTGGGCCAGTGGCGCAATAATCCGGAGATCCTGAATCAGGACATGGACGATTTCGCTCACCGTTTCGGCGTGTTTTATGCGCGGCGGAGCGCACAAAGCGGCGCCGAGTTCCTGGTTGGCTACTTAAACCATGAGGATCCGCGGCCGCACCCCTCGGACCTACACGGTTTTTGGAACCGGACCCGGGCAGCCATGCTGAGCGTGCTGGAAGTCACGGACCCCAGTGGCGATACGCGTCCGGCTTTCGCGCCTGCGGCGGGTGCCCTGGCTTCCGGTCTGGTGAGCGTGGCCGGTTACCGGCAGCACAACAGTATACAGGACGGGCTGATGCGCAGCGGGTTTGTATATGGCGGCGATATCGGCACCGCCATTCTGCGCGAGTTCAAGCCCGACCTGTCCAACTGGGCCTCCCGGCTGCGGCACAAGCGAAAAACCGACTGAGCCGCCGCTTTGTAACCTTTTTTCGCGTGTTCTCGTTTTCTCAGATAGATAGCTATGATGGGCCTCATGGCCGACCAGCTGGAAGGTGAAATCCATGTTGGCGCGGATCTACGAAGCTTTGGCACTTGGATGGTCTCCGAGCAGAGGCGCGTCTTCTTATTGTGCCGGCGCATGCTGCAGGATCCGGACGAGGCCGATTCGGCGACGCAGGACGTTTTTCTCAAAGCGTACCGGGCGTTGAGCAAGAGCAGCGGTACTGCGGGTGAATTGGATCATCCCGGAAAGTGGGTGACGCGCATTGCGGTCAATACTTGCTTGGACCGCCTGCGCTCGAAGGCTTGGAAAATTTGGCAGCGTCGTCCACCGCCGGACGACGAGGAAGTCATACTACAAATGGCTTCCGGCGGGGAGCCGGACGCCGAGCGCTTGGTTTTTTCGAAACAGATCCGGCAAAGACTGGAATTGGCGCTGGGCAAACTCTCTAACCGGCAGCGGGCGGTGTTTTCACTGCGGCATTATGAGGCGATGCCGCTCGAGGACATTGCCGAGGTACTGAAGTTGGACGTCGGAACCGTGAAGGCGCATCTGTTCCGGGCCATCGCCAAGATGAGGGAAGAACTGAAAGATTTGTACCAGGCCCGCGCTTGAAAGCGGGCGGAGGGAACATGAGCATCGAGTCCAAACTGTCAGGTCATTGGACGGATGACGAACTGATACAGCACGTATATGGCGTTGGGCCGGATGGCGGGCATATCGATTCCTGCGAGGAGTGCCAGAGGCGATTGGCGGCCGCGCAGGCACACCGGCAACTGCTCGAACTGAGCGCTTCGGCGGAGCAGGCGGTCAGCTATGACTTTTTAACGGCGCAACGCCGCCGCATCTACGCCAAATTGACGGAACCCACGCGTTGGAGGCCGGCGATCTGGGCGCGCCGGTGGGCCTCGGCGGCGGCAACCGTGTTGGTATTGGGCGGCAGCGTTTTGGTTTACGAACAAAAGCATCGGCCCGCTGCGGCGAACGACCGGATTAGCGACGTTCAGCTTGCGCAGGATGTGAGCACCGTGGCGCTTGATGCGGAACCACAGCCGACCGCGCCGCTGCAAGCGCTGTTTGACGAATGAGCTTTCAGCGCATCGGCATCGTCATTCTTTGTCTGGCCGCGGCAGTCGTGAGCGACGCCCAGAACCGGCCGGACTTTCCCTGGTGGAACAGCCCGGTGGTGGCCGACCTGGGGCTAACAAGCGCGCAGACCCAGAAGATGCGACAGATCGTGCGGTCGTATCGCGACCGCCTACTCGATGCGCGCAACAACGCACGCAAAGCGGAAGGCGAACTCGAAGATCTGTTCAACGACCCGGAGGTGGATGTCGAGGCGGCCAAGCCGGTCATCGAGCGAGTGGCCAACGCGCGCGCTAACTCGAGCCGCGTGTTCCTCGAAATGAGCATTCATTTGCGTGGCGTGCTTACGCTCGATCAATGGAGAATGCTGGTACGCCGCTGGGATGAAGTGCAGCGCAAAAGACGGCCCGATACGCAGGTGCCGCCCTAGGGCGACGATACACTGAAAAACGTGCCCCTACCCGCGACCTGCGCCGTTCGCCTGACATCACAGCTTGACTGTCTGCCGGGCTTGTTGGCGGGTGCCGGAGAGGCGGCCATGGATCGGGCGCCGGCGCCGGGGAAATGGTCGGCGCGCGAAACGTTGGCTCATTTGGCGCGCGGTCACGAGATTTTTCTGGCGCGGCTGAATCGCATGCAAACGGAAGACCGTCCTTCGCTCGAACGTTACCGCGCCGAACAGGATCCGGAATGGCCGAACTGGGTGGCGCTACCCGCCGACGAAGTGCTGCAGCGGCTGCGGTCCCTGCGTTTGAAGCTCATCGACTATTTCGAAAACCTGCCGGATGCCGCATTGGCCCGCAGCGGCGTGCATTCCCGTTTCGGCGAGATGACGGTAATTCAGTGGCTCGAGTTCTTTCTGCTGCACGAAGATCATCATCTGTATTCTGTTTTTCAGCGCGTTCGCGAAGCTTCGGCCGGCGAAGCCAGCGCCAGCGCGAGATAGATCGCTCCCGGTGTCGGCGTGACGGAATAGGCCTCCACCTGTTGGAATCCGAAACTCCGGTACATTGACAAAGCCTCGGCCATGGAGGGCAGCGAATCGCCGTACATCGTTTCATAGCCTATAGACCGCGCGCTTTCGACCAGGCGATGCAATAGCGTTCTTCCCAATCCATGTCCGCGAAAGGCGGGCGACACATACAGCCGTTTCGCTTCGCAAGCACCAGCGGACAACCGCCGCAGCCCGATGGTTCCCGCGGGCGTTTCGCCGGCCCAGGCGATGAGCAGCAACCCTTCCGGTTCCGCATAAGCACCGGGCAAGCCTTGTAATTCGGCGGCAAAATTTTGGAATGTGGGTTCCAGCCCGAGAAATGCCCAATACTCGGTCCAAAGGCTTCGCACGGCCGCCAAGTCGCGGGAATCTTTCGTGGTGTGAATGTCGAACTCCATATCGGCGCCTGGCGCGGCTTCTTAATCGTTGCGTAGAGCGCTGACGGGATCGATCCGGGTGGCGCGGCGCGCGGGCAGATAACTGGCGAGCAGAGCGCAAAGGGTCAAGACTCCCGCAAAGAGCAGGAATGTAGCCGGATTCAGGTCGAGGACATTGTCTAGCGCGCTGGACATGATGCGCGTGAGCACAATCGCCAGCGGAACGCCGATGACGAGACCCGTCGCAACCAGGCGAGCGGTTTGACGCAAGGTCATCTCGACGACTTGGCTGCGGCTTGCGCCCAAAGCCATCCGCACACCGATGTCGTGCGTTCGGGACTCGACGAAATACGAAATGACCCCATAAATACCCGTGGCCGCCAACAATAGAGCAATTACGGCATAAGTAGTCATAGCATGCGCCGCGGCTTGAACTCCGGAGCGGGATTGTGCAATCGTCTCTTGCATCGTTTGAAGTTCGTAGACCGGCAAATTTTTATCCACTTTGCCGATTTGCCGGCGAACGGGCGCCGCCCATTGCAACGGGGCGCCTGAGGTACGAAGAACGAGCGACGCGGACGAATTCGGAAATTGTGCGTAGGACAGGTACGCCGCCGGTGAAGGCAGACCGCTAAACCAATCCTCGATCACGTCTCCGCAAACGCCGACGATTGTGAGCCATGGTGACTGCGCACTGAGCCGGATCTTTCTCCCAAGCGGGTTCGCGTGGGGCCAATAGTAGCGGGCCATCGTGGCGCTAATGACCGCGACATATGGCGAATCCGCACGGTCCCCCGCGGAGATTGAGCGCCCCTTCAGCAGGGGAATGCGCATGGCTTCGAGATAGCGGCCGCTGATCGCGTTGATTTCCGGGCGCGGTTCACCGGGGCGAAGTTCCGGCCGCCCTTCGATCGAAAGGCCGTCACCCTCGCCCAGCGGCGATGAAAGGCCGGCCGCCTGTACGCCGTGAATCGTGGCAAAACCCTGTAAGACGCGGTCGTAAAACGCAGTGAGCTGTGTGGCTCTCGCGTATTCGGCGGCGGGGAGCGATACCTTCATGGTAAGAACGTTTGTAGGATCGAAGCCCTGGTTGAGATAGAGGAGCCGATCGAAAGTCTTGACCATGAGACCCGCGCCAACGAGTAAGACCAGCGCGATGGCCAGTTCGAAAACGGTCAGCACGGAACGAAGGCGGCTACGGGCGGGCGAACTACCGCCGCGCCCGCGCAATACATCGTTGAGATCGGCGCGCATCTTTCGATGCACGACCTGGGCAATCGCGGGCGCGCTGCACAGTAGGCCCGCCAGCAGCGAGACCACTAAGGTCAAAACGACCACCGTGCTATCCACCTGCATGGTGCGAAGGCCGGGGACTTGCCGCATGGCAACCTCGGGAATACTGCTCTTTGCGTAGTCGTTATTCCAACTCGCCGCCACCAATCCGAGTCCGCCCGCGACCACCGAAATCAAAACACTCTCCGCCACCAGTTGCCGTGTGACCCGGAATCGGCTGGCGCCGAGCGCTACTCGAACGGCCATTTCCTTTTCGCGCTGCGCCGCTCGCGCCAATTGCAAATTGCCGATGTTGGCGCAGGCGAGCAGCAGCACAAACCCGGCGGCGCCCAACAACGTAAGAAGAAAGTGATTCGTCACTTGATCCGTAAGCTCGCCGAGCGGCACAGCGACGATGGTGCGCCCTTCGTCAGCCCTCGGATACTGATGTCCAAGCCGCAATCCGATAGCGGTCAATTCGGCACGCGCTTCGGAGGGGGGCACGCGCGGTTTCAATAGGCCTAAAACCATTAAGTTGCGTGTATTCCGATCCTGTTGTTCTTGACGATCGAGGATCAACGTAGACCAGACTTCGGTTCCGAGTGGAAAATCGAACTGGTCGGGCATCACGCCGATCACGGTGTAGGCCTGTCCACTCAAAGAAATCGAGGCGCCCACCGCCGCAGGCGAACCCGCCAGATGGCTCTTCCAAAAACCCTGGCTGACGACCACGGCCCTTGGATGCGAGAGCTCGTTTTCGGACGCGAACGTGCGCCCGCGCGCGGCGCTGCTTCCCAGGACGGAGAAGAAATCGGCGGAAACCTGAAACGCTTGCACGTGTTCCGGGTTCCCCGCGCCTGTCAGATTGACATCCCAGGTGCGATAACCAGCGAGCTTGTCGAAGGAATGCGCCGCCTTCCGCAAATCGGTGAAGTCCGCGGCCGTCAGCGGCGTCCGTTCGCTGTGAACCTTGGGAGCCGTTCCCCAGATGGTGACGATTCGTTCCAGGCGCGGGTAGGGAAGCGGATGAAGGATCAATGAGCTGATGCCAATGAGCGCGGCGGCATTCACGCCGATGCCGAGGGCCAGCGCCAAGACGGCTACCGAAGTAGCGACGGGACTCCTCAGCAGGATACGCGCGGCATAACGCAGATCTCGAACGAAGTCCCTCATGTAAGTTCAGGGGCAATTTCCGCTCCAGACAGATAGAGGTTACGCCACCGTGTCTTTGGGGCTAAATCGCCGCGCGTGTTGGGCGATCGTGGGACGGCGCTGTCCGCAAACGGTCGAGCCGTTCAAAGCCGTTCATCCGCCAGGTCATCCAGCACGCCTGCTTTCACGGGCTGGCTTTCGGAGCCATACATTTAGGGCAGAATCGTATGTATGAAGAAGACCTTGAATGTCGACGACAAACTCCTCAAGGAGGCGAAAGCGGCGTGCGGTGCAACCACGGACACCGAGACCATACGTCTCGGTCTTGAGGCTCTGGTGCGTCATGCTGCTTACCAGCGCCTGCGGAGTTTTCTTGGCACGGAGCCGCACGCACAAGACGTGCCCAGGCGCCGTGAGCGGCCGTCGTCAAAACGCAGTGTGGCCTGATGGTCCTGGTGGACACGTCGGTATGGATTCGATCCCTTGCTAACCGCGCGCCTTATCTGGCGGAGTTGGACCGGCTCCTCGATCTTGATGAAGTGATAGGTCACGAGTTGGTCTATGGAAAGCTTCTGATAGGCAATCGCGGAGGACGCGCCAAGCTTCTGGCGGCCTACGAGCATATGCAACAAGCAAGTATGGTTTCCTACCGCGAGGTCGTCGAGTTCGCTCGCGCTCGCGACTTACATGGTCGCGGCGTCGGCTGGATCGATGTTCACCTGTTGGCGTCGGCGATCGTGGGTCGATTACAGTTATGGACGGCGGACCCGCGCTTTTGCATCGTCGCTAGAGAACTCGGCCTCGCATATAATGCGCCGAGCTCCTAATCGCGCCGCTCAAGCCGTCGCCTCGATCTCCCCGGTCACTTCTTCCCATTGCGCCATGGTTTTCTCGAGCGCGCTGCGTTGTGCTTCAATCAGATTCGAGAGCCGCATGGCCTCATCCGCGCCCACAAAATCCGATAAGCGCAGCTCAGCCGACTGAATCTCCGCTTCCAATTCCGCGATGCGCTCTTCGAGCTGCTTCGCTTCGTTCTGCATCTGTTTCAGCCGGATCGGGTTTATGCGCTTACCGGGAGTCGGGGGCGCGGGCATAGGAATCGGCTCGGCCGGGGGAACGCCGCGCAGCACGTCTTTTAGCGTCGGCGTTTTCTCCGCGCCGCCGCCTTTGCGCCACAGATAGTCGGCATAATTGCCCGGGAAGACGCGCACTTCGCCCTCGGCGATTTCGAAAACGCGGTTCGCCAGATGCTCGATGAAGTAACGGTCGTGCGAGACGAACACCACTGTCCCGGTGAATTTCTCGAGCGCTTCGAGCAATACATCTTTCGCGCGAATGTCCAGGTGATTGGTGGGCTCATCGAGCAGCAGAAAATTCGCCGGATGCAGCAGCATGCGCGCCAGGGCATAGCGATTCCGCTCGCCGCCCGATAAGATGCCGATGCGTTTGTAGACGTCATCTTCGCTAAACAAAAAACAGCCGAGCAGATTTCGTAATTCGGTTTGTGAGGAGCGTGGCGCGGCCGACGCCAGGTCGTCCAGCACACGCGCGTTCACGTCCAGCTCTTTGTATTGATCCTGCGCGAAATAATCCGGCGCGGCGTTGTGACCTAGCGTGTATTCGCCGGCGCTGAGCGTTTCGGCGCCCGCGAGCAGTTTAATCAAAGTCGATTTTCCCGCGCCGTTAACGCCCACCAGCGCGATCCGATCGCCGCGCTCGATTGTGAAATCCACGCCGCTAAACACATGCTTTGCGCCGTAGCTCTTGGCGACGCCTTTGCATTGCGCCACAATCCGGCCGCTGGGCTTGGGCTGCGGAAATGAGAAATGGATGGTCTGCTCTTCGGGGGGCAGCTCGATGCGCTCGATGCGTTCGAGTTCCTTGATGCGGCTCTGCACCTGCTTGGCCTTGGTTGCCTGGGCGCGAAAGCGGCTGATGAACGCCTCGAGCTGTTCAATTTTGTCGCGCTGATTCTTGTAAGCCGATTCGAGCTGTGCCAGGCGCTCGGCTTTCTGTGTCCGGTATTTTTCGTAGCCGCCGGTATAAAATGTAACGCTCTTATTCCAAATCTCGGCAATTTTCTTTACCGTCACGTCCAGAAAATAACGGTCGTGCGAGATCAGAACGTAAGCGAATTCGTAATTGCCGAGATAGGCCTCAAGCCAATCGCGCGCCTCGAGGTCGAGGTGATTGGTCGGCTCGTCAAGCAGCAGGACATTCGGTTTTTCGAGTAGCAGCTTGGCGAGCGCGAGGCGCATCTGCCAGCCACCGGAGAATTCTTCCGTTTGGCGAAGCCAATCTTCTTTTCGAAAGCCAAGACCCGCCAGTACAGCGCCCACTTGCGCCTCGATTGCGTAGCCATCGCGCGCGCGAAATTCGCTATCGGCGCGTTCGAAGCGGTCGGCTACCTGCAGATATTCGGCGCCGGCTGGATCGAGCTCGCTCATGCTCGCCGTGAGCCTCTCCAGTTCCAATTCGAGTTCTTTGACGTCGGCAAACACGCTCATGCATTCGGCGAAAACGCTGCGGCCGCTGACCTGCAATCCGTCCTGTGGCAAATAGCCAAAGCGGATGCCCTTCATGGAGGATATTGAGCCGTAATCCAGTTGGTCCAAACCCGCCACTACTTTCAGCAAAGTGGATTTGCCGGTACCGTTGCCGCCGACCAGGCCTGTACGCTCCTTGGGCGTAATCAGCCAATTGAGTTGTTCAAACAGCAGCTTGTGTCCGAAGCGCTTGCCGGCTCCTGTGAGTTGCACCATCCTCAACCATTGTCCCCGACGCTACTGCGTGGGGCTCATGCGTCGAAGATCAATGCCCGGCGACGGGCAAATCGATTTTCACGTCCAAGCCGCCGCCGGCGGCGTTCGCCGCACAGAGCGAGCCACGATGAGCCGCCACAGCTCGCGAAGTAATGGCGAGGCCCAAGCCCCTCCCTTCGGGGTCTGTCTCCGGGCGATCGCGCACGCGATAAAAGGGTTCGAACATCAGCTTTAGCGCGTCTTCGGGAACACCCGGGCCGTGATCGCGAACTGCGATGAGCGCTTTAGTTTTGTCGCTATTGAGCCCGAGCATTACACTCACCTCCGTGTTGCGATGGGTATAGCGGACGGCGTTACGTACGACGTTTTCGATCGCACTTCTGAGAAGCTCCCGAGTGCCGAGAACGCTGCAATCGGCGGAACAATCGAGCCTCACGCTACGACCGCAGGCCTGTGCTTCAAAGTCGCAATCGTTCACGATGCTCGCGAGCAGGTCCGCCAAATCGATCCGCTCAGTGGCAGCCGGTTGCGGTAACGCATCCATTTGAGCGAGCGTCAGCAACTGTTGCATGATGCGGCGTAAGCGATCCGTCTCCTCCTCCATGCGGTCGAGGTACGGCAAAACATTCGCTGGCGCTTTTTGTTGAGCGATACCCAAAGCCACGCTGAGCCGGGTCAAAGGAGATCCAACTTCGTGAGCGGCGTCCGCGATCCAGCGGCGTTGTGCCGCCACCAGTCCCTCCATGCGCTCCGCCATAAAGTTGAAGTTGCTGGCGAGTGTGATCAGTTCAGCGCCGCCGGAAAGGAACCGGTTCGATTCTATCCGCGCGTGCAGGTCTCCTTCCGCCAGCCGCGAAAGGGCGGACCCGACAGCCAAAATCGGTACCACCAATTGTCTGGTGAGCCACCAGCAAAGCAGTACGATCAGAGCCAGAAGCAAGGTGACAAAAGCCCACGAGGCGCCTATTCGGCTGAGAGACCGAAAGGGTTTCACCCGCGTCAGGGCATAAACGAGAACATAGCCTTTACCTTCGCCGCCAACAAAATAACGGGCAATATAGGCCGAGAAGGGAAGAGACAGGATCTCAACCTGGCGGCTGGAAC
>DASYAX010000224.1:0-6508 GCA_036501045.1 Bryobacteraceae bacterium
CTTGCCGGCGGTATTTCTCTTCGGCGGCTCGACCCGCGCCGACCGGCCGCGCCGCATTCCGGTTCAGAGCGGCGACATCGCTGTCTGGGGCGGCCCGGCCAGGCTCGCATTCCACGGCGTGGCGCCGCTCGCTCAAGGCTCAGATCCGCTCACCGGCGAATATCGCATCAATCTCACCTTCCGCAAAGCGCGCTGAGAGCCGCGCTTGACCAAAACTGAACGGTTTAGTATAGTAATCCGGAAGGATTCGATATGGCCTCCATGATCCGCGTGGATAACCTGCTGAAGAAGTTCGGCGAGTTCACCGCTGTGAAAAATATTTCGTTCGACGTCGGGCGGGGCGAAATTTTCGCATTTCTCGGCCCGAACGGCGCCGGCAAAACCACCACCATCAAGATGCTCACCACACTCTTGAAGCCGACCAGCGGGACGCTCGAGCTCGATGGGCTCGATCCGAGCGTCCACCAAAGCGACGTGCGCCGCCGTTTTGGAATCGTCTTTCAAGATCCCAGCCTCGACGGTGAGTTGACGGCTTACGAAAACATGGAATTGCATGGCGTCCTGTATCACGTGCCGCGCAAGATCCGTACCGAGCGCACCGAGCAGCTCCTGAAGCTTTTCGAACTCTGGGAGCGCCGGAAGGATCAGGTGAAGAAGTTTTCGGGAGGCATGAAACGGCGTCTCGAAATCGCGCGCGGGCTGCTGCACACCCCGAAGATCCTATTTCTTGACGAACCGACGCTGGGTCTCGATCCGCAAAGCAGGAACCAGTTGTGGACTCACGTTAAGTACTTGAACGAGACCGAAGGCGTCACCGTGTTTCTCACCACGCACTACATGGATGAAGCGGACCGGGTGGCGCATCGTATCGCGGTGATCGACCACGGCGGCATCGTGGCCATGGGTTCGCCGCAAGAGTTGAAGCGGCAAACCGGCAGCGAGTCGCTCGAAGAAGCGTTCCTGCAACTGACCGGCTCGACGATTCGCGATGAAACCGCGGGCGCGTCCGACCAACTTCGCCAGATGGCGAAATTATGGAGCAATAGACGATGAGTGCAATTTATATTCTCTGGCTGCGCGAATTGCGCCGCTATATGCGCTCGCGCGCGCAACTGGTGGCTTCGCTAGGGCAGCCGTTGCTTTATCTGCTGGCTCTCGGCTTCGGATTCGGACCAGTATTCCAAAAAGCGGGACACGGCAGCTATCTCCAATTCGTGGCTCCGGGAGTCATCGCAATGACGGTGCTGTTTTCTTCCGTTTTTTCCGGCATCGCCTTGCTGTGGGACCGGCAATTCGGCTTTCTGAAGGAAACGCTGGTTGCGCCCGTGCCGAGAGTGCAGGTCATGTTCGGCCGCATTCTGGGCGGCGCCACCGTAGCGGTGATTCAAGGACTGCTGGTGGTGCTGGTCTGCGTGCTGGCCGGCTTTCGCGTCATCACGCCGGCCGCTCTGCCGCTGGCGTTGTTATTCATGGGCTTGATCGCCTTTGTCTTTGCCGCGCTGGGAACGGCCATCGGATCCATGCTCGAGAATATGCAGGGCTTTCAGCTCATCATGAATTTTCTAGTCATGCCGATTTTCTTTTTATCGGGCGCGCTGTTCCCACTCACGAACCTGCCCAAGGCGCTCGACATTGTGACGCGCTTCGATCCGCTCTCCTACGGCGTGGATGGACTGCGCACCGCGCTGATCGGACTAACGCATTTTGGCGCGGTCATGGACTTCTCAATTCTTTGCCTCGTGGGCGCGCTCTTTCTCGGCGTGGGTAGCTACCTCTTCGCAAGAATTCAACTATAGCGATGGCACGCCGGCGAAGCGAGCGCGCGCATCAGGATGTCTTGAAGGCCGCGCTTCAGCTATTTGCCGAACGCGGCATCGACCGCACAAGCATGGATGCCATCGCTGAAACATCCGGGGTCAGCAAGGCCACCATCTATAAACATTGGGCCGATAAAGAGGAATTACTGCTCGAAGCCATGGCTCATCTGAGCGGACTGCGCGAGAGGCCCGCGTTCGATTCAGCAAATACGCGCGCCGATTTGATTGCCGTGCTGGCGCATAAGCCGCCGCGCGATCGTGCTCGAATGCAGAAACGTATCATGCCGCACTTCATTGCATATGCTCTCAATCATCCGAAGTTCGGACAGACCTGGCGGCGGATGGTCACGCAACCGCCCCGCGAGCAAATCATTCGTCTCTTGAAAAGCGGCGTCGAGAAAGGAGAACTGGCGCCCGGCTTGGATTATGTCCTCGGCGCCGGACTCCTGCTCGGCCCAATGTTGTACTTCCATATCCTCAAATTTCCGGAAGCGCGCGCTCCCAAGGATCTTCCCAGGGAGGTCGTGGACGCCTTCTGGAGAGCATTCAAATCCCCGACATGAACGATGCGATCGGGCATCGGCGCTTTCCTTCCGAGCAGATCGAGCAGGGTCGAGGCGAAATTCAAGCTATCGTACGGCTCTTCGACGTGCCCTACCGGAATATCGCCGCCCGCCATCATCCAGACGGCGTGGGTGGAGATCCGCAAAAAACTGCCGTGATTCCCGCCCGGATTCGGAAAGCGCACGTTGAAGTTCCAGTGGTCGGAGGCGAATACATGCAGATCGGCCTGCACCAATTCGCGCCGCCGGCGTTCAAAGCGCAGCAGAATAGGACTGACTCCGGGTGGTCCCGGCACATTCTCCGCAACCGGTGAAAGCTCCTCGGTGATACCGATGACGCCGTTCGAATAACGGCAGCGATGGACTGCTTCCATCCACTCGCGTTCGGTGTGCCATGCCGAGAGCCAGGCCGCGCGGCTCACACCGGGCGGTAGCTTCAGCTCCGGATCTTCGAAAAGTGCGAGCGGCAAGCCGGGACGCCACGGCTGCTCCGTCCAACTGGCTTTCCCATCCGCATCCCCGATCAAGTCCCGCACCGGCTTCACCTCGATGCGCCCATCGGCATCGGTCAGGATCACCAATTGATGCTCTGCGTCCCGGTAAAACCAGTAGCCTTGGCGCAGGCCATCGAGCCTCAGACGCATCGCCGTAAAATCGATAGGCCGCGCCGATAATTCCTTCTGCGGAATATTGCGTGCGCGCTGCCTGGCAAACAGCTCGAAATAATTGACAAACCGGAAAGACCGCTCCTCATCCAAACGGCCGTTTGCAGCCAATGCCAGGCCCCCGGCCGCGGGTCCTACCACGTAGTGCTGAAGATCCGCCACCGAATTGTTATCGCCCAGGCTCATCTCCGGCAGGACGTCTTCAATCTTCCCTTTGAATGGCGCTTGATCGTCCGGCTGGAGAGCCAGCAGCTTGCGTAGATGAGCGACGTAGTTGGTGTAGGCGGAATCTTCCTCCTGCCAGTCGTCCAGTTCCGCCCGCAGGCGCAGCGTGGCTTTATCTTCGCCGCTTTCCCGCTGTTCGCTCTTCCAAAATCTCTTGGGCAGATTCGCGACAATCTGCTTCCGTTGCGCGATGGCCTGCTCGAGCGCGCTGAGCTCCTCCGTCATGGCGTTAGCGGTGTTCGTCCAAGCATCGCGGTGCCGTGCCACGATTTCGCGCACCGCCGTCGCGGCGGCCTTGCGAAGCGCGGCGTCCAAGCTGGGCTGCGCCAGGGCGAGAAGCAGAATATGCAGCTTATTCCAATCGTTATTGCGGAAATGAACCGCCGCGCGTTCGTTCCCATCCAGGTCGAGCCAGGCGGTCGGATAATGTGACGCCTCACCCGCCAGGTAAAAGGAAGTAGTGCTGGGCGAAATGACACGCTGCACCAGTGGATCCAGCCCCTTCAATTTGAAGTCGCTCATCTGGTGCCGGTTGGTGACCACGTGATGCGATCCGCCTTCCGGACTGTTCAGCAAATCGGGCAGGCTGAACGTCTGGCTAATGATGCCGGGCACGTTGTTCATGCCGTGGTCCGACACCATGACGAATAAGGTCTCGGTCGAGAGCGGGCTCTTCTGAATGCCGGTCCAGATTCTGCCGGCCAAGGCGTCCAATGACCGCAGCGCAGCCAGCAAAGCCTCCGGCTGGCTGGTGGCATGGCCTTCATGGTCTATGTCGCCGGTGAAGAAATCCAGATAAAAGATTTCGGGCTTGGCGAGGCCGTTTTCGAGCTCCGCTTCCGTCGCCCGCGCCAATACCGAGTCGTACGAAGGCGCGTCACCGCTCTCCACCATGGACACGATCGCCTCCGCCGAGAAACGGCGTTTCAGCGCGTCCTGGAGCGTCGTCCAGCGCACGCCCCGCTGAAAAAGCTGGAAGCTTTGCAGCCTCTCCGCGTACGGAAAACGATCGATCAGCAGCGGAATACCCGCGCGGTCGAGCACTTTCACGCCCGGCATGTCCACCTCTTTCAGGCGCGCATAACCGATGTAAAAGGGGAAAAAATTCAGATAGTCGTAAACTTGGCCGCTATAGCGGTCGTACTCCACATTCCCGCGGATGACAGTATGCCGGCCAGTATCGAGCATCGACCAGGACGGCGCGGACAGGCTGATTCCACGCGTATAAAAATTGTCGAAAATGGTTCCATTTTCGGCGAAGATGTGTGTGAGCCAGGGCAGGCGGGATCTACCGGTAGCCGGATCCAGCGTCTTCATGGAACGTTCCAGCAGATCGTCGCCCAGGCCGTCGACCTTGAGGATGACCAGACGGAGCGGCCGTGCAGGACGTTGTGCCGAAGCCGCTGAAGCGGTTAGCAAGGCGGCGGCGATATAGAACAGCGTGCGAGCGCGAATCACCTAAAAGTCTTCAGGCGCTAATTGAGCGTCGACAGCGGGCCCGGCTTCCGCTCGTGTACCGGCGGCGATTCCAAGCTCTCTGCGTGCGGGCCGCAACGATGCAATGGCCGAAGTGCAGTCCGCCTGCAAAACCGGATCTTCCGACAGCGCGCGTACCCTGGTCAGAGTGCGTTCGGCGTGCGCCCTCGTATCGTTCCACGGCAACTGCCGCATCATACTGGTCAGTTCGTCCATGGATGTTTTGATGCGTGCCGGTTGGTAAGCCACTTCGGGCGGCGTACCGGCGGCGGCCAATTTATCCAAGAAGTTCAGGTCATGCTGAATGCGGCGATACGCATTGAGCTGCGAAAGAAGATCGTCGCCCGGCTTTGCTCGCCGGGTGTAGACTCCGAGCGTGGCGTCGTGTAAGACGTCGGCGAACAGTTCCTTCCTGCGCGAGTTTTGAAAGCGCGCCAATTCGGTCCGGCGTTCCTTATCGAGCCGTTTAGTGAGCTTTTCGCCGGTCTGGGCCGTAAGCAAGGCATAGCGCGCATCGGCGGCCTGCACTTCATGCTTGGCCGCGGCTTCCAGCGGATTGATAGCGAGCGAATCGACGCGCTGCTGCATCTCGGCGCGCAACGCGGGATCAAGCTGCTGGTCCAGCGCCAGGGCGACGCGGAACTGCGAATAGCAATCCAACCGTTCGGCTTGATTCATTGCCCGGCCATGCCGCGCCGCCACGAAATCGTACAGGTCGGCACCCACATAGTAATACCAGTTAGTGAAATGGGAAATGCCAATCACGCCGCTCGTGATCTCGTTAATCGAGCGCTGCGTCATTTCATGCCAGCGCAGATGAAGTTTGTCGCGGAAATCGATCAACAGTAGCGGCTGGCGTGGATAGTTGAGGCTATAAACACCGAGCGGCACGCGCGTTTCCGGTTTTTCGACAAAACGCTGCTCTTTCCACGGATTCCTGATTCCCAGCAGGCTCCACGCCGCTCCCAAATTAGCTCCGGCCGGTGGTTGCGCCGAAGCGTCTGCGGGGAACCAGAGCATGGCGTATTGACCGGACGTTCCTGCCAGATCTAGCGGCTCAAACACCAAACCGGTGCGCTCGGCCGTTTGCCGCAGCAACTCCCAATTACGGGTGCGCGTCTGCTCCTGCTCAAAATTCTCCTGCTGTCCAAATCTGGTGGCGTCGTGCTCGCTGACGAATCCGCCCAGCAGCTTTTTGCGCAGCTCCAGCCGGGCGATCACGGTGTCGAGCTGCGTGGCGCTGAGCGATGTCTCCCCGGGCGAAGTGGGCGCTTGTCGCAAATAATGGATTGCTTCTTCGAGGTGCAGCCGCTCGTGATCCATTTCATTTGTGCGATAGGCGCGCGAAGTGGCGCGAATCGGCGTGGTCATCGGATCGAGCAAGGTGTATTGCAGCAGATCGCGGCTGATTCCCGTCAATACCGGATGTTGCGGCGCGGTCAGATCGAGCAGCGGCTTGGTATCGCCTTGGCCCACATGTGCCGATCCCTTCCCGACACGCCAGTAAAAGAACGGAACTGCCGAGAGCAGGCGCTGGCCTAGGTTCGGGTGCGAATAGGTCAACAGCCAGACATAAATCAACCGGTCGTTCTCGGTGGCCGGGTCGCCCAACGTGTCGCGCAGAATCGCCACCAGCGGCGTATCCTTCCCGGTGGCGGCCGCAACCGCGCAATCGCCGCAAAATAAGGTGAGCAACTCTGCCGTATCGCCCACCGGAACGCTTTTCCAATAGTAAGAGGACTGGTGGCCGATTTCGGGCAGG
>DASYAX010000225.1:0-6428 GCA_036501045.1 Bryobacteraceae bacterium
CTCCATTGGTCTATTGAGGCGTCAGCTTGCCAAAAAGACCATCACTTTCGCCGTTCGGACCGGCCGTGAAATATAACTGGGCGGGATCAGACGATGCCGCACCGCCGAATACAATTGACCACAGACCATCGATCGCAATCGGGTGCCGTGAAGCGTCACGCAAAGCGCCCAAGGAGAAGCCGGTAGTGGCGTTGAACGCATTGATGTGGCCGTCACCAAAGTTACCGATCAAAATAGTGTTGCTGGCGCTGCCAAAATTATAAGGTGCGATGGCGACGCCCCATGGGGAGTTGAGGACCCCGCGCGAGGCAAACTGCTTGATGAGTTTCCCACCGGTGTCGAATACGTCGACGAATCCATTGCCTGGGCCAGCGCTGTCATCGTGCTTTGCTGAATCTTGTTTAGCGTAGGTGACGAATAGATTGCCCGAAATGTTGGTTATATTGAATGGTGCATAGCCTGAAGGAATCGAACTGTCTTGGAATTGGCCGCTCATCGCCGGACTGAAAGTGCCGTCAAAGACATCCACTGTCCCGCAACGGAAATTGGCCGCGTAAAGAAACACGCCGGCGCTGGTTTCGCCTGACGCAAGACCTTTGTAAACCGCGCCAGTTGCACCGCCGCAAGATTCCGTGGAATTATCCACTTTCAATTCGGCTGTGCCGGGTATTCCATCCCCTAAATTCCACCCGGAGATGGTCCCGTCCTCAGTGGAGAAAATGAACAGCGCCGGGGAATTGTTGGCCAAAGGGAAAACAAAGGAGGTATTGGCAACGATGCCGGTAGGCGCGGAGGGACTGGAACCTCCGGAGGGTGGAGGAATCGTGACGGCGAGCGCCGGGTTTGCTCCCGCGAAGCCGGTGCCATCGCCGATGAACAGCGACGAAAGCCCGCTGCCATTCTCGTTTATCCAGAAGGGTCCACCCGGAAAGAAAGCGACGCCCCATGGATTCACCAAATTAATGTCCATATGATCGGCAGGAACCTTGCTGGTGTCATCAGAGACAAGATTTTCCTGTACATAGCCCTGATGCCGGTGTGACATGGACATGTTCATGGAAAATCCTTGCGGAGCTAACCACGAGCTTGCTCCCAAGATTGCCGCCGTGATAACCAATGTTTTTTTGAGCCGCATATTGATCGTTCCCTCCCTCATGACTTTCGCGTGAGCCTAAATCTCCCGTTTAAGGGATTGCTGTCAAGAAGACAAAAGTTACAATCCCAAATCGGCTCTTCGTAGGCCGCGAAGTTGGTGGAGAGGCAAAAGGGTCGTCAGATCCGGCGAATTGTGCCAACAGACATTCGCTTTTTATGGCTACGGCAGAGTTTTGACCTAGCTTGCTCCGCATCATTATTTATTAATAGGAAACCCATCTTCGATGAATCGGGACGTCTAGCACTTCATCCTTCAGCGCCTTGCCGACCTAAAGCGCAGCAGCGTCCGCGCGGGAAATGAGAGCTCCTCACCGGGGCGGCCGTAAAGCTTGGTGATGCCGCGGCGATTAGTGATTAGCGATGGTCCGAGCGTGTTCAAGCGTCCCGCCATTCTCCAAATAGGTGGTGTGCCGATTGCGCGAAACGTATGGCAGCAAGTCGAGTAGGGGAGACCGGGCACGCCGTTTGATCATGTACAAGACGTCACTCCCGGGGGGACCGCATTTCTAGTCAGCTTGCCGCCCTTTTTGAAGCTGCGGAACAATGGTCCTTTCTTGTCCTCGACGATGGCGGCGAACCATCCGGTGGGGCGCATGGGCGAGCCAGAGGAAATCGCCAGCACCGTCACCTTCCTGGCTTCCGACGAAGCCTCGTTCATCACCGGCGCTATGATGGTCGTGGACGGAGGGGTTAGCGCTCAAACCAGTATGCCGCCCTTTATCGCTTCGTTGAAAAATTAGATGGACTTGACCCGCTTTCGTAGACGGTGTTGGGGAGAAAGTAAGAAGGAGGCCCCAATGCCAGGAACCCACCCGCCATATCCCCAGGAGTACCGCCGGCGGATCATTGAGTTGGCGCGTGCCGGGCGCAGCGTCAACGAGCTGGCGCGCGAGTTCGAGCCCTCGGCCAGCGCGATCCGCTACTGGCTCAAGCAGGCCGGCCTCGATGAAGGCCTGCGCAGCGATGGCCTGGCCAGCGACGAGCGCGCCGAACTCAATCGTCTGCGGCGCGAGAACCGGGTGTTGCGCGAAGAGCGCGAGATATTATCAAAAGCCGCGGCCTGGTTCGCGACGGAGACCGGCACGGTGCCGTCACGGCGTTCCAATTCGTGAACGCGAATCAGGCCATTTACGCGGTTGCCACCATGTGCCGGGTACTGGCTGTCTCCGCCAGCGGCTACTACGCGTGGCTTAAGCGGCCGCCTTCCGCACGGGCCCGGGCGGATGCGGAACTCACCGCGCGCATCCGCGCGATTCATCAATATTCGCGCGGCACCTATGGCGCGCCGCGGATTCATCAGGAACTATTGGCAGCGAATCTCCATGCCGCCTGCAAGCGCGTCGCGCGCCTGATGCGGGCGGCAGGCCTGAAGGGCGCGAGCCGCCGCCGCTGGATGGTTACGACGGTGCGCGATCGGCATGCGCGGCCGGCGCCGGACCTGGCCGAACGCAACTTCACCGCCGCGGCGCCTGACTGTTTATGGGTGGCCGGCATCACCTACATTCCTAGCTGGGCGGGCTTTCTCTACCTCGCGGTGGTGCTCGATGTCTTCAGCCGCCGCATCGTGGGCTGGGCCATGGCCACTCATCTGCGCACCCATTGGTAATAGATGCATTAAACATGGCACTCGGCCAGCGCCGCCCCGCCGCCGTGATTCATCATTCGGATCAGGGCAGCCAATATACTGCGCTAGCCTTTGGCAGACGCTGCGAGAAGGCGGGCGTGCGGCCATCGATGGGTTCGGCCGGCGATTGCTTCGATAACGCCATGTGCGAGAGCTTCTTCGCCACCCTCGAATGCGAATTGCTCGAGCGCCGTCATTTCAAAACTCAGATCGAGGCGCGCCTGGCGATCTTTGAATTCATTGAAGGGTGTACAACCCGCATCGCCGCCATTCGGCGATCAACTATTTGTCTCCCATTGACTTCGAGAGAACCTATCGGCAGAACACTGATTACCGCAGCCCTTCACCGTCCACCGAAGCGGGGTAACTCCAGGGTGGCACTTATGCACCACGGCCGGTTACGCGCGGTCGGCTCCCCGGCCGCGCTGAAACGTGCACTCGGTCCACACGCCACCCTTGAGGATGCGTTCCGGCACTATGCCGGCGCAGACCTCGACTCGGCTGAAGGAGGGAGCTTCCGCGATGTCCGACGCAATCGCACGACAGTCCAGCGCCTCGGTTAAGCGCATAGTCCCGGTGGAACGCCGTTTGGCTCCTCGCGGGTTCATCGCCTGCCCCTGCTCGGCTCCAGACTACTCCCCTTTGCGATCGTCGAGCTACAAAGCTCAGCCAAGACCGCACTGAGCTCGTCACTCGTGCAATCCAGCCTATGTTGTGGTTGCTCATTTTCGGCGAGACATTTAGTCGGGTCCGTGCGATCAACACCGGCAATGTTTCGTTTCTGGCACCTGGCATCATCGCTCAGTCTGCACTGTTCATCTCCATCTTTTATGGCATCCAGATAATCTGGGACCGAGACGCCGGAATCCTCAACAAGCTGCTGGTCATGCCGACACCGCGTGCCGCGCTCGTCGCCAGAAAAGCGTTTGCCGCCGAGTTTCGGTCGATTTCGCAGGTATGATCATCGTGGCGCTCTGCCTAGTTCTGCGGATCCGCATCACAGCTTCAACCCCGCGCACATCCTCGGTGCGGTGGTAATTGTCTTTCTTGGCGCGACGTTTTTCTCATGCTTATCGATGATGCTGGCCGGAATCATGCAGACTCGCGACCGCATGATGGGCATTGGCCAAGCGATAACGATGCCACTGTTCTTTGCCTCCAATGCGCTCTATCCGGTCAACTTGATGCCTGCCTGGGTTCGGGCGCTCAGCGAGGTCAATCCGCTCAGCTATCAGGTCAGCGCCTTGCGGGGGCTGCTAATAGGAACGGCGACCGATCTTTGGTTGGACTTTGCGGTGCTCCTGCTCGCAGCGCTGCTCGCCATCTGGGCGGCAGCCTCGCTGCTAGGACGGCTGGTCCGCTGATCCGTCAAAGCCGGATCGGCACAGTGTTCCGAAGCAATGTCTCAGGTTCCGGAATGGCACTATGGTTCTATATAAACTGTTACTTTACCTTCACCAGTAATGGTAACCTCGCTAAACAAGGTAGGATATTTTTCTTCGGTTCAGCTCTCGCGGCGAAAATTTAAGAAATCAAAGCTTTATGCCAGATCCAAAAACGACGAAGCCGACAACTCCTCCTGGCGGGCACAAACCTACGGCACCGCCTCCACGGCCATTTTTACCGATTCCGCCTGTAGGCAAACCCGTCATAAAGCACGAAGGTCCGCCAAAATCGCCAGAAAGGAAGCCTGGAACTGTATGGTAACCAACCAAGGTAAGGAGGCCGATTCAGCTGCGGACGGCGATTCCAAGCCGCAACAGCCGGTGAAGCCAGCTGCGCCACCACCGCTAAAAATTCCGCCACGCCAGACGATTATCAAACCACGCTAGCAATCCATGCACCGACGGCTGCACGAGTATCACAAGGAGACAGAGCGCCAGGAGCGCGGCTCCGATTATGAAATAGTTCTGGCTCAAAAAGATGCAGCGCGCTTTTTTATGGCTTATTTCCTCGTGGGAAAGAACGCTGCGATAGATCGCCAGAATGTGGTAACGCTGAAGCGTGTCTGGATAGTCAAGCAGTTCTGCAGGGAAGACAATTGCTCGGTCGCTAATCCAATCGAAGTGCGCCACGCGTATGGCCTTGAAGGCGTACCATCCAGCCAATGCGAGACAACCAACCGCGCTCAGCACCAGGCCAATAAGCTCCTGGCTATGAGCTATCGGATCATGCCAAGTCGAATACGTCGAAAGCATCAAGGCGAGAATCGCGCCGGCAAAACTGGCGAGCTGGCTCGCGCTGGCATCGAGCCGACTGACTCGTTCGACGATCTCTTCGAGCAAGTAGCGCGATAACTCATAGAGCTGGCCGGTAGTCGCTTTATCGTGATATGCGTCGAGCGTATCGCGCAGAGTTGCGATTTCGCGATCGGTTTCGGCATTTGCCATTGGCCGGTTTCCGTGGTGCGTCTCCGGTAGGCAGCCACCTTTGCCTTACCCGGCGATTGCGGACGCTGCATCATGCTGCGTTTAGCTACCATGCCGAAGACGTGATTCCGATGTTCGACTCTATCGCTTTACTTTTTCCTGACTACTTTGGCGGCGGCAGTTTTCGGCTTAGAAGCTGGTTGTTTCTTGGCTGGCGTCGCACTCGCACCCAAAACCGATTCTTTCAATGCCTTGGCGGGCGTGAAGCGCAGCCGCGTGCGCGCCGGAATTTTGATCTGCTCGCCCGTAGCAGGATTGCGCCCGAGGCGGGCCGCAAGTTTGCGCTTGCGAAAAATCCCCATTCCGGCGAGCCGGATCGTGCCTTCCTTTTTTAACTCGCGGACCACCAGCACATTCAGCTCGTCGAGCGCCTGCTTGGCATTTTTCTTGGTGATGCCAACGGTTTTAACCAAATGCTCCATTATCTGCGACTGCGTCATCCTCAATCTCCCAGGCCCACCATCCTCATGGCCGCATGGCCGTAATGGCGAATCCGTACAGGTTGAATGGGGCCGCGGGCGGATTCAAGCGGTGTCGGCGGATCAGCATGAGGATCAGCGAGATCAAATGCGCTGTCAGGGATTTGTTGAGCCCCCTCCTCCGATTTTGGCGCCTATTCTTATGACTGATAAATTCTGTTATCAGTCATAAGACCCATAGAAGAGTGGGGCGCTGAGCGCCCGGATCCCAGTCAACACCGCGCCGCCTGCGGCGGGAAAATGTATGAAAAAGCCGCCAGCAGATCAGACCATTCCAGACGTGGACGCAGCGGACGAAACCAGGACCAACGAACATGGCCTCATCCTCCTCGAGGCCCCCGGCGAGCTGCCGCCGGTCCTGGCCGGCCATGCCACGCCCCAGGTCCACGCCCGCGCCGCCAGCTTCTATAGCGGCGTCGCCGAATTGTTCGAACGCTGGGCCGCCCGCCGCCCGAGCCCCCATACCCAGCGCGCCTACCGCCGCGATGTCTTAAGCTTCGTTGAGTTTCTGGGGCTGGCCTGGCCCGAAGATGCCGCACGCCTGCTGCTGGCCTCGGTCGCCGACGTCCAGCGCTGGCGCGATGCCATGATGGCGGCAACCAAGGCCCCCAAGACCCTCAACCGCCGCATCGCCTCGCTTTCCAGCTTCTACAAGTACCTGGCCGGCGCCGCCGCCGAACTGCGCCTGCCCATCAATGTCCCCAACCCATCCCACGCCCAGTTCATCGCCCGCGAATCCTC
>DASYAX010000226.1:0-4529 GCA_036501045.1 Bryobacteraceae bacterium
GAGTTGCCGGACAATCTTTACAGCCGTCCCACGCTGGTGTGGACGCTCGACAATCGCGGCGCTGATGCTCAAAAGGTGGAGGCGTCGTACCTCGCCAACAACATGAACTGGAACGCGGATTACGTGTTGACGGTTGCGCGCGATGAAAAGACGGCCGATCTCGACGGCTGGGTGACGTTGGTGAACAACAGCGGCGCGGCCTACCATGACGCTAAACTGCAGCTGGTTGCTGGAGAACTCCACCGGACGCCGCAGACGATGCTCGAAGACCGCGACATGGTCGCGAAATCCATGGCTGTAAATGGCGGGGTCGCACAGTTCGCGCAGGAAAACTTTTCCGAGTATCACCTCTACACTTTGGGGCGACGCACATCAATTCAAAATAACGAATCCAAACAAATCAGCCTGCTCACGGGAACGAATATCCCCGTCGAAAAATATCTTCAGGTCGAAGGCCAGCAATATTACTACCGCAACCCTCAGGGAATCGGAAACGCCATCCCGCAGCCCGTGAAAGTTTTCTACCGCTTCAAGAACGAACAGCAAGCGGGACTGGGCATGCCGCTGCCCGCTGGAACGGTGCGCGTCTATCAAGCGGATTCACAGGGCGGCGCGCAATTTGCGGGCGAAGACAACATCAGCCATACGCCCAAGGACGAGACGCTGCGAATCTACGTGGGCAACGCGTTCGACGTGGTTTGCGAACGCAAGCAGACCGATTACAAGAAGATTGCCTACGATCTTCACGAGATGGAATATCAAATCACGCTGCGAAACCATAAGAGCGGACCGGTGACGGTGGAAGTCCGCGAACCGATCGGCGGCGATTGGGAAGTGGTGAACTCGAATTACAAATGGACGAAGCTGGATGTTTCAACAATCGGTTTTCAAATTCCCGTCGAGAAAGACGGCACGGCAACTTTGGATTATCGCGTTCGCGTGAAATGGTAGCTGATGCGCTTCCGCGAGCTGCCCTCGACTGAAATAGATTACGGCTCAGTTGGATGGTCGATCAGGGAGAGCTCGTGCGCGTAAAGGGGATTCGAGGGGAATTCGTTCACCAGGCTGGCAAGCAGCGGACGGGCAAGATCCATTTGGTGTTCGCGCTCGTAGGCCAGCGCCAGCATAATCTTGGCGAAGGGTTTGAGGTAGTGGCCGTGGTCCGCGGCAAGCTGCAATTGCTGAATTCCTCGGTCTTTGTCGCCGTGGATTCCGCCAAACCACAAGAACGCGCGCTTGAAGCCGGGCAGGTTACCGATCACGTAGTTGCTGGCGCCTAGGGCGAGGTAAGCATCTTTGGCATCCGGATCGATCGCTAGCAGCTTGTTGGCTTCCGCTTCGGCCTGGCGCATCAACCCGAGTCCGGCCATCTGCTTTTTTACGATCATGGCGTCGTAGTCTGATTCCATTCCGTCGGCCATCGCCAAGACAAGCAGGGCGTGCGCATTCTTTGGCTCGGTTTTTAGCGTTTCCTTGGCCATTGCTCGAGCGCGGTTATTGGCGGCCAGAAAAGGCGGATTGCGGTTCTCAGCCGCCGTGCCGTCCGCGCCGTGCAAGAACTTGTCATCATTTAGGAAAAACTGCGACGTGAAAATTCCCTTAGCGTCGAATTGCTCGTAGAGATAGCTCGCAGCTTCGGCGGCAGCGCCCATCGCGTCGGAGGGATTCCGCTGCTGGTAGCTGACAAAATCGGCGCGAGCGTCCTTGAAATTCAATTCGTAGAGGTTGCGAAAACCGTTATCGAGCAAGGCGGCAGGGGAAGGCGATTCGGCAGAGTCGTTGGGCTGCGGGCCAGCGGCGTAGCACGGCGCCGAGAGCGACGGCGCAATTCCGCAGAACGCCAAAACGGCGATCAGGCATCCCGCTGCCTGTGCGGCCTTGCCTCTGAGCATGATGCCTCGCAGCATAAACCCATTCGCTCCCTGAGTCCCGCTTTAAGTCCCCACCTGTTTCCCCATCGTAAGTTCGACTGTTCGGGGAGACCAAGGGTTGCATCGGTAACCGTTTCCTACAGGTTATCCCCCAGAAAATCAGTAATTCCCTGGAAGAGCTGGACGCGCGCGGGCGCGTCTCCAATGCCATGGCCGCGTCCGGGGAAGATCATCAGGTTCGCCGGGTACTTTCCGGCGAGGATGAGCTTGTTGAGCACCTCGGAGGTATTTACGAAGTGCACGTTATCATCCCCGGTGGAATGCGCGATCATTAATTTCCCGCGAAGATTCGCGGCTTGGTTGGCCGGGGAGGAATCGCTGTAGCCTTCGGGATTATCCTGCGGCCGGCCCATGTAACGCTCGGTGTAAATCGTGTCGTAGAGGCGCCAGTCGCTTACGGGCGCGACGGAGACGCCGACCTTAAAAATGTCGGGCGCATTGAACATGGCGTCTAGCACCATGGTCCCGCCGAAGCTCCAGCCCCAGATGCCGATGCGCGAAGGATCGACGTAGGAAAGAGACTTCAGATATTTCACGCCCGTAAGTTGGTCTTCCAGCGCGATTTTTCCGAGATAGTGATAGGTGGCGGTTTCAAAGGCGTGTCCGCGGCCGTAGGAGCCGCGATTATCCAGAGTGAAAATTATGTAACCCTTTTCGGCCATCATCTCCAACCAGAGAAAGTCTTTGCCGTCCCAGGCGTTGTGGACGTTTTGCACTTGCGGCCCGCCGTACACGTTGACAATGACGGGATATTTTCGGGAAGCATCGAAATCCGGCGGCTGGATGATCGAGGCGTAGAGTTTCGTGCCGTCGTCCGCGGGAAGATTCACAAATTTGACGGGAGAGAGTTGGTAGTCGGCAAGTTCCGGTACTTTGTTTTCGTTGATTGGGACGGAGAAGACGCCGTTCATGCGATCGAGATCCTGGCGCGGCGGCGTCATCGCGTTTGAATAGGTATCCACGAAAGCGGACTCATTCGGGGCGATGAGCACATCGTGAGTGCCCGGCTCGCGCGTTACCTTTGTGACGCTCTTGTCGGCGAGCGAGAGCCGGTAGAGCTGAATGCCTAGAACGTTGTCCTTGTTGGAAAGAAAATAGATGAAGCCATGCGCTTCATCGACGGCGGGATGGCTGGCGGCACCGGGACCTACGCCGCCGTTGCCGGTGATGGCCCAATCGCCGCTAGTCAATTGCGCGAGCTGATGGCCCGCGAGATCGTAGAGATAATAATGGCGAAATCCCGTGCGCTCGCTGGACCACAGAAAGCGCTTATCGTCCGCGAAGAAATAAAGATCGTCGGCGACGTTAACCCAGTATTTGTCGGTCTCGGTGAGGATCTTTTCGGAAGAGCCAGTGGAGGCATCGCAGAAAAGAAGGTCGAGGCGATTTTGGGCGCGATTCAGGCGCTCGATCGCCACGCGCTTGCTATCGTGCAGCCATACGACGCGCGGCAGGTACACGTCCGTGTCCGCGCCGGTATCCATCCATATGGTTTCGCCGCCGCTGACCGGGACCACGCCCACGCGCACGATGGGATTTGATCCGCCCGCTTCGGGGAAGCGCGTGTACTCGATCGCTCCGGTGAGGGAACTCATGTCCACGATGGGGAAGCGGGTAACCGGCCGCTCGTCCATTTGGTAGTAGGCGATTTTTGAGGAGTCGGGCGACCACCAGTAGGCGGTGGTGGCGTCGAGTTCTTCGGGATAGACCCAATCGAGTTGGCCCTTCAGGGTTTCTTCGCTGCCGCCGATGGTCAGGGCATGAACTTTGCCGGTTGCAATATTTGCCACCCAGAGGTTCGAATCGCGCACGAAGCTGACCCATTGGCCGTCGGGAGAAAATTTGGGATCCGCGATTTCGTGGCCCGCGTCGTCGGAGGGGTTCACGAGCGGCTTGGCCTCCATCGTTTTCAGATTCAGCAGCACCAGGCTGCTCGCGCCGGAAAAGAGCAGCGCATCGTTTTTGGGCGACCAGAAGTAGGTTTCGGCCTGGACGCGGCCGAGCCCGGTTGACTGAACGGCTTTTGTTGCTTGCGGTTGAGTGACTTGATTCAGCACATCGGCGTTCACCAGAACCTTGCGCTGGCCGCTCGCCGCATCCATCGTCCACATCTCCGTCTCGGGCGTGTGATCGAGATAGGAGATGCGCTTGCCGTCAGGTTCCCACTGGATGCCTTCGGTCAAAGAGCCGCTCAGGCTCGGTGCGCCGTAGATTCGCTCGACGGTCAGCGCCTTTGAGGGCCGGGGGCCGGCGAGAGCCGGGACGGCACCTAGAATAATTGCGAGCGCGGCGCAAAGCGGAGTCCGCAGGAAGGCAACGAGAAGGTGCCGCTGGAGAGGTGATTTTGTCCTCGTGGTTTTGTGACGGGTAGAGTGTGCGCCGGCCGTTTGTTTTGAGTGAGTTAGAGTGGTTTCTACTCGGCAGGTGTGTCGAGCAGAAATTGAGAGACTGGGAGAGGCGAGCGGGTGGAAGCGTCCGGTTTCGGGGCGACTGCCGTGCCGCTGCTTCTCTCTGGCTCGAAGATACATTCAACCTCCTTTGTAGCCACGGTAGCATCATGCCTGATGTGATCGGTGTTGCAAGGACCTTGTGGTGTGG
>DASYAX010000227.1:0-2293 GCA_036501045.1 Bryobacteraceae bacterium
GGCGCATTCTGGCGAGAAGAGTTCCCGCTGATGGTGGCGTGGGCATTCGGACGATGATGCATCTCGGTTTCTCATCGGCGGCCTGATGCAACAACTCGTCTCGTGTGATCATCGCCAGGCTATCGAACACTGGCACTACGGGGTGACACGGGGATACTGCTTCTGATCTGTGCAGGCCTGCCGAAAGGTCACTTTCTTTCAACGAGAGGAGGCTTCGTCGTGAATGGCGGCGAGTTGCTTGGCCAGCAAGTCTGACAGCAATTCTTCCAATATCCAGAGCATTCTCATAAAGGCAACCATCTGCTAGCGCTCCGTGTTTTGAGATCCGACAAAGAACCGAGCGAGAGTCAGCCTCTCAGACGGGTGGGCACAGCCGGTAGAACATCCATCTCGGGTAAAGCCCAGTAGCTTTTTCTTATTTCCTGGAAAACGATGGGAATGAAGACTGGCAAGCATTATGTGTGCAGATTTCAAAGACAACCCCGGCGGATTCGACGCGTTCTCGTCCCAATCGCGCCCACCGTTAGTGAATCGTCCAGAGCCAACAGCGCGCCATGTAAGACCATGCAACACTTGCAGTGTTCTCACGGACGCACTTCAGGACGCCGCGAACAGGCTTGCGGCTGTTACTGAGCGCATTGCCCACATAGCGGGGAAAAGAGAGCCCGCCTCGTTCGCGGCAGAGAGACACGATATGCAGTCCCTACGAGACGAGTGCGAAAAGGCCAGGCTGGAACTACAACGGCATCGAGCGGAGCACCAACCAGCTCCTTAATTGCGTTTTGTCATCCGGGCCGCCCAGTGTCATTCCGGTGAGCAGGCGCAGTTCATTAGCCGCTTTGTTGCTTCCAATGCTAGGGGCAAGTTCCCTTCGTCCTGGGAATCCCGAGAGATCGCGTGCAAAGACTGTCCGAAAACGTCGACTGTCTCTTGGTCACCCGTTGCTGCTTTAGTTACACATTAACTAAACTCGCTTTAGTTGCAAGGTAAATTTGCAAGAAACACGAGTTAAACGGAAACGGTTTTAGTTGGTTATACTTTCATGATTTTCCGGCAGAGAGCGGATTGGCTGTCTCGGCCTGCGACGCGATTCAATACGACGCGCTGGGCCGAACGACCGGCAAGACCGACCAGGCGAACCTTAAAACACAGTATCAATTATGATGCGCTTGGCCGCCTGATCCAGGTCACCGATGCCCTCGGCCAACTCACAAAATATACCTACGATGAAGTGGGCGACCGCATTTCGCAAACCGACGCCAACACTCACACGACCACGTTCGCCTATGACCCACCCGGCCGACGCACACAGCGCACGCTGCCGCTCGGCGAAAGCGAGTCCATGACCTACGATGCGGCCGGGAATTTGAAGACCAAGACCGACCGACTTCAACGGCAAGGTGACCCGCTATAGCTACGACCCGAACAACAACTGGTTGACGGCGAAAATCCCCGACCCCAGCTTCGGCGCGCCGAACGTCACTTTTACCTACACGGCCACCGGTCAGCGCGAATTGATGAAGGATGCTAGCGGCACGACAAGCTACGTTTACGATCAGCGTGACAGGCTCACGCAGAAGGGGACACTGGAAGTTTCCGAAGCCTGGATTATGATCCTTCCATGGAGCGCCACATTGATCGCCGCACTTTTTTCCAGTTAGCCGGAGCTGCCGCAGCCACACCGGCGCTCGCTTTCCCGGCAGACCTGAAGCGCCAGATGAAGATTACGGGATTAGAGACGGACGTGCTGCGCTTCCCTCCAGGCAGGATCTTCTATGACGCGATTCACGAGTTTGGCTCGGAAGGCGGGGCGGTCGTTTTGCGGCTCAAGACCGATGCCGGAATTACTGGTTGGGCGCTAAGCTCGTTTGGCACGATCGCCGGCGGCGCCAAGGTGTTGGAAACGATTCTCCAGGACGAAGTAAAGCCCATTCTGATGGGAAAGGATCCGGCGTTTCCGAAGCGCATTCGCGCCGATTTATGGAAGGCACTGGAATATGCGGGAGTGCAAGGGGTTACGCAATTCGCAATGGCCGCGGCCGATGTGGCGATCTGGGACATTTTGGGCAAAGCCGCCGGGCTGCCGGTCTACAAGATGCTGGGCGCGTATACGGACCGTGTGCCGGCGTATTCGATGTGCGGCTGGTATTATCCGGCTGACGATGATCTCGCGCAGTTCAAACGATCGCTCGAAGCGGCTTTTGCGGAAGGCTTTCACGCCGCCAAGATCAAGGTCGGACGCGAATCAATCGGCGACGATGAGAGGCGCATTCGGGCGGCGATCGAGATTGCA
>DASYAX010000228.1:0-14930 GCA_036501045.1 Bryobacteraceae bacterium
TGGGCCCGATGCGCGCGAATCCCGATAGCACCGAAAGGAAAACCGATGCAGCTTCCTAGAGCGATGGCTCTATTTGTCTCTCTCACGGCCTGTTTAGCGGCACAGACGAAGGTTCCGGCGGACAAAGAGAACGCCATGAAAGCCGATCTGACCGGGCAGATCGAGGCGATGAAGAAACAGGCGCAAGTGATGGTGGATACCGTCTTCAGCTTTGGAGAGCTGGGTTTTCAGGAGTTCGAGACTTCCAAATACCTGTCCGACATGCTCGAGAAGGAAGGCTTTCGGGTAGAGCGCGGGATCGCCGGCATTCCCACGGCCTTCATGGCGACGTGGGGAGAAGGCAAACCCGTGATCGCGCTCGGGTCGGATATCGACGACATTCCGCAAGCTTCGCAGAAGCCCGGCGTGGCGTATCACGACCCCATCATTGAAGGCGCGCCCGGACACGGCGAAGGGCATAATTCCGGCATGCCGTTGAATATTATTGCCGCGATCGCGGTCAAGAAAGTGATGGAGCGGGAGCATTTAAAAGGCACCATCAAACTGTGGCCCGGGGTGGCGGAGGAACTGTTGGGCAGCAAAGCCTGGTATGTGCAGGCGGGCCTTTTCAAGAACGTGGATGTGGTGCTGTTTTGTCATGTGGCGAGCGATTTCGGCGTTTCGTATGGGCCGAGTCCGGGCAATGGCCTGGTGTCGATTGAATACACCTTCAAAGGAGAAAGCGCGCATGCAGCGGGCGCTCCCTGGCGGGGCCGCAGCGCGCTCGATGCGGTGGAGCTGATGGATGTTGGCTACAATTTCCGCCGAGAGCATCTTCGTCTCGCCACGCGCGTGCATTACGTGATCACGAACGGCGGTGATCAGCCGAATGTGGTGCCGCCGAACGCCGCGGTCTGGTATTACTTTCGCGAAGCCGATTATGACCACATCCAGAATTTATGGCGCATTGGCGACAACATGGCGAAAGGGGCCGGCTTGATGACCGATACCACTTATAGTGAACGGCTGCTCGGATGCGCGTGGCCGGGCTATTTCAACAAGCCGATTGCCGAGATCATGCATGCCAATATCGAAAAGGTCGGATTGCCGCAGTGGTCGCCGGAGGATCAGACGCTCGCGAAGGCGCTCCAGCACGAACTGAAGGCGCCGGAGAAAGGGCTTTCGGTGAAGATTCGCGAACTACGGCCTCCGCGCGAGCCAAGCAGCGAAAGCGAGATGTAGGTCGGCAATATCGGACCCACGGGCGGCGGCTCGGACGATATCGGCGACATCTCCTGGAACGTGCCGACGGTCGTCTTGCGGTATCCGTCGAATATTCCCGGCGGCCCTGGCCACAATTGGGCGAATGGCGTGTCGATGGCTACGCCGATTGCGCATAAAGGAGTCGTGGCGGGTGCAAAGGTGCAGGTTTTGACGATGCTCGACCTGTTGCTTCATCCGGAGCTGGTGGATCGGGCGTGGGATTACTTCCGCAACGTGCAGACCAAGGAAGCGAAGTACCAGAGCTTCCTGCGGCCCGGGGATAAGCCGCCTATCTGGCTCAACCAGAAGACAATGGAGCGCTACCGGCCGCAGATGAAACAGTTTTATTACGATGCGTCGAAGTACGACACATACCTCGATCAGCTTGGCATCAAGTACCCGACTGTCAGATAAAATAAAAGCTGAACCGGAAGCTTCAGCGACCCGTCGGCAAGAGCATGCTGGTCTTGAAGTTATGGCGCTAGAGTGCCGATAACTATGAGAGATGCAGTTGTACCCAAACGGAGCCTGGGCTTCAAGACCGTGACGCAGGGGGCGAACCCGGCGTTGGCGCGCGCGGGACTGGAGCAGGCACCGCCGGACGGAGAGCAAAAAAGCGATTTGAAGAAGCGCACCTATGGGAGCGTTCTTCTTGGCATTTACATTTTCCTGCTGATCAGCCGGGTTTTGGATATTTCGCGCATTGCGCTGCTGCACATTCCGATGATCATGCTGGGATGCCTGATGATCGGGGCACTCGCGCAAAAAGGCGGCTGGAAGGGAGCCATCAGCTCCAAGGCCACGCTATTTTATGGCGCATTGAACGTCTGGATCCTGGTGTGCTTTCCACTAAGTAGTTGGCGCGGAGGCAGCCTGCCGTACGTAATTCTTTCGTTGGAATCGTTCGTCGTCTACCTGATTGTCGTGCAATTGATCAAAACTTCCGGCGACTGGAGATTCGTAGCGGGCGCCTATGCTTATGCGGTGCTGGTGGCGGCGATTCTGAGCTTTTTCCTGAGCAAGACGGTAAATGGACGAATCTCGCTTGCTTCGGGAACGCTGGCGGATCCCAACGAATTCGCGCTGACGCTCGTGCTGGGATTACCTTTCTGGTTTTACAAGATAAGCGAGGCGGGGCCGCTGAAAAAGATACTGTATCTGGGGCTAACGGTACCGATTCTCATCAGTTTTGGTAGAGCCGGTTCGCGATCGGGCCTGCTGGCGCTGGGCGCGCTGTTCCTGGTTATGCTGCTTTTCGCGGGCGTTAAGCAGAAAGCGATCATGACCGGTGTTGCGGTGCTGGCGCTCGTTTTGGGTGCGGTGCTGCTGCCCGATTATTTGAAGGCGCGCTTTACGACGCTCTTCAGCTCGAGCGGCGGCGCGCATCTCGATCTGGAAGACCGGGTGAGCTTACATTCCGACGTTGCCTCGTCGGAGGCTCGCGAGATGCTCTTGAGGGAAAGCCTCCAGCTCACGGTTCAGCATCCGATTTTCGGCGTGGGGCCCGGGATCTTTGCGGATTCGGCATGGAACCTGGCAAGAACAGAGGGCAGCCGAGGTGGGCCGGCGCAGGTTTCCCACAACACGTATACACAGTTGTCGAGCGAGATCGGTATTCCAGGCTTCCTGTTCTTTACCTTGACCATGCTCGTTTGCGCTAAATACGGTATATCCGATTACCGCAGATTGTCCGCTTCCGGTCCTTCGATCACGAAGGGCAGCCTGTATATGTTTGCGGCTATGGCGGCTCTCGCGGTGGGCGTTTTTTTTCTGACCCTCGGTTACTCCATGCTGCTCTCCGTCATGTTTGGATTGGCGGTTTCGCTTCACGGGGTGGCGAACAGTGAGACGGCCGGCGGCGAGACGATCGAGACTGAGCAGCCCGCCCTTCTTCCGCGGCGTCCGGCTGCGCCCGCGCTTAAACCGAAACGAATCAGGAATCCCGTTCGCTTGGGCAGGCAACGCTAGCTGATTCAGATCGTCGCCGGCGAAGATCTGGTATCCATATCATCCCAGCTTCATGCCACTAAAACACTACGGCTTGGGAACGTACCAGCTTCCGAGCCACTGCTGAGGCGACCTCTTATGCTCGTGGTCCGCGATCTGCACGTAGAGATTGTGCGACCCGCTGAAACTCGGCGAAAACTCGAGCGCCACGCGAACTTGTACAGAGTCCTGCGATGCCGTTGCTATCGACCGATCCCAAATTTTACAGTACGAATTCTGGAGAGGAAGGCTGCTATCAATCTTTCCAAACTGATCGACTTGGCCAGTTTCGTCCAAGAGTGCGATTGTTCTTGAAATGAGAGAAACCGATAACAAACATGCCCTCGTCTGCTGACCTTCTGATTGGATACGGAGCTCAGCATCTGCGAGATTCGCCGCTCCCCGGCGATCGCTAACGACAAGGGTGAACATCGCTCTTTCTCCAGAGCCAAGATATGGAGTCACGGCGATAGGTATCAAGAATTCGCTCGTGGCAGTTTGCGCTTGAATTGAATGTTGGCGGAGCAATTTCTTCGCGGCAACTATTTCTTTGGAAAATATCCAGGGATTGGCGGACCCGCGTTCTTTGGTCTTAGCTGCCACGTGCGTTCGAATCAGCTTTATGTCATTGAACTCCAATGGTTCAGAGGCATCGGCCGGATAGCAATGGTAGTCGAATGTGTTTAGCCCGGGTTGAAGCTCTTCGACGGAAAACTGATTTTGCGGAGATAGGACGCAGCCGTGTATTTTGGCCTCAAGCTGGTACAGTCCACTCTCGACGATGCGGACCACGATGTGGATGGCATTTGCGGAACCAGGAACCGGTGTCGCTTCTTGCCAAAAACCGAGAATCTCGGGCCGGGATGGCACGACGTCAAAAACGGGGTCTCCGCTCGGGTTGGCTGTGCTCAGATCGCACAGCCATGCACCTGCCTGATTATTCAGCGGTAACAGAAAGTCACGGTCTGAAATCCAGGTGGCTTCGGCGAAACCCTCTTCGGGATCATCGCGAAGAAATGATCCGCTCAAAGCAGCGACCGATTGTCCAGTAGAAACGTTAAAGATGTCCACAGAGAGCCGGCCGTAAGTGGGACTAAATATACTCAATCCTTCGGGAAAACTCCCGACATCAGCCATGATCGCGAGCCACATCCCGTCAGGTGACAGCGCTACTTTGCTCACAGGGCGCCCATGGAAATGCGAAGGGAATCGATGACCTGCATAGGAAACCCAGCCGTTGTAGCCGACGACATTCGGCTGCGGTCCAAATAGGCTATTTACGTGAACTCCGATTTTGGACGCGGATTCCCATTCCGAGCCATGGGCAACACGCAACTTGCGAGTTTTGACAGTAAAAACTACTGAGTCAAACTAGTTTGCTTTGGCTGGTCTGTTTCTCGAGCGATCCACGATGAGTCTTCTTCAGCGAACAAGAGTTCGCCTGGGCTCACGCGGACTGCCAGAATTGGGTGCCCCGATAATGACGAATCGTCTTTAAAATCCCACTTTCGGTACTCGGGAAAGCTAAGCTTCTGCCAGTAGCTCCGGCCTTCCGCAGCGTGGATCGACAAAGCCGCATGGGCGAAAGAACTACAGACGAGGGCGGCAATGACCAGTCTGCACGAATGGAACTCCAGATCCGACTTCATTATTTCCTATGTGTGCAGAAAGGGAGAATATGCTCTCTGATTCATCCGCTTTGCCGCATGATGTCACAGTCTCCTGCCGGTGAGGCGCAACGCTTCGCGCGCCTGGCGCAAGGGATGCACGCCCGCCACTACTTCCGCAAAATAGAAGGCTGGGAGCGCCGGATCTACGCCGAAACGGCGCAACAGAAAAGGATCGGCGCGAAAGTTCACACCCGCTTGCATGGTGACGGCGGTTCGGAATCCGCATGCTCGGACCAGCTCGTCCGTTCTTTCATCCAAATCTCTCAGGCGGCCGTTCGGATAGCAGAAGTGAATTGCCGGGGCGTTCAATTCCTGCTCGATACGGGCTTTCGATCCGCAAATCTCCTCGTGCAGCGAAGAGCCGTCTTCGACCGTTGACAGAATCGGATGGGTTTTGGTGTGAGCTCCGAACTCGACTCCGGCGCGCTCGAGCTGCCGTACCTGGTCCCACTCGAGAGGCCGCCATTCGGCAGGGAGCTCGGCGGGAAGCTTCACATCCAGCCGCCCGAGAAGCTCATGGCAAAGCGAGAGGCGGTGGGAGTTTGGCATATTCTTGGCAGTGGCAATTAAGAAATCCGCCGTCTGGCGCCAGGTATCCGGCGTGAGCGGAAAGCGCTGGAGCGAGGCGGTGGGAGCAAACGCAATCTCGACCGCGGCATGGCTCGTATGCGAGCAGGCGTACTGGATTTGGTTCCACCAAAACCAGAGGCGGTGGTCCAGAAAATCGCTTACCAAATAGACCAGAACGGGAATGCCGTGCTTTTCGAAGATGGGATGGGCGCGCGCGAAATCCGCATTGCCATCGTCAACGGTGACGGCGAGCGCATAATCGGGGAGTGGTTTGCCGCCGTGAAGACTTTCCGCCACTGCGGACATCGTGACGGGCTGGTAAAAGCGGCGGAGATGCCGGCATTGCCAATCGAGTGACCGCATCCTTTCGGCGGAAAACGCGTGATAGGTCAGAATACGGAACCCGGCGCGATTCGAGCGGCGCACGGCGGCCAGGCCGCCGCATTCGTGGAGCGCGGTACGCACCAGATTCTTCAGCGCGCTCATGCTTGGCGAACACCGGCTGGATCGGCAGCGGGGATGGGATCGCTCGCGGCATCGGCGGCGCCCGTGGACGGGGCTTTGGGGAGGTTTTTGAAGACCACGCGCGCGGGATTGCCCATGGCGACGCAGTAGGGTGGAATATCGCTGACCACCACGCTGTTGACTCCGATAACGGCGCCCTCGCCAATGGTCACGCCTTTCATCACGTAGGTATTTTGTCCGATCCACACATGGCGGCAGATGTGGACGGGTTTGATTTCGTCGGCGGGCGGCGGCTGGTGCTGCGCGCGCGCCACCGGGTCTTTTGGATGCGCATCGCTATCCATGAAGCACACACCGGAGGCGACGTTGACATCTTCCTCGATCACGATTTCTTTGTTGACCAGGAACCCGACGTTATGACCGATGTCCACCCGGTCATGAATTCGCAGGGTGGGATTATCGAAAACGCGACCGCTGGTAATGCCCACATGCCCAAAAAAATTTACGTTGTCGCCGATGTAAATCTTCGGGTGGCCGGCAATATCCGGCATCAGCCACATATGAAACTGTTTGCCGATGGAGACGCAGCGGCTGCGGAAAAGAGGCTCGCGATAGAAGTAATTGAGCAGCCAGCGCAGGCTGAATAAGACGCCAAAATGCAGATGGTAAAATAGCCGCGGAATCGGGTACAAAAAACGAGGTACCGGGAGATGGCTGGAGGCCAGGCCCTTGATGAGCTTCCGGAGGAAGCGGAAAAAAGGGCTTTCCCCGCGCTTGATTTTTAAGATAAAGCCTTCAATCATGAGGGGACGGTTTTCCTCTTGGGAAATAGCTTACGCAGCGGCGGCCCCACGAGCAAGCGCGCCAAGGTCACGAGCGTGGCGGCGGTGACGCGCCGATCCCGCAGATCGAAATCAAAAAACGCCATCGGCGGACGATAGGACCGCAAGAGCTGGCCCCAGGTCAGCAAGCCCGCTTGCCGGTAGCTGCGAATGGTGGCGAAATCCCGCGTCAGAACGATGTGCCGGAAAGGCCGCCCGTGCCATTCCGCCAGCTCCACGCGCTGGCCAATCAGATCGAGATAGTGCAGCCAGCCCAGATCCACGCCGGCATACGGCGCGGCATCGGCGGTGACACTGTAGCGCGGGTTGGCTTCGATCATCTTGACTTTTCCATCCCGCGTGTCGCGCTTGACTTCGATTTCACACAATCCGGCATATGCGATGCCTCGCAGAAACCGGTCGCACAAAGCGTTAGCCTCCGGGTCGGAAACGGGCTCGACGACGCTGGCCGAGCCGAAGTAGATCGGAGTGGTGCGCAACTGCCGAACCATACACGCGCCAATTCGCTCCCCAGTGCGGCTGTAGCACGACAGATAGACCAATTTCGCCGTATCGGGTCCTTCGATGATTTCCTGAACCACTACCTCGGGTTTGATCTCCGCGACCAGCCGGTATTTTGCAATCAACTCGCCGCTTGAATTCGCCAATACGAGCTTGGCGTTCGATAGTGGATGTCCGGCAGGGACCTTCTCCCATTCTCGAACGTGCAGCGGCTTCAACAGGCAGGGAAAGCTCGCGAGCGAGGCAAATTCGACGAGCTCATCGAGCGAAGTCACGAAGCGGGTTCGCGGTACCGGCAAACCATGCTCGCCAGCCATTTCGTATTGCCGCTGCTTGGTGGCAAGCAGAGCCTGAACCGCCATCGCCGCATGGCAGAAGACGAAGCACTTCTCCAGTTCGCCGGCATGCTGCGCGATAGCGGAGACAAATTGATCCGCGCTCGGAATCAGCACCGGCTTGCCGCCGAGTTTGCCCGCCAAGTCCTGCATGAAGGCCAGCCATTCGGATGGCGATTCGTCGGGATTCGGGCAAGCGAAGGCTTTTCCGTAGATCGAACGAAAAGCGGGCTGCTCGAGGTTGCAATCGATACAATAAACCGTCAACCCGCGCCGCGCCAGGTCCCGCATGAGCACCACGCCGGTTTGAAAGCCACCGGCCACCACAACGGGGGGCCAGCCGGGTTCAGCTCGGCCAGGATTTGAACTCATAAACGTTCTTCAAGCTGAACCGTTCGTAACCATTATTATATTTAGTGTGATACGTCAGCTCACCCGGATTCCCGGATTTCGACGGCTGTGGCACAGATTCCCGTTCGGATCCGTTGATCTACGAGTTGAGCACGGCATCTGGAAGAGGCCCAACTATGCCTATGGGGTGTACTGGTCCGCCGATTTAGCCCGCCGGTTGAAGATACCGAAGATCACGGTTATCGAATTTGGCGTGGCAGGCGGCAACGGCTTGCTCGCGCTGGAGGAATTGGCGGAGGTTATGGGCCAACATCATGGCGTGGAAATTCGCGTCGCGGGTTTTGATATGGGATCCGGGCTGCCGCCGGCGAAGGATTATCGGGACATCGCGCACGTCTGGGGGCAGGGCTTTTTCGAAATGGACGAAGCGGCGCTCAGGAAGCGTCTTAAGCCCTCGACAACCTTACTACTCGGAGACGTTGGAGACACCGTGCAACAGTTCTTAAAAGAGGAGTTCCCGCCGATAGGGTTCATATCGTTCGACATGGACTACTACAGCTCCACCAAGAAGGCGTTCGCGATTTTCCGGTCCGGCCCCGAAACGAAACTGCCTCGCGTCTATTGTCATTTTGACGATATGGTGGCGCCCGAGATTGCTTGTCACAACGAATACGTGGGCGAAATGTTGGCCATTCGCGAGTTCAACGAGGAGCACGACCTCCGGAAAATCTGCAAGCTGGCCTACTTGCCATGGTCGCGGCAGCATCCAGCCATCTGGCACGAACAAGCTTTTGTCTTCCACGATTTTGAACATCCGCTCTATACCGCTAACATCACGCCGTCTGGGGACTTTCATCAACAGTTGCGGCTGGCTGGGACCGACCGATGAGGACTCTTGGCTAGATGGCCGGTCCTGATTATGGTCCGCGAATTGGACCAGGGAGGCTGCGAGCGCGATGCCGCCAAGATAGCCGTTGGACTCGACCGCAGCCGCTTTGAGCCGCATGTCGGGGTGTTTCGCGCGGGGGGCTTTCGCACTCGTGAGATCGAAGCGGCCGGCGTTCCCATTCTCAGTCTCGATCTGAAGTCGTTTCTCGACCCCTCCGTTTTGCGTGGGGCACGCAAGCTGGGCGCCTACATCCGTCAACACGGCATTCAACTCATACACGCCTTCGATGTGCCGCTCGATATTTTCGCGGCGCCGGTGGCGCGCTGGTACCGGGTTCCGGCGGTGATCACGAGCCAGTTGTCGTATCGCGATCTGTGCTTGCGCCGCGAGCGCCTCGCATTGCGCTTGAGCGACCGGCTTTGCGATCGAATCGTAGTGAACTCGCGTGCGGTTGGAGACTATCTGGAGCGCCAGATCGGCGTTCCGGGCGAGAAGATCTATCTCAGCCACAACGGCGTCTACGCGAAAGATTTTCATCCGGGACCGGCTATTCCGGCGAAAGCGGCGGGCGCGCCGCTGGTGATTGGCGCGGTGTGCGCCATGCGGCGCGAGAAGCGGATCGATTGGGTCATACGATCTTTTGCCGAAGTGCGCGCCAGCCACCCAAACCTGCGGCTTTTGTTGGTGGGCAGCGGCGCGGAGGTGCCCGGTCTGATGGCGCTGCGCGACCAGCTCGGGCTCGAAGACGTTTGCGATTTCGAGCCGGGGCGCGCCGCCGTGGCCGAAGCCATGCAGTCGATCGACATTTACATCAACAGCTCGTCGTCGGAAAGCTTTCCCAACGGATTGCTCGAAGCCATGGCCTGTGGATGCTGCGTCATTGGGTCGAGCGTGGGCGGCATTCCGGAGCTTGTCACGCATCGCGAAGACGGTTTGATTTTCGATTCGGCGGATGCCGGGCAACTCACCGCCATGCTGCGTCTTGCGGCCAGCGATGACAGTTTGCGGCAAAAGCTGCGCCGGCAGGCGGTGATTACCGCGCATGAGCGGTTCTCGATGCGCAATGCGCTGCAACGAACGGAGAGCTTGTATCGAATGCTGCTCGAACGCGATGGTCCGCCCTGTGCTCCAATGGGGGGAGTTTCGTCTATGCCAGGCTCTGAAACGCAAGGCTCTGAAACGCAAGGTTCTGAAACGAACAAAGATGACTTACCGTTTCGCCATTACACGCTGAAACATCGGGTCATCGCGCGCATCAGCTCGACGCTGTTCGACGGCTTCAAGTACACCGTTCACCATGGATTGTTGAAGGGGATGAAGCGCAAAGGCGGTTTGGGCTGGATGCCCGAAGCGCTTTCAGGTTCGGCGGAAACGGCGGAACACACGTTTTGGCGCAGTCTCGACCTGAAGGATCTAGCGATTTACGATGTCGGCGCCTTTCAGGGTCTGCTGACGATGTTTTTTGCGCGCCAGGCGCGGCAGGTGGTCTGCTTCGAACCCAGCCGGCGCAACCGCGAGCGGCTACAGCAGAACGTAACCTTGAATCGATTAACGAATGTGATCGTGCGCGATGTGGGCCTTGGATCGAAGCCGGGGACGCTTGAACTGGTTTCGTGGGACCTCATGCCGGGCGGATCGAGCGGGGATTCCAACGTGGCGCAGAGTTTGAAAGAATCGAATGTGGCCACGCGCTCCGAGGCGGTGCGGATTTCGACCATCGACGACGAGATTCGGGAATCCAAACTGCCGAAGCCCGATTTCATCAAGGTCGATATTGAAGGCATGGAAATCGACGCGCTGCGTGGAGGGGCTCAGACGATTCGCGAACATCGGCCCGCGCTGTTTCTCGAAATGCACGGCGAGACCATGAACCTGAAGCGCGCCAAGGCTGCGGAAATTGTGGCATATCTTTTATCACTTGGATACGCCACCATCGTGCATGTCGAGACAGGCACGCTGGTCAATGACACGAACGCGGCGGTCGCCGCCGAGGGCCACTTATATGCCTACCAGGGCCGCGATCTACGGCAATCTCGGGTTTGATCCTAAAGCTTAGGTGCGAATCGCTTACCTGATCAGCCAATATCCGTTCATCCGGCACGCTTATCTGTTGCGCGAGGTCCGGCAATTGAGGCAGAGCGGCTGGGATGTTCGCGTGATGGCGGTTCGTCCCGACGATCGTTCCGCTACGCAGCTCACGGGCGAAGAGCGCGACGAAGCCGCTCGCACGCATTATCTGCTCACGAACAAAGCGGGGCTGATTCTTTCGCTGCTCCGTACGTTCGTTACTCACCCGGCGGGCTTTTTGCGCGGATTCGCGTGCGCACTGTCTTACGGCCGTTTTCATCCGATCCGCACGCTCTACGCGCTGCTCTACTTCGTGGAAGCAGTGGCGGCGGGTGTGTGGCTTGAGTCCAACAAGCTGAGGCATGTTCACACGCATTACGCTTCCACCGTCGCTTGGATTCTCTCGCGCATCTTCCCCATTCGCATCTCCATGACCATCCATGGATCGGCGGAGTTCGACGATATCGCCGGATTCCGTTTGCGCGATAAAGTCATCGCCTCCGAATTCGTATTCGCCATCAGCCAATTCGGCCGCAGCCAAATTCTGCGCGCGATCCCCCACGAAGAGTGGAGCAAAGTGGAGGTGTGTCCGCTTGGCGTTGACCCCGAAGCCTTTCCCGTGGCAGAGTTCCGGCGCAATCCCGAATCCTTTGAACTTCTCTCGGCGGGCGGTATGGCCACTCCGCGCGCGTTTCAATTCCTCATTGAGAGCGCCGCGATTCTCGCCGCCGGCGGAAGACATTTTGTGCTGCGGCTGGTGGGCGACGGACCCGACCGTCCTCTGCTGGAGCGTCTGGCCGCCGAACTGGGCGTCGCCAGCCAGGTGGTGTTCGAAGGATGGAAAAATCAGGACGAACTGCGCGCCCTGTATGCGCGCGCCGATCTGTTTGTCTTTTCGAGTTTCGCCGAGGGCCTTCCGGTTGTCCTGATGGAGGCGATGGCGCAAGGCATTCCGTGTGTGGCTCCCCGCATCACCGGCATACCGGAGCTGATTGAGGACGGCGTCGAAGGATTTCTGGTCACGGTTGCCGACGAGCGCGATATGGCGCAAGAAATCGAGCGCCTGATGGACGATCCGGACTTGCGATCGGCGATGCGCCTCGCGGCGCGGCGAAAAATTGAAGAGAAGTACGACAACCGACGAAACATCCGGACGTTAGCCGAAACATTCGAGCGGCGGCTGGGGAGCCGCGGCCTCAGTTCTTCACGGCGAACGTAGCGCTTGCGGTGGCCTGTTGGCCTAAGCTCGAAGTGCCGGTGATCGACAGCGTGTGGCTCCCATTCGACAATTTTGTCGTGTCCACCGGCAAGTGCCAGCCAACGTTTGGACAACCCAGCCGGTTTGTATACAACGCGCAGACATCGCTCCGGTTGTCGCCGTAGCTGGCGTTCCCCGCCGAGTTGCCGTCGATTGTGACCGCCACGCTAGTAATCGACGAATTATCGCTGACCGCCCAGCCCACGAAGTTGGCCGTACCGCTAAGCGCGCCAGTGCCGTTGTAGTCGATATTCAGGTGTACCGGTCCAACATGGCTGAATTCGAGATCGTAATCGGCACCGCTGCTACCGCAATCGGGCCAAACGTGACCGTAACAGTCTGCAGCGGGCTCTGCTGTCCAACGTTTGTGGCGCCGAAGGATAGGAAACTGCTGCTGGCTGAAATACTTGCCCCGAGAATCGGCGCGCCAGCCGCGAACACCGTAGCTAGAAGAAATACGGCGCGATTAAGCCATCTAATAGTCATAAGTTAAACGGGCGGGATTCCTTTATAGCTGTAGGCAACCTGCACCAAATTTCTCTTTAATCGACATAGCGTTAACAGCCAGCCGGTCAGATCCGTCTCTGTCGCATGCCGCTCTTGAAAAGCACCCTAACCGCTCTCCTGTTAGCGCCCGCGTTCAGCGGAAGCGTCGCTCTCTCCGCCCAGAGTTTCGTCGCGCATGAGTGGGGGACATTCACTTCGGTCGCCGGAAAAGACGGAGTCTCGGTCGCGTGGGCGCCTCTTTCAGGCCCAGCCGATTTACCGTGCTTTGTCGACCGGCTGAGTCCGTTGAACATCAAACTCGCGGAAGGCTTGGTGCGCATGGAGACGCCGGTCTTGTACTTCTATTCAAAGCTCAACGTGACCCTATCCGTGCAAGTCGATTTTCCGCAGGGATGGCTCACGGAGTGGTATCCGCAAGCGACAAAAGTGAAGCCCGATTTTTCACGGAATCCACGCGAGTGGATGCGGTTTGGGAACGGACGGCTCGAGTGGGATGCCGTGCAAGCGCAGGCGGCCGAAAATCCGGCGTTTCCGGCCGGCATCGGTCCAAGCCGCTACTACGCCGCGCGTAATACCGATTCAGCGCCGCTTCACATCGGAGGGCAACAGGAAAAATTCATCTTTTACCGCGGGATGGCGAACTTCCTGGCTCCGCTCGAGGCGGTCTTCCGGAGCGACGGCAAACTGGTGGTCCGCAATACCGGCTCCGATACGATTCCGTTGGCGATTCTATTCGAAAACCATAACGGGAAAATCGGATATCGCGTGGCCCATGGCCTCGATCATGCCGTGACGCTCGACCCGCCCGAACTCACCGGCGACGTGCCGGCTTTGCGCCAGGACATGGTGAACTCGCTCGTGGAATTTGGCCTATATAAGAAGGAAGCGCTCGCTATGCTTGAGACCTGGCAGGATTCCTGGTTCGAAGAGGGCACGCGCGTCTTCTATATCGTCCCGCGCCCGTTCGTCGACGCGCAGCTTCCACTAAAAATTACGCCCGCTCCCGCCACCCTGGCCCGGGTGTTTGTAGGCCGCGTAGAGACGCTCTCTCCGTGGACGCAACAGACCATCGAAACCGCGCTGGCAAAAGGCGATGTGCCGGCGCTCACGAGGTTCGGCCGTTTTCTGAATCCGTTCCTAGTGCAGATCGAAACCGCCAACGGCCATATTGCCGAAGCCCCAGCCGCTCAAACGTATCCGCAAGAAGCAAGCATGCGCATCTGGCAGGAATTCAATGCGGCCTCGTGTGTAAAGTAACGGGACTCCTGCGTTTCGACGTCGATGTTTTTTCTCTGTTTTCGGGATCGTACGGTTTATCACGCGCATTTACAAGATTGTTTCTTTCTCCGATCGAAAGCATGAGACCAATTTGCCGGCGAATATGCAATCATCACCCCTGAGCCGCGGATCTTCGCTACTGCGGCTACTTCGGGCTCGAAGCGGCAATCGGCCCTAATGTGGCGTCTTCGCGCGCCCCATGAACCGGTCGGCCCACGCGATGAAGTACTTCATGTTGGGCGCATCCGTGTGGCCGCCATCGTGCTGCCGCCATGCCAACTCGCCGTCCAGCAACCCGCTATTCACCGCGGGCATCTGCGCCGTGCGGTAATCGTTCCCGACTCCCAGATCTTTCACGCCCAGTAGTTTGAAAGCAACACCCGCCGCTACCGTCGCCATGTAGCTTCCCTTTTGGTCGAGCCATTTCGCGTCGCCCTTTTCCGGCACCCCGTAGCTGATGAACGTCAGCCGCGGCGCGCACAAGGCAATCAGATCGTGCGAATCCACCGGCAGATCCCCCGCATTCTTGCTTCCGAACACCGCCTCCGACGCGCCGTATTTCATGAAATTGCCCGCCATCCAGTAATACTCGCCGCCCGTTAGGCTCTCCACCGCTTCGCCCCAGTTCCGGCGATTCAACTTGGCCCCGCCTTCGCCCGACGAGCCGATCAACCCCATGAAAAAACGCGGCTCAAAAGCGAGCGTCACCAGGGCTGCCTTCCCATAGCGCGACACGCCCTCAATGCCAACATGTTTGGCATCCACCGCCGGATCCGTCTCCAGATAATCCAGCCCGCGCGCCGCTCCCCATGACCACGCCCGTAGCGCGCCCCAATCCTCCGGCTTCCGCGGTTGCCCTTTGTTCACCAGTCCAATGATTCCGCGCGTCAGCCCCGCGCCATTGTCCGCTTGTATGCTCCCTGGATCGATCGTCGCGTATCCCCAGCCATCCGCAATCAACTGCTGCGT